>NZ_CP080467.1:3640000-4012500 GCF_022674245.1 Alicyclobacillus acidoterrestris
GGCCATCGGCATCACGCGAGAACTATCGCTCTGCGTGAGTACCAACGGAAATAAAAAGTTGTTCCACGCCTGCACAAAGTCGTAAATCGATACAGAAATGAGCGCCGGCATTGCCAGGGGAATGACCAGATGCCGCAAAAGCCGAAAATCACTGGCTCCCTCAAGTCCCATAGACTCGTAAAGCTCATTCGGGATATCTCTGACAAAGTTCACGAGAATCAACAGCGTGAGCGGCAGCCCGAACGCCACAGATGGGAGAATCATGCCAAGCAAGGTGTCGTACAAGCCCATCTTCGTAATGAGCACGTAGATTGGGATAATGGCCGCCTGAATCGGCAGTGCCAAACCTACCAGAAAGACATCGAAAATCACGCGTACGGCACGGTTTCTGGACCGCACGACAACATACGCACAAAGCAGTGAACACCCGACAATCAGCGCGACCGAACACACGGAAACAATGACACTATTTAAGAAATAGTGCGCAAAACCCGCCTGCAGCACCGTAGCGTAGTTCTCAAACGTCGGATGCAGCGATGGAAGCCAAGGGATGCCCAGTAAATAGCCCTGTTGGGATCGGAGGCTGGTCATCAACATGTACAGCACCGGATAAAACGCGATAATCAACCACACGACGCCAAGGGCGGTGAATACCACGTTATACCACCTCAGCCGCTTGCGGCGTGGCGCACGCAGGTTTACGCTCGCGTCCGTCTTGATCACTTGAGAAGCCATGTCACATCCCCTCCAGTTGACTTTCCATGCGGTTAAAGCCTGTAAACCGCAGCGTCAAAATAGACAGGATGACGCCAGCCACGGCCAAAATCACAGCCAATACACTGCCGAGTCCGATGTTCTGATTCACAAACGCCTGTTTATACATATCCATCGCCAACACCGTCGTCGCATCTCCTGGCCCACCGTCGGTCAACACGTAGATGAGGTCAAAATACGTGAGCGATCCGGTCAGTACCAACACACTGGACGTGATCAGCGTGTACTTCAACTGCGGCAAAGTAATCGAGAAAAATGTGTTCCAAACGTTCGCTCCGTCAATGGTGGCCGCTTCATATAAGGAGTCTGGAATTTGTTTCGCGCCTCCCTGATACAACAGCGAGTGGAACGGAATGAACTGCCAGGCGATAATCAACGTCACAACCAGGAGCGCCAAGTGCGTGTTCCCCAACCAGTTCTGATTGCCATTTCCGATATGCAGAGACTTTAACAGCGCGTCCAACAATCCAAAGTTGGGGTTTAAAATGTAGGACCAGGTCACGCCAATGGCCACTGAAGAGAAAAGTAATGGAACAAAGTAGAACACGCCGAACACCGCGCGATGCCTTTGCCGCCCCGCGAGAAAGACGCCGACCAACAGGCTGATTGGCGTCTGGACAACCCAAGACAACACCATGACTTCCGCAGTCAAACGCAACGCGTGCAGCGCTTCGCCGTTGCGGAACACACTGCCCCAATTGGCCAATCCCACCCATTTCGCACTGCTGATGCCATTCCACTGGAGCCCGCTGTAATAAACCGCCATCAGCATCGGAAACAATGCGAAAACGGCAAAGAATACGACTGCCGGCGCAATCATCAACCATCTCTGCCAATTCATTTTGGTTCCCATAGTGGTTCCCTCCAACCATCGACTTTGCAGGGGACGGATAAGTGGATTATCCGTCCCGCCGTTGTTACGACTGCATGTGTTGATTCATATCGTCGGAGAACTGTTGCGGCGTCATTTGATTGAGGAACAACTTACTTAAATCGGTTAACAGTTCCTGTGCTTCGCTCGGAGGGAGCGCCTGATCCCATGACGCCTGGAAGTTCGGTGCATCTTTGACCATGTCATAGGTGAACGACAAGTAATCGCCATACGTGGCCTGCTTTAATTCCGACTCAATCCCTTGGACAGGCGGAACGTCGCCAATGCTAATCCAGTCTTTCACGTTCTGATCATTGAGCACCGCGTCCTTTAAGAAGGTCACAGCCGCCTTTTTGTTCTTCGAGTCATTCGAAATCGAATAGTAGTTGGACGGATTGCCGACGATGTCATTCGGATTACCCTTGCCTCCAGATACAGTTGGGAACGTCATGAAGCCAAGATTGCCCTGATCAATAAACGATTTGTCATCAGACAAAATCGTTGCAAATCCCCAGCTTCCCATCAGTTCCATCGCGGCTTTCCCGGTATACAGCAGCGCCGCATCCTCGCCTTGGTTTGAACTGACCGAGCTGAATCCTTGTTCAAACGCCCCAGCGTTTACCAGTTGTTGAATCATTGTATTCGCTTTCAAAAATGCCGGATCTGACCATGCATTTTTCTTTCCGGCCAGCACATTGTTAAATACCTGCGGTCCACCAATCCGATCAACCAGGTACTCCTCATACATCAAATCTGGCCACTGATCTTTGCCACCCAGAGAAATCGGGGCAATGCCGTGAGCCTTAAACACTTTGACATCATTGAGCAAGTCGTCCCACGTCTTCGGCGGCGTGAGATGATATTGTTGAAATACCTGCTTGTTATAAAACATCATTACTGGTTGTACGTTGTCATTCGGAACGCCATAAATTTTTCCATCAAAAGTAACCGGTTTCATTACAGACGGTAAAAAGCGATTTGCCCAACTCGGGTCGGCCTTTAAATCAGACGTCAAATCATAAACATCGCCAGCATCGATGTACGACTTTAGTACACCGCCGCCCCAACCAGTAAAGATATCTGGTGGATTATGTGCACCCATGGCGATTTGAATCTTCTGCTTGTACGGGTCGTTTTCAAAAAACTGAACGGTCGATTGGATGTCCGGATGAGACTTGTTAAAGTCGTTCGACATGTCTTGAACGACCTTTTGAGAAGCGCCTGTTTGAATGTCCCAGATAGTAATGGAGCTTTTTCCAGATGCACCCGATGCCCCACTGGATGAATTACTCCCCCCGCTTGAATTACCGCATCCGGTGACAAGAGCACTCGCCGTCAACGCGACAGTCACGCCAGCCGACAATACTACTTTTGGTCTCTTCAACATTTGATCCCTCACCTTTTATTCGGATGGTAAACAAACTTATGAAATGATATTCGCAAGCGCTTTCGAAATTCCTGCTTGATGTGCAACATTCAGTGAATATCCTCCTCAAATATTTTTTGACCGTTCCTGTCCGGCTTCTGTGAAGCAAAAATGCCTAAATCGACACGCTATCCCACCAGAAGACAGAAAATCTATCGAAACTGATGAAAGATCTGATATGATAACCACAATGCGTACTCAGTGTGAATGCGCTGTATTTTGGCATTTTTATTCAGATCATTAGACAAGCAGGTGTATTTGCTCATGGAGCTCAAAAAGGAATACTCAACGAGCTGGCTCCATCACATCTCGCAAGAAGACGGCATCGAGCGCGTGGAGTCTGGCAACACGACCCTGACACTGCTTGCGAGTAAAAATGGAACAGAAATCATACACCACCGCTTGAGCAAAGGAAAATCGTGGGCCCTGGCCCCACTTGAGGGCTGGGATGAACTTGAATTCGTACACCTTCTCAGCGGAAGGCTTCATTATAAACTGGGAGATGCTGAAGGTATTTTAGAGCCCGGGGAGTCCCTATCGGCTGAACCCGTACAAGACTGTATTATCTTTACTGCCGATGAAGATTCCACTTTTATTTACGTGTGCTCAAACTACGTCTTTCACCAATATAGTGAAATTACCAGAAAATTCAATCATTTAGCCGTGGAAATTGCCGAAAAGGATGGATATACTGCAAGCCATTGCGAACGAATTAAAACGCATTCATTAGAGATTGGTAGAAGGATGTCGCTAAATAATAACGAACTAATGAGTCTGAGTTTTGGAGCCTTTTTTCATGACATTGGGAAATTGAATATTCCTGATGAAATTCTGTTGAAGCCTAGCAGACTAAATGACGAAGAATTTAGTATAATACGTATGCACACGACTTTCGGAAAGGAAATACTCGCCTCAACAGGCGTTCCACACCTTATCGAAGCCGGTGTGATTGCAGAGCAACATCATGAGCGCTTTGACGGAAGTGGGTATCCTCACGGATTGATGGGCAACCAGATTGATGTAGGAGCCTCCATCGTAGCCGTCGTCGATAGTTACGATGCCATGACATCCAATCGTCCCTATCAGCGCGCAAAATCAAAAGATCAGGCGATATGTGAAATCCGCGAACTTCGGGGTACTGCTTATCACCCTGATGTCGTAGATACATTTCTATCGCTGGTCGATACATTTCAAGACATCTAGTGGGAGGTCAAAGTGATGAATCTGTTCAAAAAAGCAGCAGTCATTGGTGCATTGAGCGCAAGCTCGGTGGTTGCCGTACCGGCATTAGCGAGTGCAAGCACAGGAGATAACCACTCCCTGTGTGTACCAGGTGTAACCATTACCTCGTCCGTTGAAGGTAGCCATCTTTATATCACTATTACATATCCAGGTGGGAGCGTAACCGTAGATCCACCTATCGTGATGGACTGACGTTTCTCCATTACGACGATAGGGGCCATCCCTCAAGCCATCTGCGGTGACTTTTGAGACAGCCCCTATCGTCGAAACTTTCGCGTGACAGATTTGCCACTGGCATGAAAAACTATCGATTCCCACTCACTTACTACGGTCTCTGTGATGTAAAGCCAGCAGTCCAACATTGGAAGAACCAGGGCGCCAAGCGGGTGCGCGCATCGGCATGTCGTATAAGACAACATATCTCACTAGGAGCTTGTCCGAGTAATCCTTGAATCAGTTTCCAGAAGGGAATTTCCGGATCATTGGCGAAGCTAACTGTAACAACGTCGGGGAGGCTTCGCCATGCCACGAAAGAAGTTCCGTGGTCACAACCACGATCAACTGCTCCTACTGCCACCGGACTTGGACGAGTGGTTGCCGGAAAACCACTTGGCACGGTTTATCAGCGATGTTGTAGATAGGTTGGATACGTCTGCTATCACGGAGCCGTACGAACGGGAACTGCGGGGCTACCCGCCGTATCATCCTGTGATGTTGTTGAAAGTTCTCATCTACGCCTACTGCACGGGTGTCTTCTCGTCTCGGAAAATCGCAGCGGCATGTGAGGACGTGGTAGCTTTTCGGTGGTTGTCCGTCAATCAGTGTCCGGACTTCCGCACCATCAGTGACTTTCGGAAGCGGCATCTGCACGTGTTCAAGGAATTGTTCCTTCAGGTGCTGAGGATTGCCCAGGGCGCTGGCATGGTCAAGATGGGGCATGTGGCGCTGGACGGGACGAAAGTCCGGGCGAATGCTTCCAAACACAAGGCGATGAGCTATGGGCGGATGAAGCAAGAAGAACAGCGTCTGCGTCAGGAAATTGCGGAGTTAGTGCGGGAAGCGGAACGGACGGACAGGCGGGAAGACAAGCTGTACGGCGACGCACGTGGGGATGAGTTGCCAGAGGAGTTGGCCCGTCGGCAAAGTCGCTTGGCGAAGATTCAGGAAGCGATGGCTGCGCTGGAAGCCGAAGCGAAGGCGAAGGCGGAAGCCGAGCGGGCGCAAGCAGACGATGATGATGATGAGAAACGGGATGACGACGAGGGGCAGTCTGGCGACAAGAAGCGGCGTGGCTTAAAAGGTCGTAGGTCCGTGAAGGCAGTCCCGGAAGACAAGGCCCAGCGGAACTTTACAGACCCGGAGTCCCGCATCATGCCGTCCAAGGATGGGTTTGTGCAGGCGTACAATGTGCAATCCGTAGTCGATGAAGCGTACCAGATCATTGTGGCAACGGAAGTGACCAACTCTCCGAACGATGCCGGGGTACTCAGGACGCTGGTGGACATGGCGAAGCAGAACACGGGGCGGATGCCAAAGAAACTCTTGGGTGATGCAGGCTATTATGCGCAGGACGATGTCAAGTGGCTGGAAGAACGAGGGGTTGAACCGTACATTGCGACCGGACGACAAAAACACGGTGAGATTCCAGTATGCCCGAGGGGACGAATACCCAAGTCATATACGCCGAAGCAACGGATGGCACGCAAGCTAATGACGAAGCGTGGACGAGCGATATACGCCAAGCGCAAGGTCATTGTTGAGCCTGTGTATGGCCACATCAAGGCATGCATGGGATTCGTTCGCTTTTCCCTGCGTGGGCTTGCCAAGGTGCAGGGAGAGTGGTCTTTAGTGGCCATGTGTCACAATCTCTTGAAGATATTCCGGTACGGATGGTTGAAGTTGGCGATGGCCTGACCCTTGCGCCGTGGGCGAGACAGCACGGTGTAGGTACAACTTCACGCTGAGGGACAGAATTCACCACTTTGATCCAAGGAGAGGGGCAGTGTAGAGCGTGTCCTTGGGTCAATTACTCGGACACGCTCCTAGCGTTGCATTAAAATTTTTAGGGTTTGTCAAGAGGGGAGGCTAATTAAAACCGAACAGAAGGATTCGAATGTTCAAGATGTTGTAACCTCAAGGACATAAAAAATCCTTAGAATAGAAAGAACAGGTTGCCCTGTCCAAATCTAATCTAAGGACGCACATGGGCAAGCATATCATAAAATCCACATTGGCGGAATACCTTTCTCCACTGAATCCAGTGGAAATGTTGCGTGAGATTAAAACACTTGGTCTGGATAGGTACACGAAGAAACTCGATTCCATCACGTTTCTCCAATTGCTTGTGTTTGCCCAGTTGCAGCAAATCGACTCCTTAACCAGTCTGAGTGCCTTGTTGAACGAGAATCAACAACTACAGGCTGAACTTGGTCTCGAGTCGATCAGCACATCACAGTTGTCCCGTAAATTGAGACAGATGGACACGAAGTTTCCATCGTCCGTTTTCCAACGATGTGTTGCGCAAATTGCCCGTACTGTCGGGGCAAAGAAGGCCACACAGGCATTAAAGCGGATGAACTTGATTGACGCTTCGACCATCACGATGTGCGTCTCTCAATATCCGTGGGCAGAATTTAGGCAGACAAAGGCAGGTGTGAAACTGCACCTGCGCCTCGTATTTGAGAATGACCTGGCGTATCCGGATAAGGAGATTCTGACGCCTGCCAAACCAGCGGATAGGACTCAAATGGACAATCTGGTGGTCAATGAGCCAGATGCACTCAACGTATTCGACCGTGGTTACGTCGATTATCAGAAATTTGACGAGTATATCCTGAATGGAACACGCTTTGTCACACGACTTCGGGAGAATGCCAGCATCATGGAAGTGTATGAAGAGCGACCTGTGGCACAAGATTCACTCGTTGTTCGAGATGCAGTCATACGGCTGGGTTCGAAGTTCCGGAATATGGTTCATCCAACGCGCTGGCTCGAAGTACTGGACAGTGATGGACGAAGAATCATGATACTCACAAACGATTTAACGATGGATGCAACAGAGATTTGTGATTTGTATAGGAATCGTTGGCAGATCGAACTCTTCTTCAAATGGATTAAGCAACACCTGCATGTAAAGAAATTCTATGGGAAGAGCGAAAATGCGGTCTACAACCAATTGCGCATTGCATTGATTACCTTCTGTTTACTCGTGTTGTTGCGGTTGAGGGTCAAACATCCGGGAAGACTGCTCGATGTCTACAAATGTGTACGATGGCATTGGTCAGAGCCCTTCACAGAGTTTCGGTGTTATTTAAGCCGGCCACCCACAAGAGCATCAACTGGGCGAAAGAAGGTGAAGACAGAAGAAATCTTCGCAATGACGTTACAGCAGTACATAGACGAAGAGATTGAGCACTTAGAGAGTATGGTGTACGACCCAATCTGATAGCCAAAATGTGGGATTTGGGCAACTTGTTAAGGGAACTATGGCTTTTTAGTCCATCTAGGTCAAAACGATAGGTCTGAATATTCTGTTCTATATCATGGAGAGACGAATTGCCACGCTTGACATTTGCAAACGAGTTTAATGCAACGCTAGTGAACATATCTGCCTTATTTTCGGACTTTTTGATCACGCCAGGGATTTAAGGCATGCGAAATGCCTTATCTGCTCCATACGTACCCATTCAAGGACAAAATTCGATGATTAGGGCACATTTTGTGTCTTATGCGCGACGAATGACGCGTAAATGTCTTAATATAAGACAATTTTGTTGTGCCCCATCCCACGCACACGCCCGCCCCCGCGCCCCAACCCGCACCAACGCCAGACCCGGCACCCTTCCCCCGACGACGGTTGCCGGCCTTGCAGCATCCACGCAAATCACTCTGCGGATTGTTGGGCGTCCAACCTTGTAATACGCACTCGAGAGATTCGACCGTGTTCGGCGCGCTCGACTGTGAAGGTGAATCGGTCGAACTCGACCGCGTCGCCTTGTTCGGGGATTTTGGGCAAGCGGGATCGGATATAGCCACCAATGGTGTCGACATCGGCTAGATGAAACTCGATGCCGAGCAAATCTGCAACTTCATCGATAAGCAAATGGCCATCCACCGAGTAGCCATGGTCTGATTTCACCACAGGAACCTGCTCATTATCGAACTCGTCCTGAATTTCGCCCACTAGTTCCTCAATAATGTCCTCCAAGGTGACGAGCCCAGCCGTGCCGCCGTACTCGTCCACGACAATGGCAATTTGCGTCTTATGCTTTTGCATCCGCCGCAACACATCGTGAATTTCTGTGGTTTCGGGGACCTTGAGGATGGGCCGCAGGTAATCGATCACGCTGCCATTAGCGTCCCGCACCCGCATATACAGGTCGCGGATATGGATGTACCCGACGATGTGATCTTTGTCCCCCTGCGCCACAGGATATCGCGTATGTTCGTGATGCTCGATGAGTTGCAAAATGTCCTCGCGGGTGTCGCCGCAGAAGATTGCGATGATGTCGATGCGCGGAATCATGATTTCGCGTGCAACCCTATCGGAGTACTCGAAGATATTGTCCAACAACGACATCTCGGTACTGTCGATGAGGCCACTCTTGTGGCTTTCGTTCATGAGGATGCGCAACTCGTGTTCTGTATACGCCTCCCCCTCTTCCTCGGATACGTTAATGCCCAAGAACTTAAGAAAGGCGTTCGCAGAGCCATTGAGAATCCAAATGAATGGATGCATCAGTTTGCCGAGGATGGTCAACACCGGTGCCGAGTTCAGTACCACGGCTTCCGCGCGATGAATCGCTAAGGATTTGGGCGTCATTTCGCCTAGGACAATATGCACGTACGTAATCACCACAAAACTGATGATATACGCAATCGTATCGACGGCGCCCCCTAAGCCTACGCGGGTCAGCGGATGCTCCAACAAGTGGGCGACGGTCGGTTCGCCCACCCAGCCGAGTCCAAGAGATGTCAGGGTAATGCCCAATTGGCACACCGATAGGTAGGTGTGAAGATGATTGACCACGGATTTTGCCATTCTGGCCCGCTTATGGCCTTGAATGACAAGTTCATCCACTCGGCTTGAACGGACCTTCACAAGGCTGAATTCTGCAGCCACAAAAAAACCATTGAGAAAAATCAAGACCAAAATCAAAATGATATTCACAATTGCCGACGAACTGTTCAAATATTGTTGCCCCGCGTTGGGACTCCACCTCCGTCAAAAATCATCATCTGTCATAAAAATTGAACAATCGCATACACGCCACGGTGCTCCGCAAACTGAAGTTCCACGTGGGTCACGCCGCTGTCACCGCCGCGAAACCGATCACGGTCCGCGACATATTCCTGAATCGCGTCAATCAAGTCGAGCTGCTGCATGGGTTTCTCCCGGATACCGCGCACGGTAATCTCTGCACCAAAACCGTCCTCGTCGCTGAATGTCAATTGGACCAGCACATCTTGAGGCATGCAGCCAAGTCGATTGGCGATAAAATCACAACACGCATCCGCGATGTCTGGCTCACTCAATTCGAAGTCCCGGCGGTTTCGTCCAAACATGAAAACTCCTCCCAATGATAACCCGTCTCATAGCATTCCCCGAAGTTCAGTAGATGTGCAACTCGTCGTTCGACAATTTCGTGGCAATGTCGTCTGGAGACATTGGTTTCGCCAGCAAGAAACCTTGGATCTCGTCACATCCCTGTGTGGTCAAGAATTCTAACTCATATGGCGTTTCCACGCCCTCTGCCACCACCTGCATGCCAAGACTATGGCCCAACTGAATGATCGCCGTAACAATGTCGGGCTTTTCGTGGTCTCGCACAAAACTCTGATCAATCTTCAGAAAATCGACCGGAAACGTTCGCAGTAGGTTGAGGGAGCTATGGCCCACGCCGAAATCGTCGATGGACAACGAAACGCCAATCTCACGCAGTTCCTGAAGCTTGGCAAGGATGTGATCTTCATCATAATGCTGCATGAGGGCCGTTTCAGTGATTTCAATGTCAATCAACTTTGGATTCACGTCGTACGACTCAATCGTTCTCCTCAGCCAATCCGTGAAATCGAGTTGCTGAAAGTGAATCTGTGAGATGTTGACACTCACTGGCACTTGCAGACCCGCTTTCTCCCAAACGCGAATCTGGCGACACACCTCGCGCAAGACCCAATCGTCCACGGCGCTAATGAGGCCTGCTTGTTCTGCTACAGGGATAAAGTCACCTGGGGAAATCATCGCACTGCGTGGGTGCCGCCAGCGAATGAGCGCTTCCAGCCCTGTCATCGAGCGGGTCAGGGCGTCAAACTTCGGCTGATAGACCATGTAAAACTGATTTTCATCGATCGCATTTTGAATATCGCTTTCCATGACTAAATGGTCGTATGTAACAAACCGCATGTGCGGATCGAAAGGCTTAATATTGTTTCGCCCGCTATTTTTCGCCGTGTACAAGGCGGTATCCACGTTGCTCAAAAGCGCCTCGACGTCGCGCTCTGCCTCGGTCGACAAGTACGTGCCAATACTGGCTGTGACGCGCAAGCTGTGACCATCAATGTGAATCAGTTTGTCGGACAGCCGAAGAATTTGCTGAGCAACCCGCATCACGTCTTTCTCCGTGCGGACATCCGGGACGATAACCGCAAACTCGTCGCCACCCAACCGCGAGAACAAGACGCGCCGGTCGAGGCAGTCTGACACCCGCCTGGCGTATTCCGTGAGCACCTTGTCGCCGAAGGCGTGTCCTAATGTGTCGTTAATCCACTTGAAGCGATCGAGATCGAGAAAAATCAATCCCACTGGCTCCCCCGCCTGTGCTGCCTGCCGCAAGTGATTCATAAAATAACGGCGGTTTGGCAGCCCCGTTAACGGATCTGTATTCGCCAGCGCGTGCAATTTTGACGCATTTTGATGCCGCGAAATCGCGAGTCCCGCTAAATGCGAAAACGTCCTTAGGGCCTCGATGTCGGCAGCGGTCGGCTCCCGCTGCGTTCGGTAATACAGCTCAAATGTCCCAACCACTTGCTGGTCATCCGACAAAATGGGGATGGCGAAACACGACTGTAGTCCCTCCGCCTCGGCCAAGGCCCGGTACTTGTCCCAAATCGAATCACGCGCAATATCCGTCGTGATAACGAGGTCGTTGTGATACGCCGCACTGCCGCAACTACTTGAATTGGGGCCTATCGGTATCCCGCTCATGGCGCTCAAATAAGTCATCGAGAGTTTATCCGAGGACGCTGCAGGCAAAAGCGTACCGCCCTCTTCACTAACGAGCATCATGCAAGGAATCGCGTCCTCTAAGAGTTCTCCTACCCGATTCGCAATACTCTCGAGCGTATGTTCGATGTCGTCGCCTGCCGCAATCTCCTTCGATACGGACATTTGCGCCAACAGTAGTTTTTCTTTGTAGCGGAGAGCCGTAATGTCCTTGGCAATCCCATAGATTCCGACAATCTCCTCGTCGACCACAATCGGCACCGTCGTAATGTTGAGCGTGAGGCGCTCCCCACCGCGATGGATGATGGTCACGTCTTGCTCTCCTGCCTCACCTTGGCACGCGAGCATAAATCGCCGGATGACCGCGTCCAACTCCTGTGGGGCCACCAACACTTGAAACGGCATGCCAAGAAGCGTTTCTTGCGTGTACCCTGAGACGCGGACACAAGCCTCATTCACCTCGATGAAGCGCCCATTTAAATCAAGTGCGAACACCGCGTCCGCATTACATGCGAACAGGGAGTTGTAAACCTGTTGGCTTCGGTGTAATTGCGCTTCAATGCGGCGCCGCTCTGTGACATCCTGGGCGCAGACGACGACGCACTGCAATTGCCCCGTATTTATCTCGTGCGGGATGACTTTGACTTGCAGCACCAGCGACTCACATGCCTCCCGCAGCCAGCGCCACTGCGCTTCACATACACAAGGCATCTGACCGCTTCGCAAATCGCGAAGCCACGCTTCAAGTTGCAATCCATCGTGTGGATGCAAATATTGCGACAGTGGCTGGTTCAAAAGGGCGTGCTTTGAGATTTGCGTGCTGTCAGACACGGACGGCGATACGTCCTGAATATGCCCATTTAGATCTAACACGAACACAAGATCCGACACGTAACTGACAACAGCGTTAGACACATCCTCCAAAATAAAACGCAGTGGTCCGTCTGAGGCCATTCTCACCGACTCCAATGATGTGTAAATTCATAAACGTGCCACGCTCTAAGTTCTCCCCCAATTCACTTTGTTCCTTCTATGCGCCACCGGAAATACAAAAATTCACAGCGATTCGCAAGGGATGGCGTCGAGCGCAGCGACAACGGACGTCCACAACAATTGATTGTCCTGATGGCTGCGAATGGCAAAACGTACATACGTGCTGTCGAGACCGTGGAAATCGTCGCAAGCTCTGCTGAGAATGCCGCGCTTGCGCAACGCGTCTTGAACGTGCTCCCGGACATGTGGCATCGCGAACGAAGCGATAAAAAAGTTGACATTCGGCGCATGCCAAACCAGGCGCTCATCCGCGCCCCACGTCTGTCGCAAATAGTCGTGCTCAGACGCAAGCCACGTGTGGGTCTCCTGGAGGAATTGCTCATCACAGTAGGCTGCGCACGCCGCCGCCTGGGCGAGCGCGTTGACGCTCCAACCGTCGCGATTCCCTTCAATCCCCCGCACAAAGTCGCGGTGCCCGATGCCAAAGCCAAAGCGGAGCCCGGGGATGGCGTAGATTTTCGTGGCGGATCGGATGACAAATAACCCAGGATGCATACACGCATCAGCGATGGCTGAAAGGCTCGAACTCTGCGGGAGAAAGTCGATAAACGATTCGTCGATGACGACCGTCACCCCCCGCTCGCACCAGTTCAAAGCGCGTGTCCGAAAGGTATCCCACGGCCACACGGTACTGGTCGGATTGTGTGGGGTGTTGATGACGACCAGGTCACCGTCCTCTAACTGTGTATCCAGTACGTCCAGTGGCAAATCCCATGTGATTTGTGTGCGTTTGAGCGGTACACGCTCGATTTGTGATCCCATGCGTTTGGCGATGTCGGCATACTCGGAAAACGCAGGATCTAACACAAACGTCCGCCGCGGGCGCACCTCCCGAAAGACGAGTTCTATCACCTCTGTGGCACCATTGCCGCAGAAAAGTGCTGAAACGTCCACCTGGTGCGCCTGTGCCAGGATTTCTTTCACTGCCTGATGGCGGGCATCTGGATAATGAACAATCCGGGGCATTGCGGTTTCGATGGCCTTTAACACGCTCGCAGGTGGCCCGAGTGGGTTGATATTGGCGCTGAAATCCACGATATTGGCCACATCCACACCACTTGCCGCCGCATACTCGTAAACTCGTCCTCCATGTGCCATATAAACGCTCCCTTATGTATTCCTCGACTGGTATTCGCAACACGCGCGCATTCTCGCAGCCGTCTCTCCACAATCGGCAGTGACAAACAGGCTCACCGACTAGAGACGGCCACAACGACACCCGCTGCACAGACGACTGCAGAGAATAGCACCCATGACACAGTCGACACCAAGCGCATGGTGACCCGGATGTCGGCGGCTGTCAGTGGGCGCAGGGCGTCACCCATCGTCGCCCGATTCGAGATGACGCCACCGTATACGTTTTGCCCCCCGAGGCGAACACCTAGCGCGCCAGCGACCATTGACTCTGGGATACCGCTATTTGGACTTGGGTGCAGATGCGCGTCGCGGCGATAGATACGCCATGCTCGGCGGGCCTTGCCACCAGAGAGTGCAATGGCGATGTAGAGGAGGCCTGCGGTGAGCCGCGCAGGGATGTAATTCAGCACATCATCCAGCCGCGCAGACGCCCAGCCAAAGTATCGATATCGGTCGTTTTTGTACCCCACCATCGAGTCCAGTGTGTTCGCCGCTCGATACGCCATCGCGAGCGGTGCACCGCCGATACACCCAAACACGACGGGGGAGACAATCGCATCGACGATATTTTCAGCGAGCGTCTCCACGCACGCGCGGGTGACCTCCGCTTCGTCGAGGTGGGCCGTATCGCGACCGACAATCATCGAAACCGCCTGCCGTCCAGCGCCAATGCCTTCATTGTGCAAGGCGTCATAAACCGACTTACCTGCCTGTACCAAGCCGCGCCAGGCAATTGTCGTCGAAATCAGCCACACATTGACGACCACTGCCAACCAGGGTGAGATGAGATATAACAAGATAATCAGCAACCAACTGAGGCCCCCTGCCCCGAGTACGGTCACCGCCGTCAAGAAAGCGCCAAGCGCGCGGGTGGGCAAAGCGCGCTCTGGTTGCTGATTCCACGCGCGGTCTGCCCACGCAATCCATTTTCCGATGATGACGACCGGATGCGGGATACGAGGCGGGTCTCCCAAAACACAATCAGCCAACATCGCCGCACCCGCCAACAGACAGGGATTGACCCACTGCATGAAAGCTACGACCTCCCTGTCACATTGCGAAAATTGACGTCTCCGACACGACTAGCCACGCTCGACGTTTGTAGACGATCGCGATATTTCACGCCGGAATCGAGTACGCCATGATAGACGGTCTGCGCCAACGCCTGACCAAACGGCGTCGCAAGACCCGTGTACGTCACCTGGTGCGCATTCGCAAACTGATCACAGCCGATGACGATGGCGTCTGACGTCGTGCCCGTCGCCCAGTTATTGGCTGGGCGCGTTCGCACGCCCAACGCCACAAGCGCAGCGGTCTTCGCCTCTGTAGCAGTCATGACAGCATTGACCAAGGCCCCATCCGTAAGCCAACCGTGAACGACGCTGATGATGTTGATGGTTCCCACGGTCCACACACGCTGTCTATCGTCAGGTCGACCGTCAGACAAAAAGTCTGCAACGCTCGCCGCATTGCGAAAGCCGCACGTGACGACAGTCAGGATATCCCAACCATCTCCCTTTGCCACGACATAACTTGCGTCGGCGAGGCGAACAGCCGTCATCAAGGCTAGTGCATCGTCCGGGCAAATCCCGCGTCGCTTTAATCGCGATGCAATGTCATTTTCCGGGTCGGTGCGCGCGTAGTCCGCCTCCACTTGAAAGTTCAACACGTGGTGGCTATCGCGCAGCCCTGCCCCCAACACAGCCGAACTCAGTACACGCAAGGGCTGTTCCGCCGCAAGATGCAATGCATCCGACTCTATGTCAATATGAACTCGACCAGGTTCCCACCAGTTGGGTGCCATCTGCCCAGGCTGTGGGGCAAGAAAAGCCCAGTTGTTGTGCACCGCCGTCTCCTCCAACCCACTCACGCTGCATTGGTTGCCGCCTGCAACACAGAACTCTGGCCATTGTAAGCAAATTCGCACGCATTCGTGCCCACACAAAAAAGTGTGGTGCTTCTCATTCTAGCACGATTCCACGCCCTAGAAACGCCCATCAGCGCTGTTCTACAGCCCCCTCTCCCTGTCACCAGCCTAGCCGCAAAATCATAGGCTAGTGCTGACGAATGGAGGGCTATACACAAATGGATTACGTGCAGACAGCGCTGTTTGAACACCGCTTTTGGTTACAAGTTTTAGGCGATCACGCCCGCTTCTTTTACACCAGCCTCGCCCCGAAAGAAGAGGAGGAAATTCGCGGCGCAATCTATTTCATGAACCGGTTTGACCGGTTGCTTGAAGTGGCGAAGATGGACGACGCGGCCAGCGCACTACCGGACATCAACCGACGCGCCTACCGCTACGCGAACAAGCTGCGCGCTTATAAGCTTTCCATTCTCGAACGCCACCTGGTCGGACGCATCTCCATCAGCTTGCCGCCGACGTTTTTGAACCATATGCTCAACGAGATCGACGAATATCTGCGCATCCTTCAGTACTTGTGTGCGGGCCAGATACCCCCCTTGCAAAACCCCGTGCACCACCACCTACTCTGGCTTCAAGATGCCTACGGACACGCTGGAACCATCACGCAACAAGTCGATCCGTCACAAAAACAAACCGCCGCCAAGAGCGAGGCGTTTCGCAAGCAGTTTGAAGCCTACTACCTAAAGGCCGTCGAATTCGCCGGATTCCTGCGCACCCAATTGACCGACTTTCCAGCGCTTGCGAAGTTCAACCTCGACGTTGGCCTCGAAATGAAGCTATTTTCCGAGTTTCTCGGCGAAATCAAGGAATTGCGTCTGTCCGACGAACAGTTGGGCATTCTCGAACCGCTACTTCCAGACCACATGGCGCGTGAGGAGTGCTATTACCTTCTCAAACTGGCGGAAGTGACAGACCTCGAGACGCCCCACTGTGATCCCACTGCCCCTCGCATACAAGCGTAGGTACCAGCTCCTGTACATGGCGAAGCCCGTTGAACGGGCGTCATCAAGTGGGCCGGATGATGAAAGGCGAGATGGAAGACATGATTTTAAACGGTTTTCGACAAATCTCTCAATTTCTCGATTCTATTCTCCAAACTGATTCATTGGACGGCTATAATAGAAAGAGCATTTCTTCACGGTTTCACTGCAGCTGAAAATGCACCGCAATTTCCCTGAAATGGTCGCGGGTAAACGTCTTCCAGATCTCATACGGGAATGAGATCATTTCCCGTTGAAACCCTATGGTTTTTAACGGACACTGGTTATGTCGTCTCGAGATCAATAATAGGCATCAGAGAGTGCCTTTTTTTATGTTTCTTCCGTACAAGCCCAATCCCACATTGCGTCTAGGGCTGCACTTCCGAAAATACTGGTGGTCGGTAAACTTCTCCCGACGCGCCCACGACGAGGTATGGTTGCATGAATCAGGATAAGCCGAAAAAAATGAAAAAAATGCTCCGCATCAACACCGTCTACTTCATTATTTTCTTGTCGTTTACGGGGCTCATCTTACGCGGGGCGTACGTTCAAATTGTCAAAGGGCCCACGTTTCGCAACGCCGAGGTCAATACGCAATTTGTACGCGTAGCGGAAACGCCACAGCGTGGATGGATTTACGACGCCAATGGCCAGGTCTTGGCTTGGGATACGCCATCCGATACCATCGTGCTCGACAATTTCACGTCGATTCCAAAGACCACGTTGCACAACATCGCGAACGAATTGGCGCCCGTGTTAAACAAGACGCCGCAAGCTTTGTACCACACGATGACGACTGACAAAACCGATTTGCAGATTCCCTTGGAAACCAACGCGACGAAGAGTCAAATCGCGTACGTGGTTGAACATAAGTCGGATTTGCCCAACGTGGAAATTACGCAGACGTATCAACGCCAATATCCAGAAGGGGATTTGGCAGGCCAAGTCTTAGGCTACGTCAGCAGCATCACAGCCGAAAATAAAAATCAGTATTTGAATAAAGGTTACATTGTGAGCCAAAAAGTTGGTACGACAGGCATTGAACAGGAATACGAATCAAAACTTCAAGGAAAACCTGGTGAAGAGTTGTTGACGGTGGATCCTTCGACCGGCACAGTCCAGACGGTCGGCTCAGCACCAGCGGCAACGCCTGGGGACAACCTCCAATTGACGCTCGACGGCCACATGCAAGCCGAAGCACAGAATATCATCATGAATGATATCAACAGTTCGGATAACAAGAGCTTGATCACCAACGCTGCGGCGGTCATGCTCAACGTCAAGACCGGCGGCGTCATATCGATGGTGAGTTACCCATACTTGAACCCGAACTGGTTTACCAGTGGCAAGCCCATGACAAGTGCACAAGTAAACTACCTGGAGAATTCAGGGGCACAGTTGAACAATGCGATACAGGACATTCAAAACCCCGGTTCAACAGTGAAACCGGCGAATTTGCTCACCGCGTTGAAACAAGGCGCCGTCACACCCGATTACTCGTTGGACGACGAAGGCGGGTTGTATATCGGCAAAACCTGGTTGAACGAGGACGAAGGCATGCGGTTTGGCTGGCTTGATCCCATTCGCGCCATCGCGGTCTCCAGTGACGTCTTCTTCTATCAAGTCGGACTCCGACTCGGAAAGTGGTTTGGCAGCAGTTCAGTCAGTGGGGGTAGCTATCCGCCGAGTGACGGCAGCTACCAACACTATTTAAACACCGACTTCGCGAAGGGTATCAACGCGCTCTTCCAAGGCGAGTGGGATTTCGGATTGGGTCCAAAGACGGGCATCGACTTGCCAGGTGAGGAGTCAGGGAAGTTTTATATCTACGACACAAGTAAGGAAGAAGAAGTTCCGTACGACCTGCAGGCGAGTGAAGAGTCGATTAAAAAGACCGGGGAGTACGCCAACAACGGCACCCCCGCCAGTTTGGCAGAAGCGGGCATTGGACAATCTCAATCGTTCACGACCATGCAGTTAGCCGAGTATGCGATGACCCTCGCAAACAACGGGAAGAAATTGCAGCCACATTTGCTGGACAAAGTGTATAGCCCAACAGATACGCCGACGAACGGAGCGAAACCTTTGTCGACCGTCAAGACAAAAGTGACTGGGCAAGTGGGCGGATCGCAAACGTATTACGATTTGATTAAGCAGGCGATGTACGAGGTGACGACAGGTGGTCAGGACGCGACGGCAAATGGCCTGTTTACCGACGCGCCGTACAAAGTCGCCGCAAAGACGGGTACTGCACAAATCACAATTCACAACCAAAAGACGGACAACTCGGTGTTCATCTGTTACGCACCGCTTGACCATCCACAAGTGGCGATGGCGATTATGATTCCAGGTGGTGGTTATGGTGCATCCCTGGCTGGCCGCATTGCACGCCAGATGCTCGATGCGTACTTCGACGAACACCACGCGTCATTTATGCCGAAACAGGATTGGACGAACACGAAGATTCCATCCAACTGGCTGTCATCACCAGCGAACCAATTGCCGTAAGCTGGCTGAAACAGTGTAGAAACGCCAAAAGGGCAGCGAGCACGAGGAAAGTTCCTCGAGGCTGGCTGCCCTTTCTTTCGTAAACCTAATCGATTTACTTTACTTTTTCTTTCAGGTTGTTACCTGGTTTGAATGCCGGAACGGTAGACGCCGGAATCTCAATGACTTCCCCAGTTTGTGGGTTGCGGCCAGAGCGAGCGGCGCGTGCGCGCGTCTCGAATGTGCCAAAGCCAATGATTTGCACCTTTTCGCCAGCACTCAATGCTTCCTCGATGGTCTCAAAAATCGCGTTGACCGTTGCTTCGCTGTCCTTCTTGGTCAGGCCAGTCTTTTCTGCTGTCTTGTTAATCAAATCTTGCTTGTTCATCTAAACAACCTCCTGCAATGAATACGTATTAGTGCTGCAGTTTTCCACTGTTCCCGTGATTTTCACGATCCAATTGCGTGCAGTGTATCATGATCCGGGCTTGTACACAATCTCTTCCTTGTGTAGCCTAAACACGTGGAATGTCACAGGCGGGCCCGGGTTGCATAAATATGCGTCCGGGCTCTTCTGTGTCTCGTGATGCTAACAGCATTATGGTCAGTACATCACGATACTATACCACGGTTCCCATAAAAAATTTGTACCGCGGCTAGAATTGTTCAACTCGCCCACACTTGGGCCTCATTAAAAGTGCTCCAGCACAATCTTCCCAATGGTTGATCCCGACTCTATCATGGCATGCGCCCGCCGTAGATTTTCAGCATTAATCGGCGACAGCACATCCGTCACAGTCGTCTGAATCTGCCCAGAATCAATCAGTTTCGCCAATTCATTTAGGAGATGGTGCTGTTCTATCATATCATCCGTTTGAAACATTGCGCGGGTAAACATGTACTCCCACACATATGTACCGCTCTTTTCCTTCAGCAGGTTCAGATTCAAGTCTGACTTTGCCTCGACGATAGAGCAAACCATACCCTGCGGTCGAACCGCCTCTGCCATCTGACCCCAGTGCGCCTCCGTGGCGTTCAAGCAGAAGACATAGTCCACATGCTCGAAACCAATCGCCTTGAGCTGTGGGACAAATGGCTCGTAGTGATTGATTACGTAATCTGCACCGTGGTCCTTGACCCATTGGCTTGACTTCTCGCGTGACGCAGTACCGATGACGGTCAAGCCCGCCAATTTTGCCAACTGCGTGGCAATCGATCCCACGCCGCCAGCCGCCCCGACGATGAGAATGCTGCGCCCCTGATTGTCGGCTGGTTCGCGGGAGATGCGAAGACGGTCGAACATGCCTTCCCACGCCGTGATGCTCGTCAACGGCAACGCAGCAGCCTGCGCAAAACTCAAGGAGCTTGGCATCCGCCCGACAATCCGCTCATCCACCAAGTGATAAGCCGAGTTCCCGCCTTGACGTGTAATGCTCCCCGCATAATACACCTTGTCTCCTGGGGCAAACAGCGTACAGTCCGGTCCTACAGCATGGACGACACCTGCCACATCCCAACCGAGGATCTTTGGTTGCGATTCCACCTTATCCTTTGGCGCACGCACCTTGGTATCGACTGGATTGACGGATACCGCCTTCACCTCGACCAAGATATCTCGCCCAGTCGGAACTGGCATCTCGACTTCGAGGTCAATCAGGCTTTCCTCATCCGTAATGGGCAGATATCGATACAACCCAACTGCCTTCATCGTCTGCATATATAACCACCTCCGTTGGAGCATCTGCCCATATCATGCCGGAAATCGCGCACCCGTTGCAAGGCATTTAGCAGACGAGCAAAAAGCCCGCCCCTCACCACAGAGTGAAAAGGCGGGCAAAACAGACGAGTATTGTCACACGCATGCTGCGCGCATTCACAGGTTCAGCGCAGTTGCTGAGGCATCAGGTGCCCGGCGCGGACGGCTGCGTAGCCCCGTATGCGATGTTAAAATCATTGCCATTGGGGCCAGGTGCAGACGGCGTGGACAGTTGCTGATTCCCTTGTACCAACACACCTGCTTCGCTAATTTGTAAATTCGGATTTGCACCATTCACTGTAATGTTGGAAAACGTCACTTGACCATAGTTGGCCAAAGAAGTAATCGATCCGTTGACTTCTGGCGCCTCTTCAATCCACTCAACCGACGTTTGCGGTCCAGTATACTGAATCCCATTCTTCAAGAATGTCCAACCGCGCGTCTGGTTGGCCAATTGAATTTGCCATGTCCCATCCGCTTGTTTGGCGATAGCCGCCGTCATCATGTCTCCAGCGGAAACCGGATATTGCACTGGGTCAATTTCGGTTTCTGCCGCCGGTAGGATTTCCCACCAAGCGTAATATTGCGGCTTTCCGTTCACGATATTCTGAGCGGTACCCGTTTGAATCAGGTTGCTGTTGTTAAACCCATCAATCCCAATCCACGTAGCTGAATATGCGTCCGTCGATGACTGTCCGCCGCCACCGAACAGCCAGGAGAGCAAGCGACCCAGCCATCCCCAACCAGACGGCGCGGGGCTTGTCGACGTAGCTTGCACAGCAGGAACCTGCCACGAGGCAGAAACGCTCTGATATGTCCCACTGGTGTCACTCGCAATCGCGTATCCAGACCAATTTGAAGAAGACCATCCAAACGGAGCCGCCTGGATGGTCGCCGACGCATCCATTGGACGCGGAGTACGCCTATACTTGCGCGTGAAGTGCGGCACATGCTTGAGATTTGCCATAAGACATTGACCTCCTTGTCTCACATCTCGTGTAGCGTATGAGCAGTGAGACAAGTCTGTCGCCGACATTCACCAGGGGACAAACGCGCGATTTAGCTTACTTGATACTTATCCAAATCTGCCTTCAGTTTGGCTAGCGCCTTGGACAAGTCGCCTGCTGCCCTTGCGGGTGCCCCTTCGGCATTCATCGCATCATCCAGCGCAACCACCGTCGCGGCATCCTGATACAAAACTGCATTCGGAGTTCCCTGCGGACTGTTCTGGCCAATATGCTCAATTTTGTTCAACTTGTCGTCGAACTGCGTGTCTTTGTTTTGGCTCACAGCCGTCTTGACACTCGTATAAATATCCTTGCAAGTCGCATACACCTGCGGATTCAATGTTGTCGATCCGGCCTTTTGCGCCGTATTGGCATCCGACAAATGGTTGAGTTGCCCACAGCCGCCCAACGTTAGAACGACTGCGACAGACATACATAACGCCTTTATATTCACATGGACTACCTCCAAAAACATCGTCCTATCTAGTGTACCGCACGAGTGAGGCTCATCCAATTTTCTCTGGTAGTCTTCGGCCAATCCGGCCACCCGGTGTCTTATTAAGACACATGCGCTTCTTTTCGTGTCGATAAGGCATCAAAACTGCACTAATGCGCAGTTTTTCGCCTTTATCGGGCAGCTTTTAAGTAGATAGAGCATTTCAGGACGGGCGGTAACACATATTGTGTCCAACACCAAGCGACGCGGAGTTGTGACATTTATTTTAAACCACACCCAAGAAACAGGAATATGACTCGAATAGGTAGTATACATTGGGGAGCGAGATGGAGTGGAACTTATTCTTGTTGAATTATGAGGAATCCCAAATCGACCTTATCATCAGCAGGAAAGCGGGGACAAACCGTGAAAACCGGGTATAAAATGGTTGCCAGCGGGATGCTGGGTGGTTCCGTCGTGGCTGTTGCGGCAGTCATCATAAACATCTGGGGACCTTTCTCTTCAAAGCACCAGTCGGCACCCAAACCTACAGAACCGGTAGTCAAAAACACGACAACAAGTCCTGTATCAAATGTAATCATCAAACTCGTTCCTACAAAGCCCGGAAACATGCAGAAGCAAAAGCAAGTGTACACCGCTGTACAACAGGCGCTTGCCGACCCAAGTAGCGTCTCATTGGATGCATCTGGATTTGTGCAATACATATTCGGAAAAGCCGGCGTTCAACTGCCGCGAACCATCGCGGAACAGGCGCAAGTCGGTACCATGATTGCGCGTTCGCAGTTAGAGACAGGCGACCTCGTTTTTTACAATCTCTACGGGCAAAATGGAACTGCGACATTCGACGGCATTTATATTGGGAACCAGCAGTTTGCAGCCGTGACAAGTCACGGACTCATGACGGTAAACATGAATGACAGCTACTGGTCGAACAAATTTTTGTACGGACGCCGCGTGTTGTAAGACGTGTTTAACAGATAAACGTTCAACCGAGAACCGCCTTGGTGCAGCGGATCCCGGTTGAACGCATTACCCATCACCTATTGCCGAAAGCCGGAATTTTGACCTGCGTACGGCTGCTGAAACCCGGAAACCACCTGCATGTGCATCATCTGTTCCATCTGGTTGCACGCTTGCTCAACTTGCCGCATCTGTTCCATAACGGTTTGATGCCCCTGTAACACTTGGCCAATCATCTGCGCCGCTTGATGTTCACGCTGTGCCAACTGCTCCAAGGTTTGCGCGTTCTGAAGCTCCTGTTGCATCATTTGTTGATAGCGCTGACTGGATTGTTGCGTCTGTTGCATCATCTGCTGTGCAATCTGGCGACATTGGTTCAACTGTGCGCTCATGCTTTGCATTTGGTTGCCGTACATTTAACCACTCCTCATTATGTCCTGTCATGTAGGCCGTTTGCCAGCCCATCCTGTTTCATATACCAGCGCTGTTGCACAAATTTCCGACTTACGATTCACTCGGGTCATACTCGTCGTACTTCAATTTGGTGACCTTTGTCATATTTTCCTCCGCGATTTCCTCGGGAGTCGCTTCAGCGTCTAACCCCTCCACACCATCTAAACCAGGTGCTAAACGTGGCTCGTGGGCTTTTGGCGCGGCATGCTGGTCCGGCCTCTTATGCTCCAAACTGCTCCCTCCTTGTCCCTTATTACGCTGGACCATCTTATTGTCAGTCGGAAGTCGGCTGACTATCCCTTCCGGCAGAGATGTAGTGGTTTTCACCGCAGGAGCTAAAAAGTGTATATGTAATTTGGCTGGCTTCACACCATCCTATAACCGGAAGGAGCGTGGTGGATAATGACTGTGCGAAATGCAGATTCCAACAAGCGTAAGGGCAACGACATGACGCTGGCGCTCAGCGGACCCGACAATGTGAAATTTGACAAACGGTACCACGTTCAAACGGAAGCAACGATGCAAATGATGATGAAGAACTCCCGCAAACAACAAGGTCTTTCCAACGAAAGTCCCACGCAAACTCCACACAGCTAACCAGTCCAATTGGACTGGTTTTTTTATAAACGCCCCACATAAAAAAGGGATTGACGATACTCGAAATGTGTACTATCATTCAATTCGTGACTTATATTTAGTAAGTTGATATATTAAGGAGTGTACAGTGTGAGTATAGGGCTACTTATTATTCGTATTGTTATAGGTGTAACATTTGCTGCGCATGGATCGCAGAAATTGTTTGGCTGGTTTGGAGGACCCGGATTAAAAGGGACCGCCGGCTGGCTCGATTCACTTGGCATCAAGCCCAGCACGCTGGCAGCACTACTCGCTGGACTCGGAGAACTGGTGGCTGGCCTTCTGTTTGCACTCGGTCTATGGCTGCCCATCAGCGCTCTGTTGTTCATCATTACGATGGGTGTGGCCATTCTCGCCGTCCACAATAAAAGCTATTGGGCGACACAAAACGGGTTTGAATACCCATTGGCACTCATCGCGGTTGCCGTTGGCGTGGCATTCATTGGTCCAGGTGCCTACGCGGTTCATATTTAAAAATTACAGGAACGCGGGGCAAGCTTCGCGTTCCTGTTCACATAGATTTAACGTGTAGATTTAACGTTCCTAGTCGTTTTGCACAATTCGTCGGCCTGGCGTTTCTTCATACGCCTCCTCATACTCAGTCGTTTGGATAAACCATCACTTTCAGACTGCCACTTCGATTTGTCCGCGCGCGCTCCATGGCCTCCTGCGCGGCCACGAGTGGAAACCTGTCGGTCACAATACTCTTTACGTCAGCGATACCAGACGACAAAATCTGAATGCCACGTGCGTACGTATTGGCATATCGAAAAACACCGTAAATGTCGATCTCGTTATCGACAATCGACGGAATATCCAACGCGATATCGTCTTTGGCCGGCAATCCGACAATCGCCAATTTTCCTCCCCGTCGCGCACTCGCCACACTTGCTCGCAACGCCTCTGGGTTCCCGGCTGTTTCCAGCACGACATCGACGCCTACTCCATCTGTCAACCTTCGAATCGCCTGTACAGGGTCTTGATTGCGGACATTTATCGCGAAGGATGCACCAAGATGCATCGCCGCCTTTAATCGAATCGGCTCAAGGTCGGTCACAATAATGGTCTTGGCGCCACACGCCCGAGCGGCCACCACAGTCATCAACCCGACGGGACCGACGCCCATAATGGCAACAGTGTCCCCCGGTTTGACACCTGCTCGCGTAACCGCCTGAATGCCGACGGAAAACGGTTCGTTGAGCGCTGCTTCTTCAAACGATACATGCGGCGGAATGGCAAAGACATTGTCCTGACGGACACAAATATATTGCGCAAATGCGCCATCTACTGGCGGTGTCGCAAGAAACTGGACGTCTGGGCACAGATTGTATCGCCCT
Organism: Alicyclobacillus acidoterrestris; assembly: GCF_022674245.1. Lineage (GTDB taxonomy): Bacteria > Bacillota > Bacilli > Alicyclobacillales > Alicyclobacillaceae > Alicyclobacillus > Alicyclobacillus acidoterrestris. The sequence continues at coordinate 3,665,726 of NZ_CP080467.1, forward strand.
TGTCTACACGCGTCGCATTTTCCACAGACGACCCCTGGTTCAACAGCGACTCGGTCGCCGGGTTGAAATTTTGTCACCAGTTCCCCTACTTGAACGACAACCCCTGCGCATTCATGGCCGAGAATCAGGGGCTGTTCAACGACATATCGACCAATTCTCCCGTGTTCGTAATAATGGACATCGGAGCCACAGACACCAACGGCCATCACTTGTACGAGGACTTCATCCGCTCGCGGAGACGGAACCGGCACGGTGTCCACGACGATTTCAAATGGTTGTTTCAGCACCGCGGCCTTCATCGTGGTCGGGAGGGTTGCGGTTTGCATAGTTGGCGTCACACTCCTCTTCATTAAGCGCTTACACATAAACTCCACAAATACGGATTCGGCACCTCACGCAAGTGAAGTCGCCATTGTTTCACAAGTACATTTTTGAGAATCTGATGACGTCCAGACTCGAATCACTTGAAGTTTCAGCAAACGAGTAGGACAATGATTACGGTTTCATAAGTGTATATATATTATCAAAAAATTCAATATAACTCAATTGTGCGTTCATGCGTTGCGCAGCAGTGCCATTGGAAAAAGCAAGCGTTCCGTCGGACGTGATATAATCATGAAATTCACTGACTGATAACTATTGTGAACAGGGGTATTTTTTGTGACAAGAACTGGAGACCAAACATATGAGCGTTTTGCAGAATTAACGTTCACAACGCATTTGACACTATATATAGTGTTCCATTGATAGTTCGTACACTATATATGTGCGAGAAACGGTGAAAAATCGAATTCTGCAAAACGCTCATATATCAAAAATTTAAATCGCTCGATTGTATTAAACCTTCTTCGCTTTCAAGGACCGCTCTCCCGCGTCGAGCTCGCCCGTCGCACCGGCCTGACGAAGGCGACGATTTCCAGTATGGTCGATGAACTCATTTCAGAGAACTACGTATTAGAGCTGGGCCAAATGCCGTCGAACGGCGTGGGGCGTCGGCCCGTCCAACTACAGTTCAATCCAAGCGTAGGCAGTGTGATCGGCGTGGAGTTAGCTGTCGACTTTATCAAGGTACTGCTGCTGGATTTATCCGCACACGTGATTGCCTCGCACGAAGAAGCTATCCAGGATACACAAAATCCGCACGAGGTCATCCGCCAAATGTCATCCATGATGACTTCCGTGATTGCGAATGCCCCTGCGTCGCCACTCGGTGTGATTGGAGCTGGGATTGGCATTCCCGGACTCGTCGATTCCGCACGCGGCATCGTCCTAAATGCGCCGAACCTGGGGTGGAAAAACATCGAACTCTGCTCCATCTTAGAGGAAGCCTTACAGCTCCCTGTCGTCCTCGACAACGAAGCCAATGCCGGTGCGATGGGAGAGCAGTTGTTCGGTGCCGGAAAGGGCGTTGCCAACATGGTCTACGTCAGTATCGGAACAGGTATTGGTACCGGCATTATCCTGAACAATCAGTTGATCAGGGGCCAAGGGGGTATTGCTGGCGAGTTCGGTCACATGACCATTGACCGGAATGGCCCAAAATGCTCCTGTGGAAACCACGGCTGTCTCGAGACGTACGCTTCGGAAAAGGCCATGATCGAGCACTTTCAACGCCTAACAGGAATGCGTCAGCCGTTTACACAAATTGCAGCGCTCGCCGCGTCGGGCGACAAAAACGCGAATCTCGCCATCGAAACAGCCGCCAACTACCTCGGCATCGGCATTGCATCCCTGGTCAACGGGTTAAACCCAGCGCTCGTCGTGATTGGAAACCGTGTGGGTCCAACGGCTGATCGACTGATTGAAACAGTTGACAATACCGTCCGCGACCGCAGTTTCACCGAGCCATACTCCCCAGCGAGTATCCGCAACAGCTCACTTGGCCATTTGGCTTGTGCCATCGGCGCCGCGTCGCTCGTCCTACATGAACACTTCTCCGGCCCACACGTGTAGCCAGAGCGCAGGCGCGCGTGGGCGATGGCTGTGCAAAGCACAGAGACGCCTGTGCACGCCCGAGCGGGCGAGCGGACCTATGCCTTAAGATACTGGCTTCAAATGCATCACGACAATGGCGGCCGCTGGGTAGCTCCATAAGGATGGGGACACATACGCGTTATTTGCATCCGGCCACCCTGTATATTTGCTGGTGTTGTATTCGTACCACGTCGCTCCGCAGACCAGCGGGATGGTCGGCAATTGTTCTGCGACAATCCGCTCCACCTGATACATCGCTTGCTTCTGTTTGGCCTCGTCGGTCGTTTGTGCGAACGCGTTTAGCGCTGCATCGAGGGACGAATTGCTAAACTGCTCATAGTTGCCCCCACCCTTCGTCGAATAGAGCGCTTGGTCAATGTAATACGGATTCGGCCCGCCAGTGGAAGCAGGCAGCGCTAACTGAAATTTGTGTGATGACAGTTGCGACTGGTATGCGCCCTGTTGTTCCTGCTGGACATTCACCTGAATTCCAATCTGCTTCAGATCTTGTGCGACCATTGACGCTTCAGCGTCCCAGTCGGTCCAGCCAGACACGACAATCAAGTTAAATTTGAGCGGCGTTCCGTTGGGGGATTCCAACACGCCAGATGCATTCTTGTGATAGCCTGCTTTTTCGAGCAGCGCTTCGGCCCCAGTCGGATTGAACGTAAACTTCTTATCCTTTTCCGGCAGACTCGGGTCGACCCAGGAACTGCTGGTAGGTAGCACCGCATATGGTTGAGCAGGTTTCTCATATCCATACTCGGCCTTCGTGGAAAGCGCATTCCTATCGATCGCCATGCTCATCGCCTGACGGACAACAGGTTGACTAAGGATAGGATCTTTCAAGTTGGGCATCAGGCTAAAGATATTTCCTGGCGGGAACCAGTAATGATTATTCGGATTCTTCGATGTGTAAACTTTGTCGACGTTCGGAATGAACTGTCCTGTCCAGTCGATCTCCCCCTGGACCATGGCCAAATTCGCACTGTCGTTGCCGCTGTAGGCAGGGAAGTTTAATTCGGGAACCGGCGGCTTGCCACCGTAGTATTCTGGATTGGCTTTGAACTTGTAATCCTGGGCGCTGAAGCTCTCGAGGACATAGGAGCCCGTGCCAACTGGATTTGTTACGTTCGCTTTCGCCGGATCGCCAAGCTTTGACCAAGTGTGCTGCCCACCACACCCGGACAACCGTTCAACCAGAGAATGCTCGTTACGCCACGCGGGTAATATTTGCTGCCAATGATCTCGCCCCGAAGAATCTGGTCGCTCCAACTCCACAGCGAATGCTCGGGATGCGTCAGCCATGCAACATGCGCCGCATCAGCTGCTCGCCCCCGCTCATCCCATGGCCATCCTAGAATCTGTCGTGCGACATGCTGACACAAGTAGATCTTGCTCAACCAGGAGTTATCGCTGGTTGAGGACAACTTCCATCCGCCATCCGGAAAGAGACAGCTACCCTCGACCAATATCGTCTTCAAATGCTGTTCGAGCGCCCGAATGTAAAACCCATACCGGCCATCGCGAGCAAGTGCCTCCGAACAACCTGTGTATAGGAGATACACCAACCCTTCTACCGCCGGGATGATTCTGGAGTCGTTTCCCTCGCCCAGTATTGCAGGAATATAACCCGCTTCCGTTTGATGCTCGACAATTGTCGTGGCACAACGCAATGCCTGAAGCGCAGCTTCCTCTGCCTCTACTTCGCGTCCGCTCAAGCAAAACAGCTTCTCCAACGCCACGTAGGCAGCAAAACACTTGCCAGCCAGATACAAATTATTGCGAGCCTGGCCCAATGACGCATCCAAGCTGTCATAGGTCGTGATCTCCGTCCCAAACATCGTCCGGTTACTGTCGAGCGCCATCACGCCGTTTCGCCTGTTTGAATCCGGGTTATCGCGGTTCAACATGCTTTGAAAACATGCCTCCAATGTAGGAAGGTTGGCAGCCAACCAGTCATTGTCGCGGGTGTATTCGACGTAAAGCGCCGTGCACAACACCCAATTCACCAATTGTTCGTGTGTCATATGCGAAAAACAGCCATCTAGCCCGTACTGTTCATACGCAGAGTAATGTGGTCTGGAGAAGACATTCGCCACCCCCATGTCATGCGTAAAGCTGATACCGCCTGGGTACATCTGCGACTCGTCTGGGAAAGAAACCTCATCTTCGTAACTGTAGCGATTTCGAAACATATCGAGTTCGTTTCGAACCGTCCATGGGTTCATCCGCAACTCAAAGAACGCTTGGTCCACGGTCAAATCAAAGGTGTTCATCATGCGATACTCACCCTCGTTCACCACCCACAGTGGACCATCCGATAATTCGAGAAATTGCGTCGCCCCGTAATAACTACGAATCGCGTGCGACAGCACGAATTGTTGGTCTTCGGAGAGGGCGCTCGCATCAATCATCTTGTTTGCCTCTAGGGCGAGCGAAACTTTTTCGGCAAAGTGCGATAACGCATATTGCGCAACCTGCTCGATATTTTGAAAATATCGCGTGTAATAGTAACTTGCATCGATGCCGGATGTAACAATTCCACCCCGATAAAAGCAGATGACAAATCGATACGTCTTTTTCTGCTGTGGTGGCACGTCAAACACCAATGCACCCACCTTGCCGAGTCCAAATGTCCAATTCTCTTTGTGTTTCGCCTTGAGGATATCCTCAAGGCGAAAATGCAGAGCCGATTGGACATCGGCGTCTTCCGTCGCAATTGCGGTCAACCGGCCCTGCCCGACACCCGTAAGTGACGATGTCTCATCCAGGCGTCGCATGGCACTATAGGGATCCATCCCCTCATAACCAAAAAACGCCCTTCGGGTGATGCGAGACAACGTGTTGTCCACGGTCATTTCGACGAACACGGCCGGGACAATCGCGTCTTTCAACGCATCCTCTGGCGCAGACGTCGGATCCGGCACAGATTGGATTGGAGAATAAATTGTAAACGTCAAGTCCCCTGCGCGCCATGTATCCGTCGCTAGTCGAAATCCCCTTTGAATTCGCTTACAATCAAAGGGGCGAAGTAACAACTCGTCGGTGTCCTGCGTCTGCTTTTCAACATCATAGCGACGACTGTCGTCGTCCGCCTGACGATAAAACGGAAGTGCCTCAAAGCTGCCGCCTTCGCGCGTCTCCAGTCCGACATAGACACTTTTTTGCGGAGGTTGGCCAAGTTCGAGATCAAGTCCGCCAGCTGCACCTGGAAACCCAAGTGTAAAGCTGGCGTAGGCACCAATCGGCGCATGGTGCGCATTGAAGAACATGTTTTTATCCATATTCCGCATTTCCCATTTCTTGTAGAATCATTCTGTATGTCTCTATGTTATCAACGAATTTCCAAAATGACATATCCATATCAAGACGACTTTTATCCAAATTAAGCAGAATCACCGAAAGGGGGTCGACAGCGTTGAGTGAACATTGGCAGACCTACGAGTACATGCTGCCGAACATGGATTCAACGCTCCGTCTATTTGCGGCACATTTGCGTTCTGTGGACGACAAGTGGAGCTATTCGAAGTCAATTTGGTCGTCGACGGGGTGCAGCAAATGACCGTCAATGGTGTCGTCTATCATCAGCACCCAGGGGACTTGTTGCTGCTGAAACCAGGAGATGTCCATGCCGCACACTCGGAAACCTCTCCGATGACGTATTATTGTCTTCATTTCGATCTCGACGACCCCCTGCTCCGCGAACTTCTCTACCGGAACCGTTCAGTGTTCTACCGCTACGACAATTCCCTGACCACACGCCTGCGCCCACGGCTGGAAAAACTGATTGCCATCACCTCCAGCAACAATCGGAAATCCGTCAGTCAGCGAATGATGGCGCTGTCCGTCGTCTTTGAACTGTTTGCCGAAATCATCCAGTGCATGGAAGTGGAACAGTCCGCGGGTATTCGCCGCGGCGGCACGCTGCTGGTCTCGCGGGAAATTGCCGATGCGCTTGAAGGCTACGTGGAAATGGGCTCACTTTCGAACAGTACCGAGCAAGCGAAAGATGTGATTCGTCAAATTTCCATGCGACTGGGTTACAGCCCGTCGTCCTGCAACCGCGCGTTTCACCAAGTGTATGGGCTGTCGCCGAGGCAGTATCTATCCACACTGAAATTAAAAAAGGCCAAAATTCTCTTGATGGAGTCCAAACTTTCCGTGGAAGACATCTCCGCTCGTCTCGGGTACGCGGACATCGCACACTTCAGCCGCCAGTTCAAACGCTGGACCGGCGAGTCCCCCAGGGAGTTCCGAAGTCGGTTTCAGTAGCCGTCGCAGATAGTATCAGCCCTTACCAACTGGGCAGGATAAAATTGACGTGGTGAACACAGATTTCGGAGGGAAGATTGTGGCCGAGACGACACATCCAACGTATTCGCTACCCGATGCCGTCAAATCGGAGCTCAAGCAACAGATTGGGCTCGTTCGGCGTGAAATAGATGACTTATTCAGTCGCCTAGATCGCAATGATCATTGTATTTTGTGTGAATTTGAAAGAATTCACGACACATTGCGCGGGTTGCAAGCGACCACAGCGACTTCCTACCTGAAAACGTATTTGGCACCTTATACCGAAAATTACCAGGAAATTTCCGTAGCCGTTTCACACCTTTCCGAACGGCGACACGGTGCACTCATTGTGGTCCAACGAAAAGATCCCCTCGATAGCCTCATCCACTCTGGGATTGCCATTGGCGCTACGCTCACCAGTTCCTTGCTGGAATCTATCTTTTATCCAGGTGGACCGCTCCACGACGGTGCCGTACTGGTGCGAGAAAATCAAATTATCTCCGCAAGCAACGTGCTACCTGTATCCAATATCGCGATGGGAGAGACCAAATTGGGTACGCGCCATCGCGCCGCGCTCGGTCTATCTCAGCACAGTGATTCTCTCGTGCTGGTCGTTTCCGAAGAAACCGGGACGACGTCCTTCGCGTTCGGCGGAAAAATGTTCCCCTTCACCGCATCCGACGGCACGGTGTAAAAAAGGGGGAGGGCGACAGCGCCCTCCCCCTTTTCACAGCTACAGCCGTGCTTATTTCGATGTCTCCATCACCTGTGCTGTTGCATCATCCGTATCTGCGTCGACGTCGAAATTTGGATTCGGTACAGCAGTGTAGACACCCCAATAGTAAGCGCCAAACGACATCAGAATCACAACAATTTGATCCCACGGCGTCGGCAGAATATTGGTACCGCCAAATGTCGTGCCACCCAAATACGAGACGACCATCATTGCTGCGTAATAGACGACTAGCCACCATGAAGATTTCAACTGCTGCCCGAACGAAACCTGTGCGCTCGGCGCCAACCGGTTAAAGATGAGGTACAGCACCCAAACAATCAGTTGCATCCCAATCAACAGCCGATCCGTCTGCCACCCCGACCAATAAATAATCAACGATGCAATGACGAACGAGATGGGTGAAATGATGCCCATCCCCGCTAATCGAAATGGCCGCGCGAGGTTTGGAGCTGTCCGTCGAAATGCGTGAGCCGATACTGGGCCAAGGATGTACGTGAGCACGGTCGCCGACGACACCACGCCGACCAACTTACTCCACGATGGGAATGGCAATGTGAAGACAATCGCCATCACGAGGGCCAACCACAATGCTGGACGCGGAACTCCCGACTTGTTGTCCACCTTCGCAAACAGCCGGAAGAACGTCTTCGTGCGGGCCCAGGCGAAAATGACGCGGGCCGTCGCCGACAGATAGATGTTTGCCGTACCACTCGGAGAGACAATTGCATCCGCCAAAATGACGGTCGACAACCACCCCAACCCAAGTGCCGCTGCCAAGTTCGCAAACGGCGACGTAAACTGTACCCCTGCCCAGCCGTGTGTCAGAAATTTACCAGGAAGCGCCCCGACAAAGGTCACCTGCAGCAGCACGTAAAGCAGTGCGCTACCAAGCACGGCCAGCATAATGGCAATGGGCACGTTGCGCTGTGGGTTTTTCGCCTCCCCAGAGAACCCAACGGCTTGCTGGAAGCCTAAGAACGCAAAGATAATACCGGCTGTAGCCACGGCTTTTTCAATTCCGGAAAAACCATATGGTGCAAACCCATGTGACGAAAAATTCACGGTCTTCATATGTGTCAACAACACGATGACCGTCAAGATAGGCACGATGAATTTGATGATTGTAATGATGGTGTTGGCTTTGCCAAACAAATTGACGCTAAAGAAATTAAGCGCAAAAAAGATCAACAACAACACCAATTGAACAAACCAACCAAGTAGCGTCGGGCTGTCGGATCCTAATGACGTCCACCAAGTATCCATGTATTGTCGCATGGCCTCTGCCTCGATACCTGCAACGCTCGCAAATGCGATGAGCGAGGCAAACCCGAGTAAATACCCTACCAGCGGCCCGTGGGAGTACTCCGGATAGCGAACCGTACCGCCTGTCCGCGGCAGTGAACCGCCAAGTTCCGCGTAGACAAATCCAAGCAAGGCAACGGCCACCGCGCCAATAATCCAAGATATCCAAGCGGCAGGTCCAGCAATTTCACCCGCTCTTTGAGAGGCGAAGAGCCAGCCGGATCCGATGATGGAACCAAGCCCAATAAATGTGAGATCAACAAGTCCGAGTTGCTTTTTAAACTTTCCCTGCAATGAATGTTCTCCTTTCGAAACAACACAAAACTAACACTCCAAAAGCGTTAGTTGTCTTACGCAATATGTTTTCCAGCACGGCAAATTTTGCGCACTGCAAACTGATGCAAATTGTTCCTTTTATGTAAATTCCGAAAAGTCACTGCGGCAACGAATGGCGTTTTCGCACCGACTTTATCCATCCATCTCATCAGATGGCAATGACGTCGTCACCTCCTTCATTGAGCACTTTACGCCCTGACCGCGTACCGGCCTATTGGCGGCGGACACTGAGCCAATCTCTCAATACAATGCCCATCCCTATCCCCACGAAGGCCAATAACATCGGAAGCCACATCGGCCCTAGTAACACTCCAAATATTTTTACCTCGGGGGAATAGATAACCCCAACGGTACCCAAATAGGCTGGCAAGACGAAGGGAATATACCCATACGGGCCCAATTTCCCTCCTGCATCCCGGTACGCGTCCCATATCGCATACATATAGACACAGGGATAAAACATGAGCCATTGAAAGTTCACCACTGCTACCGCAGCCGATGGGCGCCCCAAAAAGCTTAGCATAATCACCTCGTTAAGGTGTGCATGAATATTGATGACAAATTCGAACGCAATGAATAATACACCTTTTAGGTACTTGCCGTTAAGTAGTTGTCCAAATCCGGGGATTGCGATGCTCCACAAAATGCGTTCGATTGATTGGTTCATACGAATAGGTCGCTCTTGAACTGCCAGATTCCTTCAATCATGTACTCGATTGGGCATTGCCCATCCCGATAGGTCACCAAATCTTTCAAACATACACCGACTTCCATAACGGCCTCACACCCTAGCTCATATTTTTTAAGGCTATTGTGGCTTCGGCAAAGAAAGTTATGCTCTGAAACAAGGGTGGACCTTGACATATTTATGTCAATCGGCTATGGGACGAACACGCGGCGTGTTACACGGCCGTGACGATGGATTTGGAAACATAGAACAAGATAATGATTCGCTAAACCAGTGAAAACGAAAACGGTCACTGACAACATTGACCACAACTGCATCAACGTTAAAGTGACCGTTAGGGTTATTCATGGTGTCGAGGACGGGACTTGAACCCGTACGAGTTTCCTCACACGCCCCTCAAACGTGCGCGTCTGCCAATTCCGCCACCCCGACATGGATGCGTACGACGTTGAACGTCAACGCAAGAGATTATATACTGCCTCGTCCCGCCGTGTCAATCAAGCGCTAATAGCCCTGAGCCGCTGTCTGCTCTGCGCTGTCGCGTTACGTTTGCGTATTCCAGGCGGGATCATGACCGTAGATTTTCTTGTACAGGCTATAGTTGTAAAACACTCTGTCGACAAAGTGACGGGTTTCGCCGACTGGAATTTGGTCGATGTCTTGCAGTTTGCCATCCCACGTCCCAGAACGAAGCCAGTCTTGCACGCGCTTCGGCCCTGCGTTATAAGCCGCAACCGCTGCAGTCACGTTGCCGTGAAACTGCTGAATGAGGCTTTGCACGTACCAACTGCCAATCAGAATATTGTACTGTGGACTAGCCAACTGCTTGTCGTCTTTCGGTAGCCGGTTGACTGCGCCGCCTGATCCGGTTGTCTGCTGCCGGATGGTATCCGCTATCCACTGTGCTGTGTTTGGCATCAGTTGCATGAGCCCCACTGCACCGGCGTGCGAGACGTCCTCTGTTTGAAACTTGCTTTCGACGCGGATGACACTCGCGATGAGCAGGGGATCGACCTTGGCAAACGCCGCAGCGCTTTGAATGTTCTTTTGATAATGAATGGGGTACATCATACGCCAAAACGAGTTCGTCGATATGATGATGAGTACAGCGATGAGTAGTATCGCCGCGACCAGTGAGCGGCGGTTCAGGATAACGAACTTGGGGCGCCGTTTGCCTGGCTGCGAATGGTTGTCCATACTGCTTGCACCTGCTCCCGTGTATTCTCCAGCGTACTATCATTCACAATCACGTAATCCGCGAGTGCACGCTTTTGGTCAATGGGCATCTGTGCCGAAATTCGTGCTCTAGCTTCCGATTCATTCAGCCCATCTCGCGCCATCAGCCTGGCGAGTTGCACGTCCGGTGGTGTATAAACGACCACGGTACAATCAACCAAGTGCCGCGTCTCCCCTTCGAACAACAAAGGGACGTCCCACACGACAGGCTCCCCAGGATGCTTTGCGAGATAATCGGCCGTCTCTTTTTTCATCCCTTGCCGAATGCGTGGGTGCGTGATGAGATTGAGTTGCTCCCGCAAATGAGCGTTTGTAAATACAATGCGCCCAAGCGCCTTCCTATCCAGCGTGCCATCTGGTGCGAGAACGGCGTCACCAAACACGCGCCGAATCTCTTGTAATCCGTCCGATCCCGCTTCAACCACGCGCCTGGCCCATACATCTGCATCTACAACATACGCACCGAGCTCCCGTAACATGTCCGAAACTGTACTTTTTCCCGTGGCGATACCGCCTGTCAACCCGACGATCACGCTCACCCAACCCCCATCCGAAAATGTTCCCCACGCAATTCTCGCGGGCGCAGTCAAACAGTCTATACGTGCGTATCTTCAACAATCCGCATGCTTTTGCGGCGCCCGTTTCGCGGCTGGCAGTTTGGACAGTAATGCGTGCCTCTGCCCCCCAAGCGAATTTTCTCAATAGGTTGTCCGCAAACGAAACATGGCTCTCCCTCGCGGGCATAGACGTGTAACTGCATCTGAAACCCACCATGGCGCCCATAGCCGTCCACATACGAGCGAATGGAGGACCCACCTGCATCAATCGCCTTGGTGAGAACCTCCCGAATTGCAGCAAGTAGCAGTTCGCAGCGGCGCTCGCCGACTCGACTGGCTTTGGTGAGGGGGTGAATTCCGGACAAAAACAGCGCTTCGTCGACGTAAATGTTTCCGAGGCCCGCCAACACCGACTGATCTAATAAGACCGACTTGATTGGTGCTACGCGCTTGTGTAAACGCAGGTGGAGGATGTGCGGGGTGAGGGCGGGATCGAACGGTTCCGGTCCCAATGTCACCAAACCCGTTGGTCGAGGTTCGTCCTCCGCAAGTAAATCCATCGTGCCAAACTGCCGCACGTCGCGATACCGTAACTCTGTCCCATCGGACAACCCAAAAACGACGTGCGTATGCGGCGCCACCGATTCCTCTTTTGGCACCACGCGGTACTGCCCTTCCATTCTTAGATGGGAGATCAGTTCATAGGGGCGCACGTCGAACAGGAGGTACTTTCCGCGACGGTCAACACCTTCAAACGTTCGACCCACTAACCGCTGCTGAAATTCGGCCACAGACGGATGACGAATAATCCTTGGAAGATGTACGTGCACATATGTGACGACCTTGCCCACGACAAGTGACGTGAGTCCTCTTCGCACTGTTTCAACCTCCGGCAGTTCCGGCATCCCGCTCCTCCTCCCGACCGCGCGTCCGCCATCGCTTCACGTCACTTGGCTTCATACCACGTCCGACCGTGCGCAATATCCACTTTCAGTGGCACATTGAGCGTAATCGCGTTCTCCATTTTGTCGCGAACCAATTGCGTGAGCTCTTCCAATTCGTCCTTCGGACACTCAAAAATCAATTCGTCGTGTACTTGTAGCAACATCCTCGCATCTAAACCTGCCTCGGACAGCGCCTCATCAATATGCACCATCGCCAATTTGATAATGTCTGCCGCAGTCCCTTGAATAGGCGTGTTCATCGCCGTTCGCTCCGCGAAACTGCGCAGATGAAAGTTACGGGCGCGAATGTCTGGAAGATAGCGACGACGGTTCATCAAGGTCGACACGTACCCCTGTTTTTTCGCCTGATTCACAATATCCTCCATGTAGCCGTGCACACCCGGGAACTTTGCGAAGTAATTCTCAATAAACGCCTTCGCCTCTTTTTGCGGGATATTCAAGTTGTTAGCCAAACCAAAGTCACTGATACCATAGACGATGCCGAAGTTGACTGCCTTCGCCTGCCTGCGCATAAGCGAAGTGACCTCTTCCATCGGCACTTCAAACACATCACTCGCTGTGCGCGTGTGAATGTCCATGTCGTTGCGAAACGCGTCAATTAACGCTTCATCGCCAGACAAGTGCGCCAGGATGCGCAACTCCACTTGCGAGTAGTCAGCAGACACAATGACCCAATCCGGATACGTCGCATCGAACACCTGCCGAAGCCTGCGGCCCTCTTCGAGACGAATGGGGATATTCTGCAGGTTCGGTTCGCTACTCGACAATCTCCCGGTCGCGGTCAACGCTTGGTGGAACCGCGTGTGAATCCGCCCAGTCTCCTTGCGAATGACCTTCAGCAATCCGTCCACGTACGTCGATTGCAATTTAGCGAGTTGGCGGTAATCGAGGATCTTTTGGACGACGTCGTGATACGGCGCCAACTTTTCGAGCACGTCGGCACTGGTGGAGTAACCCGTCTTGGTCTTCTTGACCGCCGGCAACCCCAGCTTCTCAAACAGCACCTCGCCCAACTGCTTTGGCGAGTTCAAATTGAACTCAAGTCCTGCCAAATCATATATTTCACTGGTCAAATGACCGATTCGTTCATTCAAATCGTCGCCGAACGCCCGAAGCTTCTCGGCGTCGACATGAAAACCTGTAATCTCCATTTTAGCAAGAACAAATGAAAGTGGCATCTCAATCTTCCGGTAGAGATCATCCAGCGCCTGTTCTGCAAGAGCCGTTTGCAAGCGGTGATGAAGGTCGGGTAAGCACTGCGCAATCCGACACAACAGCGGTGCCCTGTCTTCTTTTGTCTTGGTCACCGAAGGCACTTCCATTTGCAGCTCACGCGCCAGAATCTCCTCCAGTCCGACTTCGCCATCCGTCGGATTGAGGAGATACGCTTCCAGTTTCACGTCATTCCAACAACCGCTGGGGTGGATATTAATCCCCCGCGCATCCAGCAAAAACGCCAAAGATTTAATATCGAATACGACTTTGTCATGAGCGGACTTAAGCCAAGTCCGCATATGAGAGAGCTCCAATTCTCCATCCAAAGAGATATAGAATGCCGCGTGACGAGTTGCCAGCGCAATACCGTTCACATCGGCTGTGTGATAGTCGCCTGAACTCAGGTCAAACACGCATCCCGTGACATCTTCCAGCTCGCCCCAAACCATTTCCAATTGTTGTTCTGTACGAATCAACTGATACGGTGTTCGACGCCAGTCATCCGCTTCGACAGCGGCGCTGTCAGCCGATGTCGACGCACTCATTTCCTCGGAAATTTTGTCGATAAGGGAATTGAACTCCAGGGCTCGGAACAGTTCCCGAACAGTAGCAGCATTGTATCCATGATACGCGAGGTCATCCACCGTGACGTCCACTGGAATGTCGCGATGAATAGTAGCAAGCTGTTTCGACAACAGAGCTTTGTCCCGATGCTCCACCAATTTTTGCTTTAACTTCGCACCGCTCACGTCATCTACATGATCTAACACTTGCTCCACCGTCGGATGCGCAGTCAACAGTTTAATGGCGGTCTTCTCCCCGATGCCAGGAACACCTGGAATGTTGTCAGACGAGTCCCCCATCAAACCTTTCAAATCGACAATTTGCTCCGGTTTGAGATGGTACCGATCTGCCACGGCCTGAACGTCATAATAATCGACGTCCGTAATTCCCCTGCGCGTGAGAATCGCATGTACGCGCTCGGACACGAGCTGCAGCAAATCTTTGTCTCCAGAGACAATTTTGGTCTCCACTTCTTGGTTGTCGGCTTGTAGCGACAACGTGCCGATGATGTCATCTGCCTCGTACCCATCTATCTCGACGACAGGAATCGAAAAAGCTGAAAGCAACTCGCGAACCATCGGAAACTGTTCAATTAACTCCCCGGGGGTTTTCTGTCGGGTTCCCTTGTAGTCCGCGTATAAGTCATGGCGGAACGTCTTCGCAGATTTATCAAATGCAACCGCTAGATGCGTCGGTTTTTCTTCCTCCAGGAGTTTCAAAAGCATTAAGGTAAAACCATACACCGCATTTGTTTGCTGCCCGCTCTTATTGGACAATGGCGGCAACGCAAAAAACGCGCGATACAGGATGCTATTCCCGTCGATTAACAGAAGTTTTTGGGGTTGTGTAGACATATGCCACCTCGTTTGAGAGTCCGTTCAACGCACGTATCTTCATTTTAACACATCCTCGGCAAAGGTCCGATGGATTAAACGGCAAAGGCCGTCAGGCGGTAGATACATTCTACCGTCGACGGCCTGAGTATTCTTCACCGATCTGCGACGACGCGAAGCGCAAGTCGCGAAATAAGGCTAAAGCTACGATTGAACGACTTGGATGACTTTGCGAACAGACTCTGCAGACTTATCGAGCGCGGCTTTCTCTTCTGGAAGCAGTTCCAGCTCAACGATCTTTTCAATACCATTTGCACCGAGAATCGTCGGAACACCGAGGAACAGATTGTCGTATCCGAACTCCCCTTCAAGCAGCGCAATGGCAGGCAGAAGGCGCCGCTTGTCCTTGAGGATGGATTCCGCCATCTGAGCCAACGAGGCGGCTGGCGCGTAATACGCACTTCCGTTGCCAAGTAGTGAGACAATTTCACCACCGCCGGTGCGTGTGCGCTGAACGATTTCCTCAATGCGCTCCTTCGAGAGGAATTTTTCGAGGGGCACGCCCGCGACATTCGAGTAGCGAACGAGCGGTACCATGTCGTCGCCATGAACGCCCAAGACAAAGCCATGTACATCTTCAACCGACACGCCTAACTCTTCGGCGACAAACGTGTTGAATCGCGCTGTGTCGAGAACGCCAGCTTGGCCAATCACGCGGTTCTTCGGGAATCCGCTGGCCTTGTGCGCCACGTAAGTCATCGCGTCCACCGGATTGCTCAGGACGATGAGAATGGTGTTCGGCGAGTATTTGACGACCTGCTCAGTGACCGATTTGACAATACCGGCATTCGTATTGACCAAATCATCGCGGCTCATCCCGGGCTTGCGAGCGATACCCGCCGTGATGATGACGAGATCTGAATCCGCTGTGTCCTCGTAGTTGGCCGTACCGACAATTCGCACGTCAGACCCGATAACTGGCATCGCTTCGAGCATATCCAGGGCCTTGCCTTTGGTCGGGTTTTCCATCTGCGGAATGTCGAGCAATACGACGTCACCCAATTCCTTCATGGCAAGCATGAATGCTGTTGTCGCGCCTGTAAATCCTGCGCCAATCACGGAGATTTTCTTTCTCTTCAACATAGTTGTCGCTTCCTTTCAGACATAGAAGCACCCGCGCCGCAAACTCGCGCGCACGGGCCACTTCACATGATGTCGCAGGGAACTCTGGTCTGGCCCCACCGACACGTATCATTCACACCAACGAAGACGACTACATATTTTCGATGATCTTGTCCGCGAACTCGGACGTTTTCACTTCGGTTGCGCCTTCCATCAGGCGTGCGAAGTCGTACGTGACGACCTTCTGCTCAATCGTCTTTTCGAGCGCACGCGTAATCATGTCCGCAGCTTCCTGCCACCCCATGAATTCGAACATCATGACACCCGAGAGAATCACGGAGCCCGGATTCACCTTGTCTAAATTCGCATACTTCGGCGCGGTTCCGTGCGTCGCTTCGAATACGGCGTGGCCGGTAACATAGTTAATGTTTGCCCCAGGCGCAATCCCGATGCCACCAACTTGTGCAGCCAGTGCGTCAGAAATGTAGTCGCCATTCAAATTCAACGTCGCGATGACGTCATATTCCGCGGGACGTGTAAGAATTTGCTGCAAGAAGGCATCGGCGATGACGTCCTTGACAATCAACTTGCCAGCCGCTTGAGCTTCAGCCTGGGCACGATTTGCGGCATCGCTACCTTGTTCATCCTTGATTCGGTCATACTGTGCCCACGTAAACACCTTGTCGGCGTATTCGCGCTCTGCGACCTCATAGCCCCAGTTTTTGAATGCGCCTTCGGTGAACTTCATGATGTTTCCTTTATGGACCAACGTCACGCTCTTGCGACCATGTTGCAATGCGTAATCAATCGCCGCCCGCACAAGCCGTTCGGTTCCCTCGCGCGAAACCGGCTTAATGCCGATGCCCGAAGTCTCCGGGAACCGAATTTTTTTGACGTCCATTTCATTCCGCAAAAAGTCGATGACCTTCTGCACTTCCGGCGTCCCCTCTTGCCACTCAACGCCCGCATAAATATCTTCCGAATTTTCCCGGAAAATCACCATATCTACAAGCTCCGGTTGCTTCACAGGCGATGGAACGCCCGTAAAATAACGGACTGGGCGCTGACATACATAAAGGTCGAGCTCTTGCCGAAGCGCCACGTTCAAAGACCGAATGCCGCCACCCACTGGGGTTGTCAGAGGACCCTTGATGCTCACGATGTACTCAGTCAGCGCTTTCAACGTGTCTTCAGGAAGCCACTCGTTAAACTTATTAAAAGCCTTTTCACCAGCGTACACTTCATACCATGCGATTTTTCGCTCGCCGCCATAGGACTTTTCAACCGCTGCATCAAACACTCGGCTAGACGCGCGCCAAATGTCCGGCCCCGTGCCATCTCCTTCGATAAACGGAATAATCGGGTGAAGGGGTACATTCAACTTGCCATTCTGCAACGTGATAGGCTCACCCGTTGCAGGAGGAGCATAATGAGTGAACTGAGGCATGACAGGCCCTCCCGTATGTAAGATATGGACGCGAAAAGGGGTGTACTAGGATGACAAAAGGCTGTGTGAGACTCCTCTTCTGCTATCCGATAATTCAATATTTATGATAACACAATCGGTTATTTCAGCCAATGTCACCAAAGTGGCCTGAGGCTCGGAACTTCCACACGGATGCGGAATTTCTCTTGCGATTCCTCGATTTCCATCGACCCGCGCATTCTTTCAGCGAGGCGAGCGACAATTTGCAGACCCACGCCTCGTTCGGCTGTGCGGCGTTCGCCGTCGTGACCCGACCGAAAATTCTCCACCACGAAAGAGACCCGGCGTCCATCTCCCGTCAACTGCCATGTTGACGTCGTGTGAGGTGCTGCGTGATCGATCACGTTTTTAAACACCGTACTCACCAACCGCTCCCATCCTGGCGGCGTCGTCTCCACAAACAGTCCAGGCTCAGCACGCCCGTCCAAATCGCGTCCGTCCAGTTGCAGCAGCGCGCGGTAGCGCTGGGCGACTTCTTCGGTGATGTCGGAGACCGCTACGGGCTCCGTCGGCTGCAAAAACACGCCGGATCGCAAACGAGACAAGAACAGCATGTCGGAAACCATGGTCGACGCCCTGTCCAACTCGCGACGAATGTCAGTCGCCGTTTGCGAATCGACCCCCCGATTCGACAACATGGCCCCGACGGTAGCCAGCGGCGTTTGTAACTCGTGCGACAACTCGAGCACGGTCTCCTGGTAAGCTGACCACGCCTGCACGGTTGGCCGCATCAAACGCCTTGCGAGAAACAAATTGCCAACGAGCGCCACGACGAAACCCACGCCACCCACAGTCCACATCAGGTGACGCGCGTGCCACAACATGGACTTCTCCTGCGCAATCAGGGAGAACAAATACGTGTGAACGCGCTGTTTCCCAACTTGAATCGTCGTATCGTAGACGCGATACGGCCGCTCTTTATACTCGAGCGTCGCAAAGTGGTTTTCATAGTCGAGCGTGCGAATGACTTCAAACGGAACAGGCGTCCGTTTCAGGGCAATCACTTGCCCTTGGTCCAGCGCGTAAAAGTACACGTTCTGACCGCGGGCGTCACGGACATCGCTTGGATCAAAGTGTTGACCGTGCAGCAAACTCGACACCGCGTCTTGAACCGACGCCGTCTGCGCCTGCAGGTCATTTTCACCGTCCTTCGATAGTTCCGTGGACAGTTCGCGGTAGACCGCCCCTCCGAGCACGGCCAACAACACGCCTGTACTAAAGATCAACAGTGCAGCAATCGTCACGTACATGCGCCGGAACATCGTCTTTTACTCCTCTACCGCCAAAAGCGTGTAGCCGCGCCCACGTATGGTTTGGATGGCCCGCTTCCAACCGATGTTGGCGCACTTGCGGCGAAGAAAATAGACATAGGTGTCCAATGCGCTGTCAGCAACCTCTGCATCTGGGCCCCAGACGCGCGCAATCAGTTGATCACGCGTCAACACCTGCCCGCGGTGGCGAAACAGACATTCCATTAGTGCGAACTCCTTGCTCGTAAGCTCCAACACCTTGCCGCGAAACTCTAAACTGCGCGTACGTGTGCGCAGTTTTGCCACGCCGCAGGTAATGGTTTCATTGTCCGAGAGCTCAGGGGCGCGCCGGACCAATGCGCTCACCCTCGCGAGCAGTTCTTCGGGTGCAAACGGCTTGCCTAAGTAATCGTCCGCACCTGCGTTTAAACCTTGCACCTTATCTTTCGTCTCATTTTTGACCGTCAGCATCAAAATCGGCGTTTTGCACCCGCGCTCACGCAGGTCCGTCACGACGTCAATTCCGCTCCCGTCTGGCAACATGTAGTCAAGAATAAGGCAATCATAAGCGAGTGTCAGTCCACGGTCGAGGGCGTCATACGCCGTCGCCACGGCATCCACCTGATATCCGGTCTTTGCAAACATCGTGACGAGCTCCCGTTGCAGCTCAAGTTCGTCCTCCACGACCAATAGTCGCATGCGGCGTCCCTTCCTTACACCATGAAATAATGCCGTGCATGAACAGCGCAATCACAGACGCCCGTGGAACGAAAGGGCGAGGGCGCGTGCCCTCTCTTTTCACGCCTCGATCACTCTGCGAGAAAGCCCAATCGCTCCTTGACTGTGGCCAACGTCTGCCGCGACAAATCACGCGCCCGCTCTGCGCCAGTGCGCAGGACTCGGTCGACCTCGTCTGTCGCAATCAACTCTTGGTAACGAGCTTGCACCGGCGCCAGTCCATCGACGACTACCTCAGCCAGCTCTTTCTTGAACTGACCATAACCTTTACCTGCGAAGTGCTCCGTCACCTGCTCCATCGTCATATCCGTAAACAGCCCGAATATCGTCATGAGGTTACTGACCGCCGGCTTTTGCTCGATATCGTAACGCACTTCCTTGTCCGAATCCGTCACGGCGCGGCTGATTTTTTTGCGGATGACATCCGGGGGATCGAGAATCGCAATATACGCCCCTTGGCTCTCGTCGCTCTTGCTCATCTTCTTCTCTGGATTCTCAAGGCTCATAATGCGCCCGCCAACCTTCGGAATGTATGGCTCGGGTACCACAAACGTATCACCAAAACGATGATTAAAGCGTTCTGCGATATCGCGCGTGAGCTCCAGATGTTGCTTTTGATCTTCACCGACTGGCACAAGGTCCGCCTGATACAGCAAGATATCGGCAGCCATCAGTGCAGGATACGTAAACAAACCGGCTGTCACCACATCCTTGGTCGCAGCCTTGTCCTTAAACTGGGTCATCCTCCCCAGTTCCCCGTAATACGCGATACACTGTAACAACCATCCGAGTTCTGCGTGCGCGGGTACATGCGATTGAATGAAGACGATGGACTTTTCAGGATCAATCCCTGCCGCCAAATACAGTGCAGCGAGATTTCGCGAATTTTGACGCAGCGCTGCCGGATCTTGCGGCACCGTGATGGCATGAAGATCTACCACACAAAACAGACACTGTGCCTCGTGTTGCAGGCGGACGAAGTTTTTCATCGCCCCAAGGTAGTTGCCAATCGTCAGGTTGCCTGACGGTTGAATGCCAGAAAACACACGCTTCACAAGTATTTCCCCCTCTTGCGCCACTGGGAACGCAACCAAAATAAAACGCGGAGCAAATCGTCCAAATTGGGACGAAAAACTCCGCGGTACCACCCATGTTCAGCGACCTTCAAAACGTCGCTGCGCTCGACCAGCCATCACTGGCCGACCAAATATCGCTGGTCAGACGAGCCGACCTACTCGTCCAGACTGGACTTCAGTCGACTGGCTCTAAGGCCCATTCAGCAGCGCACCGCACACCAGGCTCCCACCGCCCCTGGCTCGCTCAGTCGGTGCTCATCCATGTTTATCTGGACGACACACCGCAATGTCGGTATCCTACTGCGTACTATTCCTCTTCAACGCCGTATATGCAAATTCAACTATCCAGATTATATGTCCGCGCGAACTGCGATGCAACTCGCCGCCGGCGCCGAAACGCAAGACCGGATTACAGGACTTGCACGCGACCGCGATAGACCAGTCCGCGATGTGGATCAAGCGTAATCGTCTCGCCGTCTTGTAATACTTCCAGCGCTTCTGCAACACCGACAATCACAGGTTTACCCAAAGACACGCCAACCACCGCAGCATGAGAGGTCAAGCCCCCTTCTGTGGTCACGATGCCCGCCGCCTTTTCGATAGCCTGCATGACATCCTTGTCGGTCGAGGTCGTCACGATGATATCTCCCTCGCCCACTTTGCCGTTTAAATCGGATGCATCCTTGACGACGACAGCGCGACCAGTGACGGATGTCTTACCGACGCCAGTGCCTTTGACGACCGAGTCGGCAATGGTGTGGACCTTGAGGAAGTTAGTTGTCCCCGGCTGACCTGCAGGAATTCCGCCGATGATAAGCACCAAATCCCCGTTCTGCACGTGACCAGTGGACAATGCACCTTCAACAGCAGCGGACAGGATATCATCCGTGGTCGTGCAGGGTTGCGAAACGACGACCGGGTGAATCCCCCAGGATACCGTCAAGCGCCTTGCGATGGCCTCGTTTGGTGTCACCGCAACGACATTCGTCAGCGGTCGATACTTCGAGATAGACCTCGCCGTGTGCCCAGAGGTCGTCACGGTGATGACGGCTTTGGCGTCGAGATCAGAAGCGAGGGTTTTCACTGCATGTCCCAGTGCGTCGCTGACCAGTTTTGTGCATTCTGTTTGATGGCGCCAGACAACTTCGCGCTGAATGAGTGCCGTTTCCGCACGCACCGCGATTTGCGCCATGGTGCGTACCGACTCGATTGGGTAACGGCCTGCCGCCGTTTCGCCACTGAGCATCACGGCATCGGTACCGTCAAAGATAGCGTTGGCGACGTCACTGGCTTCAGCGCGCGTCGGGCGCGGATTGCGCTGCATCGAATCGAGCATTTGCGTGGCCGTGATGACCGGTTTACCGTACTTGTTACACAGGGAGATGATGCGCTTTTGCGCGAGAGGTACTTCTTCAGTGGGAATTTCGACGCCGAGATCTCCGCGCGCAACCATCATTCCATCGGTCACTTCGATGATTTCCTCGAGCCTATCCATGCCCTCTTGTGTTTCAATTTTCGAGATGATATCCGCGTGGTAGTTGTGCTCTTCGAGGATACGTCGAACTTCGAGCACGTCGCCAGCCTTGCGGACAAACGACGCTGCAATCAAGTCCACACCCTGCTCAATGCCGAACACGATGTCTTTTTTGTCCTTTTCCGTGACACCCGGAATTCGCAAGGTCACCCCTGGAACGTTAATGCCCTTATTGTCCTTCAGCGTACCGCCGTTCGTGACGCGGCAGCGAATATCGTGGCCCGAGACTTCAATGACCTCGAGTCCAATCAAACCGTCGTCAATGCGGATAGGCGCCCCTGGATAAACGTCTTCGACGAGTCCCTCGTAGGAAATCCATACGCGTTCTTTCGTTCCGACTTCGACCGGGTCAATCGTCAATGTGATTTCGTCATGGTCAGCGAGTTCGACGGCGCCGTTTTGAATTTTGCCTGTGCGGATTTTTGGACCCTTGATGTCCAACATGATGCCCACATACTTACCAACCTTCCGCGACGCTTCGCGAATGCGGCGGATGCGTTCAGCATGTTCCTCGTATGTACCGTGAGAAAAGTTTAATCGAGCGACATCGAGACCCTCTTCGATAAGCCGAGTCAATGTCTCTAGGGACTCACTAGCAGGTCCGATGGTAGCGACAATCTTCGTCTTTCTCATCCTAAAACCTCTCTCTTGTTCAGGTGTGATATAGCGCGTGAACGGATGTCACGGACAAAGCAAAAAGCGGAATGCCCACCTAGCAGGTGGACACCGCTTTGCTACCGTTCAACGTATTCTCCCATATCCCGATATTTATCGTATCGCTCGGTCAGGAGTTCATCAATAGGCTTTTTTGCGAGCTCGCGCAAACTCTCGATGATTTTCTCGCGCACAGTCGCAACCATCGCCGCAGGATCTTTTTGCGCGCCGCCCTTCGGCTCTTGAATCAACTCGTCCGCAATACCCAAATCAACTAAATCAGGCCCGGTAATTCGCATGACCTCAGCAGCGCGGCTCGCCTGCGTACTATCCTTCCACAAAATCGCCGCCGCTGATTCAGGTGCGATGACAGAATACCAGGCATACTGCAACACGTAGACTCTGTCGGTGATACCCAGCCCCAGCGCGCCACCACTGCCGCCTTCACCTGTGACAAAGCTGATAGTCGGCACGCGAAGTCCTGCCATCTCGAGCAGATTTCGCGCAATCGCCTCGCTCTGACCGCGTTCTTCCGCAGACATCCCGGGATATGCGCCAGCTGTATCGATAAACATGACGACGGGACGGCCAAACTTTTCAGCCTGTTTCATCAATCGCAGTGCTTTGCGGTAACCCTCTGGATGGGCCATACCGAAGTTGCGGTGGATATTCTCCTTCGTATCGCGCCCTTTTTGATGACCAATAATGGTCACCGGCTTGCCGTCGATAAGCCCCACGCCGCCCACAATCGATGGGTCGTCGCGAAAGTTTCTATCTCCGTGCAGTTCGATAAATTCTGTGCAGACGCCCTTAATGTAATCGAGGGTCGTCGGTCGTCCAGGCTGCCGCGCAATCTGGACGCGCTGCCACGCTGAGAGATGATTGTAGGTCTCTTCCGTCAGCTCATCCAGATGCTCTTCAAGCCTGCGCACCTCACCGGAGAGATCTAAACCGTTCTTCTCCATGAAGCCCTTGAGTTCCTGGATTTTGTTCTTCAGTTCGGAGAGTGGCTTTTCAAACTCGAGCTCACTCGGCATCTGCCCACCCCCGCGCACTGTGAATCCTCACCAGCACACCCAGTGCATCCCGAAGCTGTTTGCGATGAACCACTTTGTCTACCATCCCATGCTTTAAGTTAAACTCGGCCGTCTGAAAGTCGTCCGGCAGTTTTTGACGAATCGTCTGCTCAATGACGCGTTTACCTGCGAATCCAAACATGGCGCCAGGTTCAGCGAAGATAATATCGCCGAGACTTGCAAAGCTCGCGCTCACGCCACCCGTCGTCGGATGCGTAATCACGGTGACAAAAAGGACTTGCTCATCGTGCATGCGACGTAGTGCAACACTCGTTTTGGCCATCTGCATCAACGACAAAATGCCTTCCTGCATGCGCGCGCCACCCGAGGCCGTGAATAGAATCAAAGGCTCGCGCTCTTCTGTGGCACGTTCCATGATGCGCGTCAGTTTTTCACCGACCGCTGACCCCATTGAACCCATAATAAACCTAGGATCCATCACGGCGATGGCCACTGGCACGCCATCAATCGTACCCTCGCCCGTCACAGCGCCTTCTGTCAGTCCGGTCGATTTTTGCGCCTTTTCCAACTTCGATTCGTAATCCGGGAAACCGAGTGGATTTGTCGACGTGACATTGCCGTTTAACTCCACAAACGAACCCTCGTCCAAAGTCAGCGCAATGCGCGTATAGGCATCCACCCGAAAGTGGAAATTACATTCCGGGCACGTATATGCGTGCTTTTGCAGTTCCTTGCCCATAATCAGATTGCCACATGCGTCACACTTTTCAACCAAGCCCTTGGGAATGTCCTTTTCAACCGGATCTGGCGTCGGCACCTTCTCCCGTTCCACCGTCTTCCCAAGCGTGGCATAGTGTCTGCGCTTGTTAAACAAATCTCTTAGCACTCTTCCACCTCATCATTCAAAGAGGTTGTCCGAACCTGCGCACGCCCCTGCGCTTCACGCATGTCAAACACACCTCAGAAGGAGGAATGCAAGATGTCCTTCAGAACTTCTTGCCCCTCGTCCAGTTCGGTCTCCGGGATGAGAATTTCGAACTGCTCCTTCGCTCCGCGAGCTTGCCTAACCTTGACGAGAAAACCTTCTTCTGTCAACTTGTCCTTTATGTGGTCCGCCTGCTTGGCGGTGGGCGCAATATAGATGACAGTCCACATCTTCTTCGCTCCTAGGACTCGACTCGAAATTCTTCCTGGCATTATAACACGTTCTACAAAAACGACGTGCAGCCGTACGCAATCCTACGATACCATAACTCACAAGTTGCGCAAATGCGTTCTCAGACTGTATCGTCGTAAGACGACGTATGATGCTGGTGCGCGATTCGAGAAGCGGCGGCTGCGGCGACGGCGGCGACGAGATCGTCTAAAAAAACGTGAATCCGCTGGCGGTCCTGATTGAGTTCGCCGACAATCCCCACCTTGGTTTTGTCCAGATAGCCAAAGTTCGTCAACCCAATCGAACCGTACACGTTGGTAATCGAGAGCGCTAGAATTTCGTCGACACCATACAGCGGTTCATCCGTCTCCATAATGCTTTGCAAGGGCTCCGGCAGCGCCTTTTGCTCTGCCAACACATCCAGCGCTAACCCTGTGTATATCGCGTGTTGAACCTCCCGTTTCTCGAGGACCCGCGCGACGCTGTCCAAACATTGCTCCATCGTCAAGGACGGATGGTAGGGCTTTTGCAAGTCAAATACAATTTGAGCGATTGCGGCAAGTTCTACGCCTCGTGCCTTTAATTGTTCGATCACACTCGCGGCCACATGCGTCCCCCCTGTCCTTTGAGCCTACGACGAAAAAAAGCTAGGTATGTCTACTTTTCAAGGATTCAACGGTAAGCGTCTTACTGTTGACGAATCAGCAGCAGGTGCTCACTTGCGCAAACTCACCTTCACATTGCCCATACCGACAATATCCTCGAGCAGCGTGAGCAATTCCGGCGACAGCGCCACGCGCCACTTGTCCGCAAGCAGGCGCGTGCGGCGCGTTTTCACGTCGTACAACGCCACAGGCACATCGCCTGGGACACCTGCAAGCACTTTCTGAATTTCGGTAAGCGCCGCCTTCCCCCGCTCGGTGCCGCTGCTGTAGCGAATGTACAGGACCTCGTTCCCAGTGGAATCTTCCGCCTGCACGTCCGCCACGCTCTCGGGGGCCGGTTTGTCTGCTGCATTCAGCACAAGGCCAAGACCCGCAAATTGACGGTCTTCTTCCGCTTGCCGCTGCGCCTCCTCTAACATCTGAAGTTTTGCGGCAACCGTCGCACTACCTGGGAAAAACTCGTCAAACGCCCCTGCCTCGACTAGGCTTTCCAGCGCTTTGCGGTTCACCACACGCGTGTTGACGCGCCCCAAAAAATCGCGCAGAGATGTAAACGGCAATTCACGCCTGGCTGTCAAAATAGCGTCTACCGCACCCTCGCCCACGTTCTTCACCGCAAGCAAGCCCGTGCGGATACTGCCGTCGGCATCGACCGAATAACCGCGCATACTAGCGCTGACAGACGGCGGCCGCACCGCAATTTGATGCCGGCGCGCATCGGCGGTATACGTTTTAATCTTGTCGGCGGACGACATCGCCATCGTCATCAGCGCCGCCAAAAAATCTGGCAGGTAATGCGTGCGCAAGTACGCCGTCCGATAGGCCAAGACCGCATATGCAGCGGCGTGAGAGCGATTGAACCCGTAATCCGCGAACCGCACAATCAGGTCGTAGACCTCGTTGGCCGTCAACTCATCATAGCCGTTTTGCAAACACCCATTGACAAACCGCACGCGCTCCGAGTCGAGTGCCTCCCTCTTTTTCTTACTCACGGCACGTCGCAGCAAATCCGCCTCACCCAAGGAGAATCCGGCCATCCGCGACGCAATCTGCATAATCTGCTCCTGATAGACAATCACCCCATACGTGTCTTTCAGAATGGGCTCAAGGTCAGGGTGCGGATACCGAATCGGCGCTCGTCCGTGTTTCGCATCGCAAAACGCCGGAATATTTTCCATCGGACCTGGGCGGTTCAAGGAAATCACCGCGACGATGTCATCCAAATTGGTGGGGCGCAGTTGGCGCAGAACCCTCCGCATGCCTGGAGACTCCAGTTGAAACACGCCATTGGTATCCGCCTTGGTCAGATTGTCGTACGTCGGCTTGTCGTCCAGTGGCACCTTTCGCCAGTCGATAGTCGTCCCTGTGCGGCTTTTGACACTTCGCACACAATCGTCCATCAGCGTCAGCGTTCGCAACCCCAGAAAATCCATCTTGACGAGCCCCAGCGCCTCGACGTCCGCCATCGCATACTGCGTCACAGGGATGTCATCGCCGCCCGGTTCGAGCGGCAGCCAATCCGTCAGTGGATCCGGTGAAATCACCACCCCGGCAGCATGCACCGACGTGTGGTGCGGAAGTCCCTCAAGAAAACGCGCGGTCTCGTACAGCCGCCTGGCATCGCTGTCGTCCGTCAGTAAATCATCCAACGCGCGGCTTTCTTCCCGGGCCTTCGCGAGCGTCGTTCCTGGCAGACTGGGGATAAGGCCTGCGACGCGGCTGACAAGTTGATTGTCGAGTTTCAACATGCGCCCCGCATCGCGCACTGCAGCACGCGCAGCCAACGTGCCAAACGTGCCAATCTGGGCGACTCTGTCCCGCCCGTACTTCTCGACAACATACCGAATGACTTCACTTCGGCGCTCGAATTCAAAATCCGTATCAATATCCGGCAGGGAGACGCGCGCAGGGTTGAGAAAGCGCTCAAACAGTAGCTGGTTCGCCACCGGATCGACATCGGTAATCCGCAGGGCATAGGCCACGAGACTCCCTGCGGCCGATCCGCGCCCAGGTCCCGTCGAAATGCCTTGCTGATGCGCATAGCGAATAAAATCGGCGACGACGAGAAAGTAGTCGGCATACCCCATGTCGCAGATGACCTGAAGTTCATAATCGAGCCTGTCCTGAAGCGCCTTTGACAACGGGCCGTAGCGCTTGATCGCACCAGCCGTCGACGCCTCGCGCAGCACATCGCTCGGGTCGCGCCCGTCCTTGGTCGGATACACCGGCATACGCACTTGGTGTAATGGCAACGTCGTCTGGCACATTTCCGCAATCAGCAGTGTATTTTCCACTGCTTCTGGGTAGTCAGCAAAGCGGAGGACCATTTCATCAGGCGGTGCCAGATGCATGAAGTCACTCGCAAACCGTTCAGCCGCATCGTCGAATTCGAGCCCTGTATACGCCCGATGTAATGGCGCATCCTCCGGTTTTCGATAGTGCACGTCGTTCGTCGCCACAAGTGGAATCACATGCGCCTCAGCCGCGCGCAACAAGGGCGGCAAACCGCTTTCTTGATGCGGCAGGCGATGGTTTTGGACGTCGACGAACACCTGCCCCACCGCACAAGCGCCCGCGAATTGCGCAAGGCGCGCCGCGGCAGCCTCACTTTCCCCCGCCGCAAACATGCGCAGCAACGTGGACTCTCCGCCACCGACCAGGCAGACCAGATCTGTGGAGAGCGCCGCCAATTCAGACAAGGTCACGTAAGGGACGTGCCCTCGCCCTCGGGCTATCGTGACGAGGCGCGTGAGCGCGCGGTACCCATCGAAATTTCGCGCGAGCAGCACGCTGCGCTCCAGTGCTGCTCGCAAAGCCTCTCGCGTTTGCGGCAACGCAGTGGGCTCTGCAAAACAGACGTCGAGCTGCGCGCCGAGAATCGGTTGTACACCGAGTTTTTTGGCCTTTTGGTAGAATGGTACAATCCCGTAAAGCGCGCTCGTATCCGTTAGTGCCACTGCAGGCATTCCATACGCCGCCGCATCCTCCACGAGATGGTCCAAGCGAAGCGTACTTTCCCGCAGCGAATACGCGCTGTGTACGTGTAAATGGACAAACTGCGACACAGAATCACCTCTCAATCCACTGTGCGGTGAGCAGTGCCTTGGCGAAAACGTCGCCCTTCCCCCGCACCACAACTTCCACCTTCGCATAACGCCGACCAAAATCGAGCACCTGCGCCGTCGCCTCGATGCGGCTGTCCACAGCCGCCGGCTTCAGCGAATACATCGTCAAATTTTCGATCACGACGTCAACCGACCTCATCCTTCGCAAACACACCCGCGCGGCCTCCTGAATCAGCGTCGTCAGCGCGCCTGTCGCCAAGGTTCCGCCGCTGGCCGTCATCAAAGGCGTGACCTCACCGCGAATCGATGACGTCCCGTCCCCGTGCGCCATCTCTTCAAAATTGCGTAGAATCATATCCTCGATGGTCTCGCCAACCTGTGGCTGATTACTCATCGTCTGCAACGCGCGGATTACGTCCTGTCGGCTAAGCACGCCAACGAGTTCCCGATTGTGGACGACTGGCATCAGCTCGATGCCCTCCCACACCATCCGGTGTGACGCCGAAGCAATTGTCGTCTTCGGCGTGACGGTACTCGGTTGACGCGTCATTCGCAGAGCGAGGCGCTCGTCGCCATGGGCATCGCCCACATCCCGTGGCGTGACAATGCCAACCAGTTTGCCGTCGGCGTCGACAATGGGAATTCGGGCATGCCCCGTCTGCTCGACGATGCGGTAGTAATCGCGCACCGTCTCGTCCTCTCGCAATGTGCAAGGCGTCTGGTTCTGAATGACGTCCTCGACGTAGAGAATATCTTTTTTAATCAGCCGGTCGTACAGTGCCCGGTTGATAAGTTCCGCTGTCGTATACGTATCGTAACTGCAGGAAATCAGCGGCAAATCATACTCGTTGGCCAGGCGCTCCACCGTCGCAGAGGCCGTGAATCCGCCCGTAATGAGAACGGCCACGCCGCTCTTCAGCGACAAGCGCTGCACCTGCTCGCGATTTCCGACAATCATCAGACTGCCCGCGTTTAAATAGCGCGTGATATCGTCGAGTTGCATCGCCCCAATGATAAAGCGATTGAGCGACTTGTGGAGTCCGCCACGCCCGCCGAGAACCGTCCCCTCGACGATAGTCACCACTTCAGCGAACGTCAGGCGCTCGATTTGCTGCTTTTCCTTGCGCTCAATCCGCACGGTGCCAATGCGTTCCATTGTGCTGACGAGCCCTTCGTTCTCCGCTTCTTTGATAGCCCGGTAGGCAGTGCCCTCCGAAACGTCGAGCACCCGCGCAATCTTGCGAACCGAAATCTGGGCGCCCGGACGCAAGGACTCGATATAATTGAGAATCTGCTGATGCTTCGTCGTCACGCGAAGCCCCCTTCCCGCGCATCCGTACAGTCGATACGATAGAACACGATAGCGAAAGTTTTGTTTGACGGCGATGTGGCCGCAAATCGAATCTTTGTTTATTGTAGCGCATGTTTATAGAATCACGCCTGCCAAACAAGTGTACACTGGTCGAGAGTCACCATGATTCGGACAAACGATTCGGACAATCCGATGAAGGAGTAGAGTTTTATGAAAGTCACGGATGCCACACGACAGATGGTTCACCTGAACGATTCCAACCACCCTGTTCTCTCCTGGACGTGGCGAATTCTCGTCGTAATTGTGGCCGATTTTATCGGCGCCGTCGCGGTGAACAACTTTCTCGGACCCGCCCACATTCTGGCTGGCGGCGTGACTGGCGTCGCGCAGCTCGTTCACCACTACCTGCACTTTATCGGTCTAGGTACCATGTTCTTCATTTTCAACATCCCGTTGTTTTTAATAGGGTACAAGTTCTTGGGGAAGCGATTTATCTTTTTGACGGGCCTTGCCATCGTCGGATTTTCATTGTTCACAGATATCGTCCATTTGCACTTTCGGACGGCGCCTGATCCCTTGTTGATGGGCCTGTACGGCGGCGTCCTCAGCGGTATCTCATCGGCCATTGTGATTCGCGTCGGCGGTTCCATGGGGGGAACAGACATTTTAAGTCTCGTCATCCACCGATTGACGGGGCGCAGCGTCGGATCGACCGGGTTTATCATGAATGTCATTGTTCTCTTGCTATCCATGTTCGTCTTCGGTGTGCCAGCCGCCATGTATACACTCATCAGCATGTTTGCTTCGTCCCGGGTCGTGAACGCGTTGATGCACTTTCAACAGCGAAAAACTGCCCTCATTGTCACGGCGGAACCAGACACCGTGGCCAAGGCAATTGGCGAACGCCTCGTGCGCGGCAGCACCATCATGCGCGCCTCCGGGGCGTATACGCACGCGGAGCGCGGCGTGCTCCTATGCGCCATGACACATCTAGAAATCGCCGATTTAAAAGAAATCGTCCTCGCGACAGACCCGCATGCGTTTATGACCATTCTCGACACCACGGAGATTGTCGGGCGCTTCCGCGAACTCCATCTCTGAGCCCAATTGAACAGGTGCGGCGGCACACGAACTCCCCTTGTCGCCGCGCCTACGTTTATCTCCTTCACAAGCTGGCTACCCTATGAAAAATAGAGATTCGAACCGATTTCAAGGAACGCTTAGGAGGCGACAGAGTATGACGCGAGTTCCGTTGACGCTGGTGATTGCGCTTTTCCTCATCGGCATCGCCAATTGGCCATCCGTTGCCGCGTGGGCAGAGGAGACAAACCTGCACCACGCACTCGTCCACGGGTTACTTCTCATAGCAGGCAGCCTATTTGGTTTGCAAACCGCGTGGTGGATGCGCCTGAACGAATCTGAAACATGGGCGACACAAGAAGAAGAGGGCGAGGTGACTTCATGAAACAGAGTGCACGTCAACAGGTTCTGTTGATCTACTTGTCGGCAATTCTGGCCATGCTTTTGTTTCTCCCGAATCTGTTCCGTCTCGATACGAGACTAGGGCATACACTCGAACATATTGCGCTCATCGTAGCTGCTGGCGTATTCACATTTTCCGTCGAACGGCTGCGACAAATGTCGGTCACCCGACAATATCCGCGACACCTGAATCGACATTGACGATAACGGTCAATTTCATCTGTTCGGGTTTGTAGACGACTCCCAGCAAAATCCTGTCATCCACGTGAGATGCACGAAAAAGTACACGAAAGAGCAGAAATGCAGTATGCTCTAGGTGCATCTTTCCAAGGTACGACTAGGATAGCCAAGTAAGATAACCAAGGGAGGTACGTCGATTGCGGAGTCCACTTCTGTTGTCTGCCGGACTGGTGACAACCCTTGTCAGCTCCGTGTTCAGTGTGCATATTGTACAGGCGGACGCGAGCTGGCAAGGATTCCCCCAACATACGCACACCAGCAGTTCAAACGCCGATACCAAACCAAATCACAACCATCGCGGAACCGGTATGGGGCCAAGTCACCAAGTTCCTGGTGGATCGACAAAAAACCCGGTCACGGACCTCAATCAAATCGTGACGCAATTTCAGCAAGCCATTGCACAATACGAGCAAGATACCAATGGCCACGGAAATGTCACTTCCCCCGCGGCAAGTGGACATTCCCGTTCATCTGGACCACTCAGTCAGTCGCGCGGGACGACCGCGCCTGGCAAGGGGAATGTTTCAGGCAATCATTCAGGAATGCGTACTGAAAGCCGTACAAATACAAGTGTTTCTGTGGCGTCATCGAACAGTTCACACACAGTGACACAAACAAAGTCTGGCGAAACATCGAAGCAGGCGCAGACCTTCTCGAAGACGGCCGGCATCTATGCAGGCAAGTCTCAATCGTCAGCGACGAGCACAAAAGATAATATTGCCGATAAACTTGCGACACAATTGAACGATTATGCAAAAGCCACGGCCTTAGACGAGAAACAGCAAGCGAACTTAAAACAGTCCTTGAATACGTATACGTCGGCGCTCCGCGTCGCGCTTGCGAAACGCCCAACACCTGAACTGACGGCAGATGAAACATCCGTCGCAAACGCCTTAGCGCTGCTGCAATCAGCCATTCATCTGCAAAGTGACATTGGCACCGCACAGACGACGCTGCAAACAAAGGCAAATCAAAAAGACAAAGCCGCCATGCTCACGATTTTGACGGAGATGACGGAACACGAAACACAAAAGGCCGAAGACCTAGAGCAGGCCGCCACCATGCTCAGTCACGCTGCATCCGACTTGACGTGATACGCGCGGTTCAAAAAAAAGAGCCTGCCAAACACTTGGCAGGCTTCTGCGCATTTGCGCACTAGAATCGGGGTTTCGTAGGTACAGTGTAGAGAGTTCTACACTACGAGATAAGTATATCGTGTATATGTTTTCATCTTCATGAGTCTTTGGACCCATCTTTTCATCGAATTTGTTAAATCGTTTACCAAACTATCTCAGCTCTGAAAAAGATCAGAAGATAAATAGCGTTCTCCAGTGTCCGGCGCAATGGCTAACACGCGTGCACTTGGCGGCAAGCGCTTTGCAATCTCAATCGCAAAATGGGCAGATGCGGCACCAGAAGCGCCAACAAGGATCCCTTCCTCAGCGGCGAGCCGGCGAGCCATGGATTGTGCATCTGCATCGCTTATCAAAAGCACTTCGTCAAACACGTCCCGGTTCAAGTTCTTCGGGACGAACCCTGGGCCAGTTCCAGGAATTTTGTGAGGACCCGGCTTGCCACCAGAGATGACAGGCGAACCTTTCGGCTCCACGACGTAGATCTTGAGGTCCGGAATCCGGCGTTTTAATTCTTCCCCTGTACCTGTTACCGTTCCGCCCGTCCCTGCGGTAAGCACCATCGCGTCGAGCTTTCCTTCGAAGTCCTGGTAGATTTCCAACGCAGTGGTGTGACGATGGGCATCTGGATTGGCCGGATTTTCAAACTGCATCGGGATATAGCTGTTCGGCGTTTTGGCAGCAAGTTCCCGGGCCTCGTCGATCGCCCCTTGCATACGCAATGCTGCAGGCGTCAAGTGTACCTCGGCGCCGTAAGCTTTTAACAACTTCACACGCTCTTCCGTCGCGTTGTCCGGCATCGTGATAATACAGCGGTAACCGCGAGCTGCACAGACCATCGCAAGGCCAATTCCCGTATTCCCGGAGGTCGGCTCAATGACGGTGCTCTCCCCTGGTATGAGTTTACCTTCC
Source organism: Alicyclobacillus acidoterrestris (assembly GCF_022674245.1). GTDB lineage: Bacteria > Bacillota > Bacilli > Alicyclobacillales > Alicyclobacillaceae > Alicyclobacillus > Alicyclobacillus acidoterrestris. Next base: position 3,699,290 of record NZ_CP080467.1, read on the forward strand.
TTTTCCGCTTCCACAATCATGTGATAAGCTGGGCGGTCCTTGACGCTCCCCGCTGGATTTTTACCCTCGAGTTTCAAGTAGACCTCGGCGCCGTTTGCATCGGGAACGCGATTGAGGCGGACCGTCGGCGTATTCCCGATGAGATCAAGTATGGATGCGTAAAGTGGCATGTCCAAATTGCCCCTCTCTAAAAGAATCTGTGGCGGTCATCGCACCGCCAACCGAGATAGCGTTACTCTGTCGGACGCCTGTCCGCCTGTGGGAGCAAGGTGTCTAGCAATCGTATAGCTGCGTCCTCGTCTTGGCAGACGAGCAAGATGGTATCGTCTCCTGCTATCGTCCCCAAAAGCCCACTGTGATTCATGGTGTCAATCATGGACCCAATTGCATTTGCATTGCCCGGCAGAACCTTGATGACCACGAGATTCTGTGCGCGCGCCTGCGAAATAAAAACGTCCGCCAATCTGCGTCGCAGCGCGTCCAAGGTAACACTGGAAGCCATGACGGGAATTGCGTACTTATAGCGGCCATTTGTGCCCACTACCTTGATTAATTGCAACTCCTTGATGTCGCGCGATATCGTGGCCTGCGTTACGGCAAATCCAGACTCCTCGAGCGCCCGAACCAATTCTTCCTGTGTTTCAATTTCCTGTTGGCTCACCAACTCGCGAATGCGCAGCAATCGCTGTTCCTTCACATTTTCGCCCCCCTAAGCCGATTCACGGCAATTTACAAAAAACGCGCAATGGCATGGAAACACCAGTTCGATTACACTAAGATCATCGAAAGGAGGCCACGTGACATGTTATCTACTCGACAAATTCTACACGTCGATATGAATGCGTTCTACGCGTCGTGTCACGCGGCGGAAGAACCGAACAAATATGCAAACCGCCCGATTGCTGTCGCCGGCAGTCCGGAAACTCGACATGGGATTGTCGTCACCGCGAGTTACGAAGCACGACGCCGCGGCGTGAAGACGACGATGACCGTGCAAGAGGCGTTGCGCGTATGCAAGGATCTCATATTCATTCCACCCGATTTCGCACTATATCGCAAATACGCACGGCGCGTATTCGATATCGTCAGACGGTTCACCCCGCTGGTGGAAATCGTCAGCATCGACGAATGCTATGCGGATGTAACAGGCAGTCGTCAATTTGGCGACGGACTGACGATTGCAAAGACCATTCAAGACACGATTCGAGATGAATTGCAACTCCCCTGCTCAATTGGCGTCGCCAACAGCAAGTTTTTTGCGAAGATGGGCAGCAATTTAAAAAAACCGATGGGCATCTCCCACATCAGTCCATCTAATTTCCAAACGATTCTTTGGCCGATGTCTGTCGAGGAAATTCACGGGGTAGGCGACAAAACTGCGGCCAAACTACAAGCTATCGGCATTCGCACCATCGGGCAATTCGCGCTCGCCAGCGACAGCCTCATTACGCATCTCCTAGGCGTTCGCGGGCTCGAACTCAAGCGATTCGTGAATGGCGAGGACGACCGGCCGGTCTCTCCCGAACCCGCTCCAGCCAAAAGTATTGGCCATTCCATCACGTTGCCAAGCGACGTCACCGACATGGAAACACTGAGGCGCGTCTTACTGAATTTGTCCGACCAAATCGGTCGACGCATGCGTAAACATCAGGTCATTGGGCGCGTCTTGACGCTCACCATTCGGTATGAAAATCGCGAGACGGTGACACGTCGCAAACTGCTCAATTACCGTACAGACTTGACCGAACATATTTATCAGCATGCCCAAACACTGTTACAATCCAACTGGCAGGTGAACAGGGCCATTCGCCTCATCGGCATCTCCATGAGTGACTTTAGCGAAAAAGACAACTCGTCGGAAGTGGCTTTGCAGACGGATTTGTTCCACTTGACCAAACAACAGGCAGAATTTGAACACGATACGAAATTGGAAAAACTGACGCGCGTCACAGACGCCTTGCGGAATCGCTTCGGAGAGAATATTCTCGTCAAAGGACGAATGTTGCAACCGGATAACAGCAATGCGCTGCGCGATCATCGCTCGCGCGGCACATCACTGCAAAAGGACCGGTTGTTTGAAGAGGAGCCATGAAACCGTGGAGTTTATGAACGGTACGTTTGACCCGATTGGTACCATCGTTTTATGTGTGCTTTGTGCAATTGGCGCCGTGATTTGGGTGACGCGCAACGCCAAATAACGTTTGGCGGCATTGTCATCCGCGCAAACGCCGAACCTCCGGGCGCAGCCCTTGCGACTTGACTTCGACTTCCTGCTGCTCGAGCAGGCGTTTGCGCTCCTTGTCCGCGCCAAACAGAAAATACAAGTTGGCGCCGACACAGAGCGCGACGAACAACAACCAAACCACAGTGAACGTCCCGGCCATTCCGTGTGCCAATTTCGGCAGTTTCGGAACTCCGTATACCGTTAATCCAATCAGTGCACATGTATAAATCAGTGATTTTTGGCGGCTATTTGCCACGTTCGCCACTTTTCTGCGCATCTTCATACCCCTTTCACCGTGTGCTTCTCTTGTCCACGTTATGCCCAAGCTGTCCAAGTTATGCCTTCCGGACATCTGTCGATCCGGTGTCTTGATTACGGGTTTTTCCCACCAAAAGAAGCGAAACCCGATTCGCCGTTTCACGCATAGACCATGGCGTGTTGACGCAAATTGAAGGAGACATCAGTTATCTAGGAGGATGATTGGATGAGCGTACTCGACAGCTTTGACAATTGGCGCGAGTTCTTGGGGGAACACGTAGATAAGGCACAAAAAATGGGATTCAGCGACGATCAAATCACCAACGTAGCTTCGAAAATGGGCGAGTTCCTGGCCGATCGGGTTGATCCGAAAAATCCGGAACAACGCCTGTTGAAGGAAATGTGGGACGCAGGCGACGAGCAAGAGCGCCACACCATCGCAGGCCTGATGGTCAAAATGTCCGACAAAGCTCACTAAAAAAGATGGGGGAGGCGACTCCCCCATCTTTCTTTATACGCAATGCTCCATCCAGTTACTCCATACAGCGACTTCGCAATCAGAATTCTGCACTGTCGCCGATGTTCAACTTGATTCCCTTAATTCCCTTGGCGTCCAGTTCACGCACGAACTGGTCAGCATCCTGGTTAATCAGTGGGAATGTATTATAGTGCATCGGGATGACATGTTTCGCGCCAACCCACTCTGCAGCGATCAGCGCGTCCTCGGGTCCCATGGTGAAGTTGTCACCTATCGGCAACAACGCGACATCGATGTCGTTCAATGCGCCAATGACCGTCTTCATGTCGCCAAACAGCCCCGTGTCGCCAGCGTGGTACACGGTCTTGCCACCCATCGTGATGAGAAAACCGACCGGCGGACCAACGTAGCGAAACGCATTGCCTTCCTCGATGCCAGAGCCGTGGAATGCGAGCGTCAATTTCACCCGCCCAAACGGAAAATCATGCTTCCCACCAATATGCAGCGGGTGTACATTCAAACCCTTCGTGCCATAGTAGGTCGCCAGTTCATTCGGCGCGATAATCGTCGCGTTGTTCTTGCGGGCAATCGGTTCAGCGTCGAGAACGTGATCGGCGTGACCGTGTGTGAGCAATACGTACGACACCTCTACGTCGTCAGGTTTAATGACCGCTTTGTCGTTTCCGCTCAAAAATGGATCAATGATAATGCGATGTCCGTCGTGTTCAAGGATGAAGCAGGATTGACCGTGGTATGTAACCTTCATTGAGATTGCCCCATTTCCTTGTAGATTTCCTCCAGGGAGAGTAGACTGACCTCGTTCAGCAAGTCAGACAGGAGTTTTTGCACATCCATGACCAGCACCTGCAGTTCCATATCTGCCTGCAGATAGGTTCTAGCGTCCATATTGAGCCCGATGACGTCGCTGAGTTTTTGCATCTGCGACATCTCCTCGTCGGTAACAGACTGGCCCATCATCTGTTTCGCCTGTAACTGAAACTGCCGACGCTTAAAATCCTGAACCATTCGTTTTGTCGACTCGTCCTGTTCAATCGACTGTTTTGCTTTTTTCGCTCGTGAGAATGCATCCGACTCGCGAATGGCCCGAATGAGTTCATGCGCCTTGTCATGTGGATTCAACCTATCGCCTCCTCCCCTTCGTTCACTTTATTATAAGTCGACGGATTTTTGTGGTACAAGGACGACCGCCACGAGAAAATTCGTTATAGTAGAATCAAGTACGCAGGAGGAACGCCCATGAACGAACATCCAACGACAATCTACGAGGCTATCGGTGGCGCAGCGACGATGGAAAAACTCGTCGACGCATTTTATAATCGGGTCGAGCAAGACAAGCTGCTCCGCCCTTTGTTTCCACCTTCGTTTGACGATGTAAAACAGCGCCAATACTGGTTTCTCACCCAATTGTTCGGTGGCGAAAGACTGTACGAGGCACATCGGGGCAACCCTATGTTGCGCGCGCGGCATCTGCCATTCCCCATTACAAACCGGCATGCCAAAGCATGGCTGGCCTGCATGGAGGGCGCAATGATAGAAGCAGAAATCCCCGAGCCCGCCAGAGAAGCGATGATGCATCGATTGACCATGACCGCCTATCATATGGTCAACACAGATGAAAACACAACGGAGTAGAACGGATCTGACGAGGTGAATCGGCATTGACTACCACTGGAGAAAATATTGCATCTCTGCGCAAAGCGCTCGGCTTGACGCAGGCCAAGCTGGCTAAAGAAGCCGGGATTTCAACAAGTGCCGTCGCCATGTACGAGACAAACCGGCGACAACCTGACGAAGCGACCATCCGCTCGCTCGCAGCGGCTCTAGGAACAGACGTGCGCGCGCTTATCGGTTCACCTGAAGCTGACTCCACCAACGCCGACGCGAAGCTGACGTCTAAGCATTCGGCATCGCCCGCAGGCGCACCGAAAGAAAAACCAAACGAAGCATCTGGAGAGAGCAAAAAGGATGGAGCGCTCGAATCTGGGTGGACCAACTTAGCGCTGTCTCGAGAGGAAGCGCGATTTATTCTATTTATGCGCATGCACCCGGACGCACTGCCGTTTATTCAGGAATACATGACTGCAGATACGGAAAAACGCAAACAAATTGAAAAGGCCTGGCGCCTCATTCAGGCGTTCCAGACCTAATTTCCACGAGGATTGCGCAAGATACGCATGTTTGACACATAGACACAGGCACAAGCGCTCTCGACACAGCGCTCGTGTGTGTTATCACCGTTATCGTAGGTTGACGTCGTTGCGATACGCGACCGGGTCTTGATAACCCGCTTCGGCAAACCCTTTGAGCCGCAAACGGCAACTGTCGCACTCACCACATGCAACTTCCTCGCCGACGTAACAGCTGGTCGTCAATTGATACGGAACGTGTAGTTCCATGCCCCTGCGGATGATTTCCGCCTTGGTCCAATTGAGCAGTGGCGTTTCGATTCGTATGGGTCGCCCCTCCACGCCCGCCTTCGTACCGCGGGCAATCGTCGTCTGTACTGCCTCAATAAACTCTGGCCGGCAGTCTGGATAGCCGCTGTAGTCTAACGCGTTGACGCCGATATAAATCGCCTCTGCACCAATGACCTCTGCATAGGACGCCGCCATCGACAAGAACAACAGGTTGCGCCCTGGCACATATGTGACTGGAATATCCTCTGAAACACCGTCTTGCGGCACTTCGATATTGTCGTCCGTAAGGGCGCTTCCCCCAATCTGGCGAAGAAAATCGAGTTTCACAATCCGGTGGTCGTACGCCTGATAATGCTTTGCAACCTCGACGGCGCAAACAAGTTCACGATTGTGCCGTTGTCCGTAATCGAACGTAAGTGGGTACAAATCGTAGCCTGCCGCTTTGGCGAGGCCCATACACGTAGTGCTATCTAATCCGCCACTTAAAATCACGACGGCTTTGGCCATCATCTGTCCACTCCAGTCTGGAATTCACTTTTGCAAATGCTGAGCCAGCCCAGCATCCACTCTATTATAACCAAACAGGCTCTTCGGAGAATAACGAGCGAATTGGATCACGGCCGAACATGCGAACCATACATCGCCATTGAGCCGACGAGTCCACTCGGCTGATGATTTGCACAAGTTTGTAGAAACGTGCTAATATGTACTATCATTTCGACATGTGAGTCCATTGACGGGGCCGAGTAGCCACAAGCTGGTGCACTAGAGAGTGGGGATTGGTGGAAACCCACGCACAGAGCGGTCGGTGAACATCCCCCCTGAGGAATCTGCTGAACGGTGCGCGGTTTGGTGCGCCCAGTAAGCAGCATCGGGTTCTCCCGTTACAGAGAGGCGAATGACCGACTACGTCTACACGCTCATAATTCTGCGTGAACGTGCGGCATTCGACTGATGGAATGGCGCAGTCCTCTGGCTCCGCCATTAAGTTGGGTGGTACAGCGAGCACAGCACTCGTCCCTTCACGGGCGGGTGCTTTTTTATTTGCTTACCTGGCCTGCCCGTTTGCCACAACAGCCAGGAACAGGGTTAAACAAGAGGAGTGAACGACGTTGGCTTTGCGAAAAGTCGATGCAAAGGAACCTGCAAAACTACGCGAGGAACGCGTACTTCAATTTTGGAAAGAACACGACGTCTTCCACACCAGTGAGGAAATTCGCGCAGGCCGCCCCGAGTGGGTATTTTACGAAGGACCGCCGACCGCCAACGGTCGCCCGCACCCCGGTCACGTACTGACCCGCGTGTTTAAGGATTTGTATCCCCGCTATCGGACCATGAAGGGCTACCACGTCACGCGCAAGGCTGGCTGGGATACGCACGGACTGCCGGTGGAAATCGAGATCGAAAAGAAATACGGCATCAGCGGCAAGAAACAGATTCAAGAATTTGGCGTCGAGAAATTTATTCAAGCCTGCCGCTCAAGCGTCTTTCAGTACGAAGAGACGTGGCGCGAACTGACGGAACGCCTCGGCTATTGGACGGACCTCGACCACCCGTACATGACGCTCAATGACGACTACATCGAGTCCGTCTGGAACCTGCTGAAAACCATCTACGACAAGGGACTCTTGGAGCAGGGGCATCGCGTCAGCCCATATTGCCCGCACTGTGAGACGACATTGTCCAGTCACGAAGTCGCCCAAGGCTACGCGGACGTCAAAGACCTCTCCGTGACTGCCAAGTTCCGCGTGAAAGATGGCGACGTAAACGGCCGACCGACGTACCTGTTGGCGTGGACGACCACACCGTGGACGTTGCCGAGCAATGTGGCCCTGGCGGTGCACGAAGATCTCCAATACGTGCTCATTCACCAACAGGAAGCCAACCAAAACGTCTGGGTCGCAAGCGGCCTCAAAGACCGTTTCCTGGGTGAAGGTGACGCTGTCATCGCGCAGAAATCCGGTCGCGAACTCGTCGGTACTGCGTACGAGCCCGTATTCCCATATGTCACGGTCGAGGGCAAGAAGCATATCGTCATCGCATCTGGCCACGTCACGGACGAATCAGGCACAGGGATTGTCCACATGGCGCCAGCCCACGGTGAGGACGACTACCGCGCGTGCCGGGCAAACGGCATCGTGTTTATCAACTTTGTCGATTACGCGGGCTGTTACACTGCCGATGTCGCGGATTACGAGGGGCGATTCGTCAAGGACGAGGAACTCAATGTCGATCTCGTCAAAGATCTCTCCCGCCGCGGCCTCCTGTACGACAAACACAAACATGAGCACTCGTATCCACACTGCTGGCGCTGCGATACGCCGCTCATCTACTACGCGATTGACAGTTGGTTTATCCGGACCACGGAAGTGAAAGAGCAGTTAATTGCCAACTCGAAATCGGTCAACTGGATACCAGAACACGTGCGCGAGGGCCGGATGGGGAACTTCCTGGAGAACGTCATCGACTGGAACCTCTCCCGCAGCCGCTACTGGGGTACGCCACTTCCCATCTGGCGCTGTGCGAAGTGTGGGCACGCGGAATGCATCGGATCGAAAGCGGAACTGGAAGCAAAAGCGGGACGCTTGCCGCAGGAGTTACACAAACCGTACATCGACGAATTGACCTTCGCCTGTGCGTGTGGCGGCACGATGGAGCGCGTACCGGAGGTCATCGACGTCTGGTTTGACTCGGGCAGCATGCCATTCGCGCAGCTGCACTATCCGTTTGAGAACCAAGAGGCCTTTTCGCGCCTTTACCCGGCCGACTTCATCTGTGAGGCCATCGACCAGACGCGCGGCTGGTTTTACAGCCTGCTCGCCATCTCGACCTTGGTCACCGGCAAGGCGCCATACAAAAACGTGCTTGTGCTCGGTCACGTGCTCGACGAAAAGGGCAAAAAAATGTCTAAGTCGAAGGGGAACGTGATCGATCCGTTCGAGGCCTTCGACATGCACGGCGCGGATGCACTGCGCTTCTACTTCGTGTCGAACACGCAGCCGTGGAACTCGCAGTTGTTCTATCACAAGGCGGTCGAAGAGAGTAAAGGCAAGTTCATCGACTTGCTGCAAAATATCCACTCGTTCTATGCGCTGTACGCGGGCATCGATGGATTTCATCCAGCGACGAAATTCATCCCTGTCGCAGAGCGGCCATTAATGGACAGGTGGTTGTCGGCTCGCCTCCAGCAGACAATACAAACGGTCGACACACATTTGGAGAAATATGACGCCACCACAGCTGCCCGCGCTTTGCAGGCGTTTGTCGACGAATTGTCGACGTGGTATGTGCGCCGCAACCGCGAGCGTTTCTGGGCACCGGGCATGGAAGACGACAAGGTTGCAGCTTATCTCACGCTGTACGAAGCGCTCTCGACAATCGCCAAGCTCGCTGCGCCGTTGACGCCGTTTATCGCAGAGGAACTTTACCAAAACGTGGTTTTGCAAAACGAACCATCCGCCGGCCATCCGCTGAGTGTACACCTCTGCGATTTTCCGGTGGCAGATGAAAGCCTCATCGACGAGGAGTTAATTCGCCAGATGGCGGTGGTCTTGCGCGTTGTCGAAGCAGGCAGACATCTTCGCAACGAAAGCAGAATCAAAACTCGTCAGCCGCTTTCAAAATTGTACGTCCCTGTGGCCGACGAACCAACACTCGGCAAATTCGTCGAGATTCTCAAGGACGAATTAAACGTCAAAGACGTCGTGTTCGCCGAACTCGACGAGATTGCCAAACCGGAACTGTACCTGAATCTAGCGGCTGTCGGCAAAGACTTCGGCAAGAAACTGCCAGCGCTCAACAAGGCAGCGAAGGCTGCGGACGCACAGACGATTGCGGCGTTCCGCAAAGACGGAGCGGTCACGCTCGAAGGCGAAACGTTGACCACGGAACACGGTGAAATTCGCTACCAAGCGAATTTCGAGGGACTGATCACCGTCGACGCGCGCGGCTTCGTCGGACTCAACACCGAGCTCACGCCGGAGTTGATTGAAGAAGGATTTGTCCGCGAAATCATCTCGAAAATGCAGATGATGCGCAAAGAAGTGGATTACGGTGTGACGCACAAAGTGCGCTTCTACGCGGAGGGGGACGAAGAAGTCCTTGACGTCCTGCGGCGCAATGAGGCGCGCATTGCCGGAACGGTGCTGATTCGTGAGCTCACGGAAACGCCATTCGAAGACGCGGACCTCACGCGTGAATGGAACGTCAACGGCAAACAGCTGACCCTGTCCGTGGGTAAGTGATTCGCTCAAATAGATAAACTGACAAAGACAAACGGAGTGCGAATTTGCACTCCGTTTGTCTTGATCTTTTCCCGAAACACATCAGTCCTGCGCTTTTTTATCCCCGCCAAGCAACGACTGTACCGCGCCGAACGCGCCCATAACTGCCGTCGATTCGTACGGTACAAATACTTTGTTGTCGCTTTCAGCCAGGTGTTCGAAAGCCTCAATGCCCTTAATTGCGAGCATCCGTTCATCTACATTGGCGTTGCGCAGCGCATCATAAATCATTTGAATCTTATTTGCCTCTGCTTCAGCGATTTGGCGAATGGCCATGGCTTCGCCTTCAGCTCGCCGGATATTTGATTCTTTCACGGCTTCCGCCTCGAGAATGACAGCTTGTTTACGGCCTTCCGCCTGCGTAATCGCCGCCTGTTTCTCCCCTTCAGCGGTGAGAATCGCCGCGCGCTTCTCCCGTTCGGCGCGCATCTGCTTCTCCATCGCTTCGCGAATATCTGACGGTGGATTGATATTTTTCACTTCGACGCGTTCCACCTTGACCCCCCACGGGTCCGTTGCTTCGTCGAGCGACACGCGCAAGCGGGTGTTAATCTGTTCGCGGGAGGAGAGTGTCTCGTCGAGATCTAAACTGCCGATGACATCCCGCAGGTTGGTCGCGGTTAAATATTCAAGGGCCAGAAACACATCGTCGATTTGATAAGTGGCATTGTACGGGTCTGTGACGCGGAAGTAGACGATAGCATCGATGGAAATACTGACATTGTCCCGCGTAATCACGGATTGCGGCGGAGAGTCAATCACTTGCGTGCGCAAGTCAACGCGGTTCACCACCCTGTCGATGAACGGAACGATGAGGTTGAGGCCAGACTGAGCCTTTTTGTAGAACTTGCCGAGCCGCTCAATCATGAATACTTCGTTCTGATTGACAATTTTGATACTTGAAACAACGACGACGATAACCAAAATCACAACAATCGCCAGTACGATATACAGCGCTATCACTGGAACTCCTCCTCAGTCTTCTGCGGCTCTACGAGTTCGACCACCGCGGTCACGCCTTCGATTCGAACAACGCGAACCGTCCGCCCGAGTTCAATCCCGCGATTGTCGACCGCTCGTGCGGTCCATATCTCGGTACCGATGCGAATCTGCCCCTTGCCTCCCGCCACAATCTCCTCTGTGACAGGCGCCTCCAGGCCGATGTTCTGCTCGATGTAGTCCGGCACCGTACCAGCGCTGCCGTCCCCATCCAAATGCAGCCACCGCCTGACAAACGGTCGCAGAAACAACAGGCACAACAGCGTGACGGCCGCAAACACGACCACTTGGTTCGTGACGCTGACGGAGAAGAACGACGCGATAAACGCAAACAAAGTACCCAACGCGAATAGAATGAAAAAGATACCCGTCGTGAGCAGTTCCAGGATAATACAGACAAACGTGAGAATCAGCCACATCCACTGAATCCAGTCGATCCTCCACACCTCCGCACCCGCCAACCAATCGGCACGACACGAAACGCGACGACGATTATCGAAAAATGGCGTTTTACTAAGAATATTCCATTGGCAGCTTGCCGTCTAGGTGAAGTTCCGATTCGTCGAAACGGCCGAGGCGCTTTCTTGAGATTGTGCAATCAGCGCCAATTTCGCCTTGCGCCGCAGATGCTTAATCTCCCATTCACGCCGCAGCGCAGCCGACTTGTCCGGCAACGCCTCCTGATAGACGAGGTGGACAGGTGTGCGCGTGCGCGTATACTTTGCCCCGCGCCCAGCATTGTGCACCTCGACGCGGCGGTGAACGTCGTTGGTATACCCCGTATACAGCGTCCCGTCGCTGCACTCGAGGATGTACACATAAAACATCATCCATTTCCTTTCAGGAGCAGTTGCTGCCTCCATCGTGCCAATAATCGATGAAAAATACAAACGGCGGCCTCACGCGGCCGCCGCAGCACCCAAAGTGGGCTACAAAACGCTATTCTGCTAAAAATGTATCGACGTCCGAGATAACCTGTTGCGCTGCCTGTACCATGAACCCATGGCCACATCCCTCATACGCGATATAGCGCGCGGATGGTAGACGCTGCTCCATCAACTCACTATTTTGTGCCGGTAACAGAATGTCGGCAGTCCCATGCAACAAGAGGGTCGGGTGCGCGATAGACGGAAGGCGCTCATAGGTGCCCGGCCACGCTTCTAGCGCGTGCAACTGGCGCTCAAAATTGTCCGGCGTCGTGGGAATCTGGAACATCATCCTGTGTGCAGCCTGCAACAAATCCCAATGCTGTTCAATAAATGCCTCTGGAAACAACAGCTTTGTATGGTACGCCATCGCGTCCTCTTCCGACTGCGAATGCGAGAATGCCATCAGCAATTCCCGCGCTCGTTTTGTCGGAGGCACCTGCTGCGACCCACCGCAACTGGTGCACCCGAGAATCAGTTTATGTAACCGATGCGGGTGGCGCAAAGCGAACTCCTGGCTAATCATCCCACCCATGGACACACCAAACACGTCGGCCTGATCAATAGATAGCGCGTCCAGTAAAGAAGCCAAGTCGTCTGCCATCTGCTCAATCTGAATGGGGCCTGCGGGTGCTTTGGTACGGCCGGATCCGCGGTTGTCAAATGCGATGACCTGCCGCGCTCTGGCAAGGCGCTTGCGAAAGCCGGTTCCCCACCAGTCGAGGTTTCCACCAAGGCCCATCACAAGCACCAGCGGGCGGCCCTCGCCAAGGACTTCATAGTAGATGTCTGCACCATTGACAGATGCAACAGGCATGACTATTCCTCCTCCGTGCGCCGCAGTTACCCGCGAATCAATTTCCTGAGATTGGCCATCTCAATGGCGCCAACCGCCGCATCAAAGCCCTTATTGCCAGCCTTTGTGCCCGCGCGTTCAATCGCCTGCTCAATCGTATCTGTCGTCAGGACGCCGAAAATGACCGGCGTGTCGGTGTTGAGTGACAACTGGGACACACCTTTGGACACCTCTGCGGCGACAAAATCAAAGTGCGGTGTAGAACCGCGGATAACCGCCCCTAACGTAATGACCACGTCAAATTTTCCGCTCTGAGCCATCCATTTCGCGGCATATGGAATCTCAAATGCGCCCGGTACCCAGGCCACCTCGATATCATCCGAATTGACGCCGTGGCGCTCTAGCGCGTCAATCGCCCCAGACAACAATTTACCGGTGATAAACTCGTTAAAGCGGGAAACGACAATGCCAATATGCAGGTTTTGTGCAACCAATTGCGCTTCATACGTACGCATAGATAAATAACTCCTCCCCATTCACAGGTTTAACAAGTGCCCTAATTTATCGCGTTTGGTCTTCAAGTACCCCTCATTGTGCGGATTTCTGTCCACCTCAATGGGAACGCGTTCGACGACCTCCAACCCATGGCCGAGGACGCCAGCCAATTTGCGCGGATTGTTCGTGAGCAGGCGCATTTTGCGGACGCCCAGGTCAGACAGAATTTGCGCACCGACTCCGTAATCCCGCAAATCGTCCTTGAAGCCCAACCGATGGTTGGCCTCCACCGTGTCTGCACCTTCGTCCTGCAGCGCATATGCCCGAATTTTGTTCAACAAGCCAATCCCGCGTCCCTCCTGGCGCAGATACAACAACACACCCTGACCGGCCTCTGCAATTTGGCGCAGCGCCGCATGCAATTGTGGCCCACAGTCACAGCGCAGCGATGCAAAGGCGTCACCCGTCAGACACTCCGAATGAACCCGCACGAGGGTCGGTTTGTCCGGTTGAATGTCGCCCATCACCAGCGCGATGTGCTCCTTGTCGTCCACCTTGTTGGTATAGACGACCGCGCGGAAATCTCCGAAACGCGTCGGCAGCTTTGCTTCCGCTTCGCGGGAGACCAGTTTCTCCTCGCGCTTGCGGTAGGCGATTAAGTCCGCAATCGTGATAATTTTCAACGCGTGACGAGCGGCAATTTCCTCTAGTTGCGGCAGTCGGGCCATCGTGCCATCCGGGTTCAAAATCTCGCAGATGACGCCTACGTCTGAGCCGTCCGCGAGCCGGGCGAGATCGACCGCCGCTTCCGTATGCCCTGCCCGTCGCAGGACGCCGCCTGGTTTCGCAATCAGCGGAAAGATGTGACCGGGCCGGCGAAAATCCTGTGGCCCCGTGTCGTCGCGCACAATCGCAGCGATGGTTTGCGCCCGCTCGCCCGCCGAGATGCCCGTGTGTGTGTCCGCTCCGTCGACAGAAACGGTAAACGCCGTGCCATACGCGTCGGTATTCGTCGAAATCATCGCCTCGAATTGCAGGCGCTCGGCGCGTTCTGGTGTGATGGGCACACACAAGAGGCCCCGTCCGTGCGTAATCATGAAGTTGACGACATCCGCGCTCGCTTTCGATCCCAACGCCACAAAGTCGCCCTCGTTCTCTCTGTCTTCATCGTCGACGACAATGACCACTTTCCCAGCGGCCAAGTCGGCCAAGGCCTCTTCAATTGCGTGAGTCATGCCATTCCCTCCTTTGTTTGTGCCTATGCAAAGCCATGTTGCTGCAACAAATCGAGCGTCACGGTTGACTTGCGTGCCCCACTCTCCGACGAACCCGCAGGCATTTGAAGCAACCGTTCGACGTACTTGGCGATGATGTCGCACTCGAGATTGACCTCGTCGCCCACTCTGGCGTGGCCAAGGCGCGTAACGCCCCGTGTGTGGGGAATGATGGACACCTCAAACGCAGTCGATGTGACACCCATCACGGTGAGACTGACGCCGTCAACGCAAATCGATCCCTTCTCCACGACGTAGCGCAAGATCTCTTGGTCGCAGGAAATCGTCAGCACCCTGGCCATCCCTTCCGGGCGAATCTGCGAGATTCGGCCTGTGCCGTCAATGTGCCCAGACACGATATGTCCGCCAAAACGTCCATTCGCCGCCATCGCGCGCTCGACATGAACGGTATCCCCCGCGCGCAGCGTATGTAGGTTCGTGCGCCGCATCGTCTCTGGCACCGCTTCGACCACAAACGCCCCATCGCCCATGCGCACGACCGTCAGACAGATGCCGTTGACCGCGATGCTGTCACCCAGTTGCATGTCTTCGAGGATAGTCCGTGCAGACAGCTCAATCTCCGCGCCTTGCGCGCTTAAATGTATGTGGCGCACCTGTGCGAGTTCCTCCACGAGCCCCGTGAACATCTACCGCTCACCTCATCTCATCTGCAGCGTCTTTTGCGGCACCGTAATCCACTGCTGCTGTGAACTTCCAGTCGCCGTTCACCGCTTCAACTTGGATATCGCGCAATGAAATGGCCTCTCCCATATACGTGCTAGGTGAACCTGCCAAGGCCGACTTGCCACTCATCAACAGCTTCGGCGCGATATATATCACCACTTCATCCACCAACTGTCGCTCAAAAAACGCAGCCGCCAACCGGGGTCCGCCCTCCAACAGCAGCGAATTGCAGCCACGATCCGCCACGGCCGCCAACCCTTCGGCCAAATCCAAGTGACCCGCTGACTGCGCGACCGGAATCACTTCGACTTCGCCTATCGCCGTGAGTTGCGAAAGCTTTTCAGAATGGTCACAGGCCGCTTGTTCAGTCGTGATCACAATCGTTCTCCCCGGTTCATCAAGCAGCTTGGCGGAAACTGGGATACGAAGATGGGAGTCGAAAATGACGCGGGTCGGCTGCAGGATGCCCGTTGCCGCTCCTGTTTCGTCGCGCACCGTGAGTCGCGGAGCATCCGCGAGTACGGTCTCAATACCGACCGCAATTGCGGGATGATTCCTTCGCAGTTGCTGAACCTGCGCGCGAGCGGCAGGCCCTGTGACATACTGGCTGTGACCCGTATCCGCTGCGACATGCCCACTGAGCGTCATCGCCGCCTTGTACACGACGTACGGTCGGCCCGTGTCCACCCGATGAAAAAATGCCTTGTTGAGCGCTTGTGCCTCATCTTGCAGCACACCAACCTGCACCTCGACACCTGCGTCTCGGAGCCGGGAGATACCGAGATTTTTCGTGCGCGGGTCGTGATCGACTGAGGCAATCACCACCCGGCTGACCCCCGCCTGCAAAATCGCCTCCGTACACGGTGGGGTTCTCCCATAGTGATTACAGGGTTCGAGCGTCACGTACATCGTCGCGCCCTCTGCTAAATCACCAGCCATTCGCAACGCATGCACTTCCGCATGCGGACCGCCGGCCCGAAGATGTGCGCCCTGGCCAACCACGACACCATCGCGAACGACAAGTGCCCCGACCAACGGATTCGGCGACGTCTGAGACTGTCCAATTTTCGCCACATCGATGGCCATGCGCATAAACCCTTCATCTGGTGTCAACCCCGTACACCTCCACACAAAAAACGCCCCCGAATCATCACGGGGGCGTTAAAACACATAGTCAGCGAACACAAATACAAAGCGAAATAGCGACCACACCTCTGTAGGTGCGGCTACACAGGCGTAGGTATACACCTACACTTCGCATGCGCTCACGTTCTCCTTCTTTCATCCGGACTATACCGTCGGTACTGGAATCTCACCAGTTCATGCCATTGTGGGCTGCGCAGCCATATGACTGCAACATACCTGTCGGCTCGTGGACTTCATGGATATTGCCATGTCACCACCGATCGGGAATTGGCTAACGCCTCACCCTGCCCCGAAGGAACGATTCAGTTTTCCAGTACAGTGTAACCAAACTGTTCTTACAAATCAAACGCATAGCGTACAGCAGCCACCCAAAAAAATAGCCACACCATTTCGGTGGGCCATATCAGGGGTAAAGGGTTACTAAAAAAGTAACATAGACCTGAATCTTTTTCCATTAATTTCGCTACATTTTCGGAATTTTCATCTATCGTCAGTGCGCTTCCTTCGTTCGAACGACACTTTCGGTCTCATATGTCACCTTCGAGTACGGCGGTACACTTCGCGTCACCCAGGTATTGCTACCGATGACGCTGTGATGACCAATCAAGGTCTCACCGCCAAGTACCGTGGAATTCGAATACAAAATCACGTAATCCTCGACGGTTGGATGGCGCTTGACCTCACGAAGCATCATCCCTTGCTCGTCTTTTGGGAAATAAAGAGCACCCAATGTGACACCCTGGTAAATCTTTACGTGGTTGCCCACGACGGCCGTTTCGCCGACGACAATGCCCGTACCGTGATCTATCATGATGCTGCGGCCAATTGTCGCCCCTGGATGCAAATCCACGCCAGTCAACCGGTGCGCGTACTCTGTCATCATCCGTGGCAACAGGGGTACATCCAATTCCACAAGGACATGCGCCGCGCGGTACACGCCAAGCGCAAAAATACCCGGGTAGGTCAGAATCACTTCATCCGGACCGGTCGCAGCTGGGTCCCCCTGCAACGTCTCCATGACGTCCTCGTACAGCATATCCTGCAAGAGAGGTAGCCGCTCGACAAACGCCGTCGCCTTGGCTCTCGCTATACCACGGCTTTCGTCGGTGCCGGTCTTCAAGCACGTCTGATAACTTGCTCTGTGAATTTGTTCCGAGAGCACTTGATGCAGATGGTCTATCACCTCTGCATGTGTCCCTTCCGCCTGCGCCGCAAAATAATTCGGCAACAATGCAGATCTCTCGAGCAGGACAATCTTGCGTATCGCCTCCGGCTCGGGGTGGCAAGTGCGCCCTTTAAACATACGACAACTATTTTGCATTAAATGCGCCGCAATTTGTTGACTGTCCAACTCGTTCTCTCCCCGCTCCTGTTTGTTTGTGCAATATCTGTTTCGAAGGTTTCCCATCGCATGAGATGTCATAACAACGTGATTAAAAGTAAGTATACATGGTTGTCGCGTCCGAAAAAACTCATGCAAACACAGTTGCAAACTTGGAATTAGCGGGATGGACAGCGCGCTTCACGGCCCATTTATCCGCATCCATTTTTGCGGTATGATCCAGGCAACCAATCATGGGTGGCCACTAGTCGCCCGGAAGGAGTCCCTGTACATATGGATGCTATTGAACGCCGCCTCAGAGATAGACGGGAAGAACACTTAGCGCAACTCAAATCGCTTTTGTCGATACCCAGCATCAGCGCATTGTCGGAGCACAAACAAGACATCAGGCGCGCTGCTGAGTTCCTTAAAGAGGCGCTTACAGACGCCGGATTTCAGAATGCGCAATTGATGGAGACCGCTGGTCACCCAGTCGTCTACGGCGAATGGTTAGGCAAGCCTGGCAAGCCGACCGTCCTCGTGTACGGTCACTACGACGTGCAACCGGTTGATCCATTGCATTTGTGGCAGACGCCGCCGTTTGAACCCGACATTCGGGACAACCAGATTTACGCGCGCGGTGCCAGCGACGACAAGGGTCCAACCTTCTTACACATCAAGGCGCTGGAGGCAATTCTGCAAGAGCAAGGTGAATTGCCAGTCAACGTGAAATTCTGCATCGAAGGCGAAGAGGAAGTCGGGTCGGCTCATTTAGAGGCGTTTCTCAACGAACACCAAGCCCAATTCCAAGCCGATCTCGTCCTGATTTCCGACACCACGATGCTGTCGCCGGTTAAGCCTTCCATTTGCTATGGTCTGCGCGGGCTCGCTGCGTGCCAAATCGACCTGAAAACCGCCAACTCCGACCTGCACTCGGGCCTTTATGGTGGCGCCGTTCCGAACGCGGTGCACGCACTCGTCGAATTGCTCGACACACTCCATGCCCCCGATGGCACCGTCACGGTCGAAGGATTCTACGACGACGTCATCGAGTTGAGTCCCGAAGAGCGCGCGGAGTACGCAAAACTACCGCACGACGACGAAAGCTACCGCAAGTCACTTGGGCTGCCCGCACTTCACGGCGAACCAGGATACACGACGTTGGAACGGCTGTGGGCGCGCCCAACGCTCGAGCTCAACGGCATTTACGGTGGGTTCCAGGGTGAAGGCACGAAAACTGTCATCCCCAACGAAGCGCACGCCAAAGTGACCTGCCGACTCGTGCCAGGCCAAGATCCGAACAAAATTCTCGATCTCATCGAGACCCACATCAAAAAACACACACCCGTAGGCGCAACAGTGACATTTATCCGTCAAGATGGTGGCTATCCATACCTTGCACCGTACGACCATCCGGCGATTCAATTGGCCGCAGACGCGTACACCCATGCCTATGGCGTGAAGGCTGTGTTCACGCGGATGGGTGGATCTATCCCGGTGGTCGAGACATTTTCACAGCTGTTCCACAAGCCCGTTGTGCTCATGGGATTTAGCCTTGGCGACGAAAACTTCCATGCGCCAAACGAACACTTCTCCCTGACCAACTTTGATAAGGGCCTACGGACGCTGTGCTATTACTACCTCAACTTACCGACAGCGCTAAACGCCTGAACAGCCATAGACGTCGGACAGACAAGCGGCGAGGTGGATACCACCTCGCCGCATCAACAAAATAAAACGGGAACCGCCAATGTGACAAGGCGTCCCCGTTCCCAGTTATGAAAGCTTAGCGCTCAAACTGACGAGCAATTTCATCTTCTACAAAGGCGTTCAACACGCGCAAGTGCGTTCCCTTCATCCCGAGCGAACGACTCTCAATCGTACCTGCACTCTCGAGCTTGCGAATGCTGTTGACAATCACCGACCGAGTCACACCGTGCTCATCGGCAATTTGACTGCTGACGACAATCCCATCAGAAGATTCGCGAACGGCATCCAGCAAGTACTTCGCCGCTTGCAACTCAGAGAAGCTGAGCGACTCAACCGCAAGGTGCGCCAAAGCGCGTTGACGAGACTCTTCCTCTTTTTGCTGTTGACGTGCATGAACAATTTCCAAAGCGACGATGGTGGCACTGTACTCAGCCAAAATGAGGTCGTCTTCCTCGAACGGCCGTTCGGAACGAGCAAACAACAGTGTACCCTGTCGCTCACGCGCGCCAATTACCGGTGCAACACTCACGTACTTGCTGCGGAACGATTCATTTTCTTCTGGCGAGAACACATAAAACGGCTGTTTTTGCGTCTCGTCAAGATTGACCACGGTTTGCTCGATTCTCAACAGATGTTTATTAAAGTCTCCGGGAAACCGTTGGTCTTTCGTCATGATGTCTAACCATTCTTCAGTCAGTGCGTGTTCAGCTACGCCGTATCCGAGAATCTTTCCCTTGCGCCCTACGATGTACACATTACTGCTGAGCACTTTACTAAGAAATTCAGCTACATCATCAAATTCCACTTGATCATTGGAACTGTGCAACAATTGCCCAAGTTCCCGGACTTTATTCAACAAATCCACGTTTCTCTTCCCCTAACTTGTTTGAGAGGTTGTCCGATGCACCTGTCTGTTCGGACACAGCCGGTCGCGTCCATTGAAATACAGGTAAGCACCATGTTCACTCTACCACATTCGACACCGTTGTGCCTCTATTATGAAATGAACGAATTGTATCTCTTCTGTAAATTATTTGCCGTCCGCATACAATTCATACGCACAAAAGTGCCATATGAAGACTACAAATAAGCGCGAGAAATGTCAAATGATCATTCGAACGCCATGTTACGATGAAAAAGTAATGAAAAAAATCGCACAAAAAAACCCGCTCCGTCCCTGCGGGTCATCGTGCTATCCCAGATTCTCTTCACCCTGAAACAACATCTAGCATCTACTGTTCGTCCACCGCATTGAGTCGGTCGAGAATCAATCGATAGCCATCTGAACCATAATGCAAACAACGTTTTACCCGGCTAATCGTCGCCGTGCTGGCGCCAGTTTTGTCTTCAATCGCGTGATACGTCGCTCCGTCTCGGAGCATTTGAGCAACTTCAAGCCGCTGTGCGAGCGACTGAATTTCACCAATTGTACAAATGTCGTCGAAGAATCGAAAGCATTCTTCCTCCGTGCGAAGCGCTAAAATCGCCTGAAATAAGCGCTGAACGTCCTTGGTGCGCAATTTTTCGAGTGTCACGTAGCTTTCACCCTTTACAGTATCAGCGTACTAAACACTATTGTAACAGTTTATACAGCTGAATCCTAGCGGTGAAGAGAGTGGACGATTTCCAGGACATGCCGCACTTCGTCGATTCGCGTCCTGATTTCGGAGGCCTCCTGTTCCGTCGCCGCCTTCTGCAACGCTTCGTGCAAATGATGCGACCGATGTTCTAACGCCCGATGAACTTGACGAATTGCATCGCGATACGCCACGCGTTCGGAGGTATCCACGTCATCATCTCCTTCCACACCATTGTACACAAATTCTAACGGCACAAAAGGGATACACGATGACCTAGCGCCAAAAGACGGGTACTTCCTTCATCATCTGCTGCGCCTGGAGTCTCCATACCGTAGCCGCCTGAAACCGTTTGAGTTGAGCTAAGACGTGTGACTCCACTATCGCCAAGACGATGCGCAAGCGAATATCGCCAAATGGACGCATGCGTGCAGGCACGTGCGGTGCCTGCACGTTCGGTAGTTGATTGCGCGCGTTCACCAGGCGTCGATACATCACTGCTGGATCAGAAAAAGGAATATCCAAAAATTGCTGATAGCACTCATAATCAAGCGACAGTGAGGCTCGTTGAAGCGCGCTTACATCCGCCCGCGTCAATTGTCCATCGTGCGCAAAAGCCCGCCAACAGCGCTGACGCGCGCGAAACTGTCTGCGATATTGCGACCACATAGCTTCCCACTTGGTTGCGTTCAATTCGAAGCGCGCCGCCAATTCCCCTATCACCTTGGGATTCGGAACGAGAACGCCCTGCTCAATGAGCGAGTAGTGTGACTGTGAGACAATACCGCGCGCCGCCATCGCTTGTGTCCATCCCCGCGCGCACCGTGCCTCCTGCAATGCCTGCCATGGTTCACTCATGATGTTCGGTATCCCCCCACAAATCGCTAAGCCGTACGCCAAGCGCCTCTGCGATTTGACCAAGCTTCGTCGCGTTACTCCCCCTCGCTCCCGATTCAATCGCGTAGACGTAACTCACACTGACATTGGCGAGACTCGCCAATTCGCGAACTGACAAATTGCGCGCCTTTCGATAGTATTTTAGTCGCCGAGCCAGTTCCCCCAACGCGAACCACCCCAAAGTAATTTCTACGATTGCGTAAATAGTACCAGAAATACCCGGGAATCGGTAGGCTAATTTCACAATCGAGGAATTTGATGATGGCTGATCGAACCCATAATGGACTGACATTTGAACCGATGACCCTACCGGATTTGCTCCAGATGCATCACGCGTATTGGAATACCCCAGGCTGGCCGCAAACGCTCTCCACAGTACCACTCTGTGAGCAATTCGTGGCCGATTGGTCAATTCGCAGTTTCTTTGGCACAGGGGAGTTTTCCGCGATTCGACGCGCAGATGACCGTCTCGTAATCGGTTTCACGACGCTCTCCAAAGCGAACGAAAACTTTGTACCCGATGGTGTAAACGCGGTAGAAGCGGGTACGTTCTTGGTGCCCCAAGTCCGTGGGACCGGTGTCAATGCGCAGGTCAAACAGTATTTGCGAGACCAGGCAAGTGACGTATTTGCGGCCAGTCACATCGTGTATCTAGTGGATACAGAAAACAAACGGGCACAGCAGGCACTCCAAAAACTCCCCTATCCGGTTACGAAGGTTGAAATGACAGACACCCACCACCCTTGGCACCGCTACTTGCGGCGCAGGGTCTTCGAAGAGCGGCGGGATGGCATCCTGTTTATCCAGGAGTTATAGCGATTTTTCATTTGAGCATTGACCTACTCTCCCGGTGATTCTACATTTGTAGACAGAACAGTGGGGCGGAATCTCTTGGGAGGGGGGCAGTGCAATTGGACCTGGGCCAAAAGTTGCGGCATTTGCGGGAACAAAAAGGGTGGACTTTAGCTGAGGCCTCAGAGCATACAGGTGTCTCCATTAGTCATCTCAGTGCAATTGAAAAGGGGAATCGTCCAAATCCCTCCTTTTTTCTGGTGGCAAAACTTGCACAGGCGTATGGCGTGCCACTGAATTATTTTCTCGATCCTGTGGAAGAAACCCCCGAAAACACTTCAAGTGAAGCTGGCGTAGCGGAGACACCTGCCGCCTATCGCGAAATCGCCCAACGGCTCGCGGAGGAACATGCGCTCGACGACCCGTCAAAATTATTGGAACTGCTGGCGCAATATCTGCGGGACCGCACCACAAAATACGAAAAATAACCCCGGGATCAAAGGATCCCGGGTGGATTCAGACGCGTGCATAGAGATGTCAAACGCCTATCAAACGCGCGGTTTGGAGCGATATCCCCGCGGGTTTGGAATGTGTAAGGAGCGGCGTTTACCCAGCGCGCGAAACGTATCCTGCCACAGTTTCGTGAAGTAAATCGGCTGTGCTCGAATCCCTTCGTGCACGACGACATAATTGCCTTCGGCGGTACGAGCGAGATCGACCGTCGCACTGAACGGCAGCGTGTCCACATAACGGACAGACGCATCGCTCAGGTGAACGACCGTCCATTGCCCCTCGTCTTCGACTTGCACAAACAACATCGGGGCAAACCAGCTCATCGCGCGACCTACGCGACTGTACTGAAGTACGTGTTGCACCGCGTTCCCATTCGCTGATTCGGCGTGGGCCTCTGGAAGGATGTCGCCCTTCCAGCTAAAGGACCCGAACCAAAACCGCTGTCCCTGCTGTACAACGTATTTATAGCCATGAGGCAGTGCAAAGATGGTGGGTAATACGCGCCAAACGGGTGGTGTCGTGCCGTCAAAGCACGCCTGCTGCGAGAGCCAACGCGTAAAGCGGCGTGTGAGCCACGCACGCAATCCCACACGCCGGAGCGTGAAGAGCAGTGCGAAACCATCAATGGCATATACGGTCGCGTCGTACGGCGTCCCGAGTTGAATCAAGACACAGCCAACGATAAACAACAGGAGGTAGACCGGCTCCACGACAAACAGAATGTCACCACGAAACCGACGTTTTGAAATGGGCCATAGTGCCTTCGTACCGTAGGCCGTCAACAAGTCGAGCCCCACATGCGTGAGCGTGCCGAGAAATGAAAGCCATGCGTACAGCCAAAAGTGGACTGGAACGACGAAATTGATGATTGCGGCCACGATAAGGGAACAAGCAAACCAAAGCGGAATACTGTGTGAAATTTG
Organism: Alicyclobacillus acidoterrestris; assembly: GCF_022674245.1. Classification (GTDB taxonomy): domain Bacteria; phylum Bacillota; class Bacilli; order Alicyclobacillales; family Alicyclobacillaceae; genus Alicyclobacillus; species Alicyclobacillus acidoterrestris. The sequence continues at coordinate 3,723,024 of NZ_CP080467.1, forward strand.
TCGGTGCTGATACAAATATCGGACAGGGCCAGAAAAGATTTGAAACAGCAAGTCGAAATCCGGCCACTCCGCACCGACAACAGCGGCGACACACGCAGCTGTAGCGACTGCCCCGGGCTCCGGTGCACCAGCAATCGCTGTGTACGTCGCAAATACACCAACCCCAAATGCAGCATGTGTGATGTTGTCCATAAACTTCACCTCCGCGATTGGGACACGTCCCCAGTATGCCGTAATTGACGGGGATTGTTGCATTCCGTAAGATGGCAAGAAGGACAACCACGCCCTAGGAGGAACATCATGGCGAAAGAAAATAAAGCATTTGTCAAAGAAATCACGCCCCAGAGCGAAGACTTTTCGCGTTGGTATCTGGACGTGATCCAAAAAGCGGATCTCATGGACTATTCCCCTGTCCGCGGCTGCATCGTGTTTAAACCAGATGCGTACGAAATGTGGGAAGCGTGCCAACGCGAACTCGATAAGGAATTTAAGCGCACGGGACATCGCAACGCATATTTCCCACTGTTTATCCCGGAGAGCTTCTTTCAGAAGGAAAAGGAGCACGTCGAGGGATTTAACCCAGAGCTCCCGTGGGTGACTGAGGCCGGTGGGGACAAGCTCGAAGAGCGCTTAGCCATTCGCCCGACGTCGGAGACGATGATTGGCCACATGTACGCTCAGTGGATTCAGTCCTACCGGGATTTGCCGTTGCTTTTGAATCAGTGGGCCAACGTCGTTCGCTGGGAAAAACGAACACTGCCATTTCTGCGCACGAGTGAGTTCCTCTGGCAAGAAGGCCACACCGCCCATGCTTCAGAGGAAGAAGCTCGCCAAGAAACCATGCAGATGCTCGACATCTATACCAAGTTCGTCGAGGAGTTCCTGGCTGTTCCGGTCATCCGCGGGCAGAAGACGCCAAGTGAAAAATTCGCAGGGGCCGTCGATACGTACTCCATTGAGGCGATGATGAAAGACGGAAAGGCTTTGCAAGCCGGAACTTCGCACTTTTTGGGGCAGAACTTCGCCAAAGGCTTTGACATTCAATATCTCGACAAAGACAATCAACTGAAATACGTCTATACCACGTCCTGGGGAATTTCCACGCGCTTACTCGGCGCGTTGATTATGGTCCACGGCGACGACAGAGGTCTTGTGTTACCGCCAAAGGTCGCCCCAACGCAGGTCGTCATTATCCCGATTGGACCACAGAAGGCCCGCGCAGCCGTCGTAGAAGCTGCGGATAGCCTATTCGCGCAACTGCGGGACGCAGGGATTCGCGTGCGGATGGACGCACGGGACGACGTAAGCCCTGGTTGGAAGTTCAACGAGTACGAGATGCGAGGAATCCCTGTACGCCTAGAAATCGGTCCGCGCGACCTTGAAAACCGACAAGTTGTGCTCGTTCGCCGCGATACAGGTGAAAAGACATTTGTACCGCTCGACGAATTAAACACAGCGCTACCCAAATTGCTCGACGACATTCAGGTCAACATGTTCGAAACCGCGAAAAAGTTCCGCGAAGAACATTCGTATGTCGCGAATACACTCGACGAACTCGTTGGCTATATCAACGACCAACGCGGTTTTGTCTTGGCTGGTTGGTGTGGATCCGCCGAATGCGAAAAAGCCGTCAAAGACGCATGCAGCGCGACGAGCCGAAACATTCCATTCGAAGCACCCGCGCAGCCGGCACACTGTGTCAACTGTCAACAACCCGCAAAACATGCAGTTTGGTTCGCAAAGTCATACTGATTTTGAAGCTTCAATCCCACCAAAGAGAATCCACCCGTTCGCCGCAGTCGCACGAACGGGTGGATTCAATTCGCAACCTTGCGGATTACTTACGAGCCTGGTACTTCGCCTCGTCTCGAATTTCCTCACGAAACCCTTCAATCGCCTGTTCACGACGTTCGTTTTTTGCCTTGATGTCAGCAACATCTTCCGGATTCATCTCACCGGCGTGCGCCTTTACAAAGTCTTCTGCTTCCCGCATATTTTCCATCGTGTGGTTAATTGCCTTTTGCAGATGGACCACGTTGTCGTCTCGATTGTCCGGTTTCGCCACGAAGCAGCACCTCCGCATAGAGTAGTTGCACCTCAAAGCGTGTACCAGCGCGCAAAAATTATGAATCAGCACGCTTTCCAAATGCCGGAGACATACAAAAAGAGCGCCGCTCCAACGACGCCCTGCTACGAAACTCTATACCCACGTGGCACATCACGACTTCTCGGAATCATTTCTGTCCCGCTTTGTGAATACGCCCATCGCTGCCAGTAGCATACAGACAAAGCCGATTACGTAGCCGATGACAGAGACACCCGAGTCAATGTGAAAGACGGCCACGCTAAAAATCACGACGATTACCCCAAGTCCACCAAGCGCAAACAACCATTTGCGAGCACCCTCAGGATTCGGACCTCGTTTCATCCATTCATCCCCCTACAGGGATAGTGTACATCATTGCGGACAACAGGAAAACAAATCGTGGTTCGCTTGCAGATATCTACTTCCCACATACACAGGATATGGTGATGACGGACGCAAACGATTCGATATGTAACGTGTTTTACCCCGGCAAAATCACCGTCAACTGAAATGTTCCTGGATCTGACACCGCAGACACTTGACCCTTGTGCGCGAGGACAATCTGCTTCACAATGGCGTGGCCAATGCCGAGGCCGCCGGTGGAGCGGGATCGGCTGCGCTCACCGCGGTAAAATCTATCAAACATACGGGACGTATCAATTTTGCAAGATCTGGACTCCTATTCGTCATCTCCAGCACAACCACAGGTTCTGTGTCCCCTGCGCGCCGAGCGAGCAACATGTCGACGGATCCGCCCGTCGACGTGTAGCGCCACGCATTTTCAAACAGGTTATACAGGGCTTGCGCGAGCAAATCGCGATGCCCTTGCACGACAAATGACGATTCAGTATCACCCGTCCGCGGGCTATCAGCAGATTCCACGTCCCGCTGAACGTCATACCGCAGATGAATGCCTTTCTCCTCGAACCGATGTTGAAATAGCATCCACATTTCGTCTACAAGCTCTTTTAAATCTAGCGGCTTGAGTGCAATATCCGGCTGCCCATACTCCAACACATTCAACTGGTGAATGGATTCCACCAATTTCTGCAGGCGTTGCACCTCGTTGCTGAACAACCGCAACGTCGTACCCGTTGGCGCGAACACCCCATCTTGAATGCCCGACAAATACCCTCTCATACTCGTCAACGGGGTGCGCAATTCGTGCGCGACGTCAATTAAAAACGCACGCCTTTGCTCCTCTAGCTGCATGAGGCTGTGGCTCATTTGGTTGATAGCTTCCGCCAATTGGCCAATCTCGTCCTCCGTGCGCGCGGGTACCTGCGTGAAATCTCCAGTGGCTATCGCCTTCGCCGCTTGCTGAATTTGCCGCAGTTCGCGCAACCACACGCGATTGAGCATGAAATTGATGACAATGCCTGTCAAAAGCGCAATACTGCCCCCAATGAGCAAGCTTTGAATGGAACTTTGAATAAACATCTGCGTTGGTATGACCGGCTGAATGTGGTAGCGAAGCATCAAGGAATGCAGCAATTGCGCCGTTCCCTGCTGTACGGAAAAGAATCCCACGCACAGCACTATCAACACGGTAATCATATTGCCAAGTATCAATTTAACGAGGATTCGCCTTCGTATGTAAGCCGGTAGCCGAAGCCGCGAACGGTTTGAATGCATTCTCCTGCCTCTTCTCCAAATGTGCGAAGTTTTTTGCGAATGTTGCCGATATGTACGTCAATCACTCGGTCGATGACGTCCATGTCGGCGTACGGATACAACTCAGCTAATAGATCTTCGCGAGAAAACACGCGCTCAGGAAATGCAATGAACTTGGCGAGTAACTTGTATTCCGATTGCGTCAGGGAAAGCGCTTCTCCACGCCAGGTGATAAGACATTGCGTTTCATCAATTGAAAAGGGACTCCGAACCTGCAAAGCAGACACAGCGTCCTTCGTCGCCCCTCTGCTGCGCCGCAGCACCGCTTCCACGCGTGCGACCAACTCCCCAAAACTAAACGGTTTGACAATGTAATCGTCGGCGCCGCTGCGAAGTCCCTCAATCCGTTCCTGTTCCAGCAGTCTGGCCGTTACAAAGAGCACCGGGACATCGGACATCGAACGAATCGTTTTGCACAGTGTCAGGCCATCGACACCCGGCAGCATCCGATCGAGAATGACGCACAACGGTTGAGACGCCCGAAACAAGGCGAGCCCATTGTCGCCATCGTGCGCGATTTGTGTGGTATACCCGCTTTGATGGAGGTATGCCGCAATCAAGTCCGCAATCGCCTCATCGTCTTCAATAATGAGAATGGAGGAAATGCGTTCACCAGTCTCCCTCAACATGTTCACCTGCCCCACGCTCACTTCGTTATCGAGATGGTATCACAGATACTCGGCACTTGGCTTCCTTACAGAAACCTTACAATACTGTGCTATGTTCGGATTACCACAATCTAGCGAGGTGAGTTCCGTGACAATCAAGTGGTTTAAACACGGCAAATGGCCACGTTGGCTGGTCGGATTGCACCATTATACTATCGGGTCATTCATTCTCCTGGTCCTCACCGGTGTCGCGCTGTACTTGCCGATTGTGCACACTGCGCTGATCCGCTATTTACCCATCATTTACGATGTCCATATTCTACTGGGATTGATTTTCGCGATCACGCTCATCGTGCCATTCCTGCGCATCCTGCCCGCAGGGCGGCGGATTTGGCGGTTTGATTGGGTCATGCCGCTGCTCGTCGGCGCCCCAATTGTCATCACGGGCATCATGCTCTGGGGTGTCACCCTGTTCCCGACAACCGCCCGCAGCCGTGCATTTACCTGGCATGGCTGGTTGACCATCCTGCTCGGCGCCTGGATTTTGGTGCACGCGTTCTACAAGGCCCTGGGAATCCGGCCGAAAGCGAACGGCGTGGCTGGCCGGATCGATCCCGATCGCAGAATGTTCCTCCGCTGGACTGGCGCAGGCGTCCTTGGTGCAGTGGCGGTCACGGTCATTGACCCGGGCTCACTCTTGAGCCGCTTGCTTCCACAACAGTCAGGCGGCGTTGGTAGGCAAACGCTCGCCTCAAAGGGGATTCAGCGATTTGGTGCCTATTACACGGTCGTCTCGGGATATCCAAAGATGAGCCTCGCGGACTATCGATTGCAGGTGACGGGCGATGTCGCCAACCCGATGACCCTGAAATGGGCCGATGTACAGGCCATCCCCAAATACAACGAAACGAAGGATTTTCACTGTGTCACCGGTTGGAGTGTACCCAACGTCAAGTGGCAAGGTATTCACATCTCACAATTGATGAAATTGGTGAAACCGCGCGAGGACGTCAAATATGTCAACTTCTATTCGTTCGACGGGCAATACAGTGAATCGCTGAAGTTGAGCGAAGCCTTAGATTCCACGGTGTTGCTGGCGTATCACATGGATGGGCAACCCCTGTTGCAAGAGCAGGGATATCCGTTGCGGCTGGTGGTCCCCAAGATGTATGGGTACAAGTCGATTAAATGGCTCAATCGAGTGGAGTTCAGCGCACAGCCCATCACGGGCTATTGGGAGCACTACGGCTACCCGAATGAAGCATACTTTAGGACCGGTATTTAAGGAGGAATTTGAATGTTTAGTAACATTGGATGGTCGGGACTTATCCTGATTCTCATTGCGGTGCTCATCGTATTTGGGCCAAAGCGCCTGCCGGACATCGGGAAGGCCCTTGGACGCTCCCTTCGAGAGTTCCGCAACGCGACGTCCAACATCATAGAGTCCAATCAGACCGACGCGTCAGACGCACCTGTCAAAACGACAGACACGACGCCCCCCGCGTCGATAACTACCATGCCGAACACCTCGCCACAAAGTGACGCCATCGTTTCGCAGTCCATGGGGCGCAGTGATATCAAACCATCCATCGATCTCGCCGAAACCTCCCAGGCGCCATCGAACGATTAAGGGGTCTGGCATGTGGAATATCAAAAGCACTGGTCAGAAATGCGGCGCCGCGGAATTCGCGTGTTTATCGTGTTCGCGATAGCCTTTGTACTCTGCCTCGCATTCGATTCAAAAATTTATCACGCGTTGACTCGACCCGCCGCGTCGCTCGGATTGAAACTCGTCGTGTTGGGGCCGGGGGAAATCGTCACTGTCTTGTTCACCCTGGCGGGGTGGACTGCAATTGGCGTGACCGTGCCCTATCTCATGTATGAACTGTGGCAGTTCGTCACACCTGGGTTATACGCGAAAGAGCGGCAACTCGCACGAAGTACCGTACCGCTTGCGGCACTCTTGTTTCTCGCCGGGCTCTGTTTTTCCTGGTACTTGATCTTCCCGCGGTTGCTGCTATTTCTAGTGACACTTACGAGGCGAGAAGGCCTTGGCATCATGTTGCAAGCGCACACCTATTTCTCGTTCGTCATCGGTTTTTGTTTGCCGTTTGGCTTCGCTTTCGAAGGGCCACTGGTCGTGTTCGTCCTCGCCAGATTGGGTGTCATCACGTCCAACTGGTTGCGCAAAGTGCGCAAGTTCGCGTACCTCGCGATTGTCATTCTCGGCGTCCTCATCAGCCCGCCGGAGTTGATATCGCATTTGTCTGTGACAGTGCCGATGATGATTTTATACGAGATTGGCGTAGGGATAGCGACCATCGTAGAACGCCGCAGAGTGCGGAATCAGGAGGCGTCGGTGTAAGCCGAAACTCAGTAAGTAACGAAGTAGTCAAAAGAAAAGCGGCCACCATCACTCTTTACGACCGGCAGCCGCTTTCTTTGCTATCCTTCATACACTAACCACTTCTGCAGTACCAATCGCCACTTGCCTCAGCTCAGAAATCTTTAAGAGGTCACGATACGGCACTTTAAATGTTTTATGCGGATGCAGTATCAGACTCGCTAGAACCACCTTTTACAGAAACCTCCAAAGGACGTTCAGGATGTACAAACAACCACAAAACTGCCCCGATTAAAGCGGCGATGCCCATTACCAGTAATGCTATCCCCCAGCTGGAAGTAAGTGATACTAAAATAGCTGTAAAAATAGGACCCAATGCTCCCGAAAAATTCCCCCAGAAATTCGTCCACCCAGTAACTGAGCCTGTCATGTTGCCTCCAAGATCTGTACAGGTCGGCCAAATTGACACCTGTACCATAGCTAGTGCCCCCATAGACAACATGAAGCAGACCATCATCAACCATGTCACAGTTATCTGACTACCAACGATTAAAAAGCCTGCAGAGAAAATAAATCCAGCAACGGCAAAGGGAGTACGCGCTAAAAGCTTAGAACCAGTTCGTTCGTATACCCGATCCTGCCAAACTCCGGTTACAAATACCATAATAAACATGGCTACCCATGGGAGTGATGCGCCAAACCCCATGGATTTCAAGGAAAAACCCCGAGCTTTTATCAAATACGTGGGAAGCCACGTGCTATAAAAGCTCTGTGTCAGGACCACAAAGAAGTATTGCAACCCAAATGCCCAAAATCGATAGTTTGAAATGAAGTACTTCCAATCGCGCCAGTTTGCGGCGTCACGTGGCACCTGGGCATCGTACCCTGCTTCGATATGAGATACCTCTTCTTGGGATATATTAGGATGATCCTGTGGACGATCACGATAGAAAACCCACCATAATATTCCCATTATGGCTCCGGCTACACCGTAGATATAAAATGACCATCTCCAGCCAAGGCTAGACACAATTGCAACAGTTAACGGAGTACCGATTATTGGGCCTAGATAAAGCCCACCAAGTAAAATGGAATTTGCACGTGCACGTTCCTGCTTCGGAAACCAACGTTTTATCGAGTTGACCGACGCTGACCAGTCAGCCGCCTGGCCGATACCTAGCAGCCCACGGATACCTACGAAGGTTGTCACACTGGTTCCGACTGCAGTTAAAATTGTCCAAAGTGACCACCACAAATCCGCCAACGTTAATGCTTTGCGAGAGCCCCAGCGTTCACTTATAATTCCCCCGGGAACCTGCAGAAAAGCATACGTCCAAGCAAAAGAGGTTAAAATTAAACTCATACTTACCAGCGAAAAATGGAATTGTTTCTGAATTATAGGTGAGGAGACTGTCATATTTGTTCGATCCAGTGACATAATGAAGGTTAACGGAAAGATTATAAAATACATGAGGTACCAACGTAATCGTCCCCTCGTACTTTTTGGCTTCATTCGCGATTATCTCCTTCCTCATTAACGTCACACCGAGAATAGCTAACTGCTATTAATTGAGCGTTTTGCAGAATTCGATTTTTCACCGTTTCTCGCACATATATAGTGTACGAACTATCAATGGAACACTATATATAGTGTCAAATGCGTTGTGAACGTTAATTCTGCAAAACGCTCAATTAGTTATGGACACTCAGAGAATCCATGGCGGTATATAATACTGGCCGTCTGTGAACATGGGAGGGCAACTTTTCCCTGACAGTCTGAATTCGCCCTAAGTCAATTTGGCATGAAACGAGCCCTTCCTCTTCACCGCCGGCAGCCATACATACCCCCATGGGATCGACAACCATGCTTCGTCCACAGTAGAATTCGCTCACCTGGTCACAAGCAACCATAAAAACGGTATTTTCAAGAGCACGAGTCGTGACAAGGGTTTCCCAATGCTGTTCTTTCATTGGTCCGCGTACCCATCCAGACGGGACAATAATAATATCAGCACCACGCACAGCCTGGTATCGAGCGATCTCCGGGAATCGAAGCTCATAACAGACAAATAGTCCGATTTTTCCGAACGGTGTGGGCACAGGCTCAAATAAAGCATCTCCGGGCTTTATATGCTCAGATTCTTTATGTCCAAATGCATCATACAGATGAGTCTTTCGGTAAGTGCTTACAATTGAACCATCGTCCGAAACCAAAACTGTGGTATTGTATACGCGTTTATCACTTGGATCATCGGTCAATTCACGCATGCCGAATACAATCCATACATTATGTCTCTTGGCTAACCGCCGCATTGCGGCAACAAAAGGTCCATCCGAAGACTCTGCATCTTTGTGAATCATATCGTGTGGCGTACCAACGGGGAAATGACTCATAAAAACTTCCGGGAAAACGACCATCTCGGCATAATGCACTGACTTTGCTGTTTCTACAGCGCGCTCAGCCTTCTTTAAATTCTCTAATTTATCGGCTGTTGATTCTAACTGCGCAAGAACTATGTTAAAAGACATTCATACTTCCACCTTTCAGTTGTCTTTGACTCAAGATTTCATGCGTGTTGTTCACTATTTACAAAGAACCGATTTGCTCCACTTATCGAAGCGATTGATTCACCAGCATCGAGTTTTCGTTTCGTTTCCGGTTCTTGTCTCTGCTTTTGCAGCGCTATCCTACCGTATTTAGATGCAGCCTCTGGATTTACCACGAATACGCCATCATTATCAGCGACAACTAAGTCCCCCGGATGCACACTAACACCACAAATGCTAACAGTAGTATTAATCTCACCCTCTATACCGAGAATTCGTGTCGTGAGCGGACTGATGCCGAACGAAAATACCGGAAGGCCAAGCTCTGCAATTTCGTCAACATCGTTGACACAACCAGCCACAATCACACCGGCCACCTTTTTTACATGCGCTGCATATGACACCATTCCTCCCCAGCAAGACCGCTCCACATCACCAGACATGTCTACAACAACAACATCCCCTGGTTGAACCAAATCCATCACCTTATGAACCGCAGAGGAATCCATATGTGGGATTCGAACGGTAACGGCATTGCCGATAAATCGAGCCGGACGAAACAATGGTTGAATCCCTTTTAAAAATCCGAAATCAGTAAGGTGGCCAATCGTCGACGTACAAACATCCCGGTACAATTCCAACAATTCCGACTTTACCCCTTGTACTCTTGGATTAACTTGAAACATTTTATCCCTCCATCTTTACTAGCTTCTATTCCAACGGAGCAGAAGCATTAAAATCGACTCACAATAGTTACAAGCAATTCCCGTGCCAACAAAAATGTTTGAAAATTAGGTACATTTATTCTGGTTTAGTGATATAAATGTAACAAACACGAGACTGGTGTTTCACTTTTGGGATTTTACAGTGGACAAGACGAAGACGAAGCCATCGCACAGTATGGAGGAATGACCTTGAACATAAGGATTGCAATTGTCGGCCTTGGAGATTTCATTGACATTGCAAAACGAGTGGCCAACGATTTTCAAAAAGATCAAAGCATTGATATCAAAGTCCTTGAGAACCCCGAAGACGTCACACAACTCGTGCCACGACTTCAGAGTGATAATACGGATATCATCATTACCGGACGTTTAAACAAGATGTTAATGGAAACTAAAACAAACATTCCCGTTATTAATTTAAAACTAACACCTACAGATATTTTAATTGCATTAGCGAAGTCTGTACCCTATTCCCGCAACATTGCCATTGCGTTACCCGATATCGAAGATTTAGAATATGATTACTCTCTTCTACAAGATCTCCTGAATATCAAGCTTGTCTATATTACCTATGGGACCGATATCGAATTGGATTTCAAAATCGCACAGTTCTCCAAAACTAAAGGATCTATAATCGGGACAGGAACAGCCGTTGACTCGGCCAAGAAATTTGGATTAAACAGCACACTAATTTATTCCGAGTACAGTGTGGTCGAATCTATCAATCGCGCGCTAGAAATTGTACGCTTTAAAAGGCATGAAGAACGACACAGGCAACAACTATCAGGGTAGTGTCCCGTCAAGTGGTGTAAATTGTTTGAGTGCAATCACTCTGTGACTTGGGTCATTTATGTAAAACAGACGTCGGTGCCAGTAACTCTTGTTCCTGAGTTCCCGTCAGTCTCGCCATCGACTCTCTGCTAAAGTATCGCCGTGCAACGATCCACTCATCGTTTTGCTCCTGGAGAATGGCTCCACCAAGTCGTATCACGGAATCCCGATTTGGAAAGATGCCAACCACGTCAAAGCGTCGCCGCAGTTCACGGTTTAAACGTTCCAGCGGGTTTGTGGAGCAGATTTGCTTCCAGTGCTCCTTTGGAAATGCCATGTAGGCAAGTACGTCTTCCTCTGCACGTTCTAGGACATCCATCGCCTTCGGAAACTTTCCCTGGAGCTGTTCTACGACAACAGCAAGTTGTTGTTTAGCTGCCTCCTGCGTTGGCTGAGCGAATATCGTCCGGACAATGGACGAGACCATCGCCTGTGACGTCCTGGGTACCTGACTCAAGATGTTACGCATGGTGTGAACTCGGCATCTCTGCCAGGTAGCTCCTGTTAAAGCAGATGCAATGGCACTACGTAGTCCTTCATGGGCATCGCTTATCGCCAACTGAACGCCTCGCAGACCACGTGCAACAAGACTACGGATGAAAGTCAGCCAGAACGAGCCGTCCTCACTGGTACCAATGTCAAATCCCAATACCTCTCTCTCACCGGTGGCTCTCACCCCAATGGCAATCACAAACGCCATACTCTGGACACGTCCGCCCTCACGGACCTTGGGAAACGTCGCATCCAACCACAAATATGGATACGTTCCTTCAAGCGGACGGTTCTTGAAGTCCTGCACAACGTCATCTAGCTCCTTACAGATGCGAGATACTTCACTCTTGCTGATTCCCTGAATCCCCATGGATTCAACCAACTCATCCACCTTGCGGGTACTCACACCATGCACATAGGCCTCTTGAACAACCGATAAAAGCGCCTTCTCAGCTTTTCTCCTGGGTTCCAGAATACTGGGGAAGTAACTCCCTCTACGAAGCTTAGGAATCTGCAGATCAATCGTTCCAACACGAGTGTCCCACTCTCTATCACGGTGTCCATTTCGACTATTACTGCGCTTGTTAGTACGCTCGTAGCGTTCAGCACCGATAAGCGAGCTGACCTCAGCATCCATCACTGCCTGCGTAAGGACTCTCAGACCCTCCTTCAAAAAGTCCACATCACCATCTTCTAATCCGATCTTGCGAATCAACTCCAAAAGTGCGATCTTATCCGTATAAGCCATCGATGTGCCTCCTCTACTGATTGCTCGTCACTTTTAGTAGATTGCACTCGATGGCTTTTTCGTCAAGATCTAACCACTGAATTTACACCACTACTTGAGACTCTAACACTATCAGCTATCATACACTCCGTAAAAGACGGTATTATTTCCACAAACGAGTTAGAACAGATCACAACAGTCAATGATGCAGCTCAAAGGTTTTTACAAATTCCACGAGAAGAGTTAATCGGAAGGCAAATGTCACACGTAACTTCTGTAAAGGAACTGATAGGCCCAGAAGATTTCCAGAACAAAATCGTACAAATCGGAAATTTGAAACTCAACACAAACAAGACGTCCATTTCACAAGGCAACAATAAAGTTGGCAATGTGATTACGTTTCAGGACATCACGGAAATACAGAAAATTGAACAAAAATATCGATTGGAAAACGAAACAAAGGGTTTCACTGCCAAAAACTACTTCCACAATATTGTAGGTTCCAGTCTAATCATACAACGTACTATTGAACAAGCAAAAAAATTTGCACTGTCAGATTCCACCGTCTTAATTCTGGGACAAACAGGTACTGGCAAAGAATTATTTGCTCAAAGTATTCACAATCACAGCAAAAGAAAATCTTTTCCGTTTTTGGCCATCAATTGTGCGGCATTGCCTGAGGCATTATTAGAAAGTGAACTCTTCGGATATGAGGACGGGGCGTTCACCGGTGCATCTAAAAAAGGAAAAAAAGGACTCTTTGAAATCGCGCATAATGGCACTATTTTCTTAGACGAAATCAACTCCATTTCCCCCTACTTCCAGGCAAGATTGTTACGAGTGCTTCAAGAAAAAGAGGTCGTTCGAATTGGTGGAAACAGAGTAATTCCTGTGAACATAAGAGTTATCGCAGCAAGCAACGAGGATTTGTTCAATTTAGTAAAGGCTAATAAATTTCGTCCAGATTTGTACTATCGAATTAACGTCCTGCAACTCGGCCTTCCTTCACTCCGTGATCGATCTGAAGACATCTTTCCACTTACTCAACAGTTTTTGTTACATCAGAATAGCGAGCTGTACCATAAACTAGGTCCTTTCCTGGAACACTTGTGTCAGGAGTTGCAAAAATATCAATTCCCAGGTAATGTAAGAGAACTGTATAACATTCTCGAAAGATTTTCAGTTTTATGCGGATTAAGTGATAACTTCAATTTAGACACTGCCAATCAGATACTAGCAGACTGTATGCAACAGACGTCGCCGATTAATAGAAATACAAAAGTCGAGTTTAATCTTCAAGATGATTACAAAGATACCATGGTAGAAGCCGAGAGGGCTGTCCCGTGAAGCATCTTGAAATGTTTCAAGGTGACAAGTCATCTCTCGCAAAGCACATTGGAATGAGTCGTACAACCCTGTATAGAAAGTTAAAGGATCTTCATATTCGGTAAGTGTGCCGATATCATTTGGGCTAGACATAGACCTACTTTATCACTGATTGATGTGCTCAGGTGCTTATTTATCAAGTAGGATGGGAGCAGGGGCAGGGCCTTTCGCCCCGTCTGATGTGGATTGGGGATTGGCCGCCGCCAACGCCGGGCGGTGGCGGTGCGCGGCCGGATCGGGGCCAATGTGCCGGGCGATGGCAGGACAAATAAGGTCGCACATCTACCCTATTTTCGAATTTTGGCTAGAATCCGCAGATTTAAGACACCAAAAATGCCTTATCTACTGAAAAGCTGCCCGATAAAGGCCAAAACCCGGCGAATAGTGCAGTTTTCATGTCTTATCGGTGCCGGAACACGAGAGAATGTCTTAATAAGACATGCATGCCGCGCGGCGCCCACGCGTGCCATAGCGAGCCACCGTTTCACTCCCCTGTGATACAAGATTGCAGAACGCACACTAGTATGCGCCGTTCCAGCACCGCTCCAGCACCATTCCGCCCCGGCCGCAATCCCCAACACCAGCTCCCGCCCCACAAAGACTACAGCAGCCCGTTTTGCTCGAGCCACGTTTTGGCTACGTCGGCGGCGTTTTTGTGGTCGAGATCGACCTGTTCGTTGAGTTTCTGCATGTCTTCGTCCGTAATTTTACCGGATAGCTTATTGAGGACTGCCTTTAACTCTGGGTGCGCCTTGAGCACGCTGTCGCGGATAATCGGGCACGCGTAATACGGTGGGAACAAGTGCTTGTCGTCCTTGAGGAGCACCAGGTGGTTGGCTGGAATGTTGCCGTCTGTGGAGAATGCGTCGATGACGTCGACGTCACCGCTCACCAGTGCCTTGTACTTCAGTCCAATCTCCATCGACTTCACGGACTTGAAGTCCGTGCCGTATACCTTGTTCATCGCCGACAAGCCGTCCGAGCGCGAAATAAAGTCCTGCTCTGTACCCAAGACTAGGTTTTTCGACTTGGCCGCCATTTGCGAGACGGTGGTGACGCCAAGCTGTTTCGCCTCTTTTTGAGTCATCGCCATGGCATAGGTGTTCTGGAATCCAATCGGGTTCAACCATGTGATATGGTACTTCTGCTCAAACTGCTGCTTCACCGTCTGGAATACCTTATCCGGGTCTGTATTCACTGGGTCGTGCAGGATATTGACTAAGCCGGTTCCGGTATACTCCACGTAGACGTCCACGTCGCCGTTCTTTTCGGCATTCCACAGGACGTTGCTGTCGAGCCAGCGCTTTTTGACGACCTTCAGATTGGTGTCCTTTTGAATCAAATCTGCGAGCATATCTGCCATGATGTCTTGTTCCGTAAAGTTCTTCCCGCCAATCACAATCGTGTTAGACTTTCCGCCGCCGTTTGCGCCCGTTGTGCCGCACCCCGCGAGCGGAATCACAAAAGCGACGACCGACGCCCCCAGTAGCGCCACCTTCCCCATCCGCTTTCCTGCAAACTGACGAATTTTCTCCCTCCAGTTGTCAATCACTCGCTCGACCCCTTTCTCTGAACTTGCTCCGCGCTGGCGAATGGTCGTATTTACGATCGCAATCCCCGCGGTGTCAAAACTCTATCCAACCAATGCAGCAGCACATCGAATACAATCGCCAGCAGAGCCGCCGGGATGGCGCCCGCCAAAATCGTCGGCGTGTCAATCATGTCGATGCCGCGCATGATGATATCACCCAACCCACCTGCGCCAATAAAGGTGGCAAGCGTCGCGATGCCAATCGTCAGCACTGTCGCCGTACGTACGCCAGCCATAATCACATTGCGTGACAGCGGTAATTCAACCTGCCAGAGAATTTGCGATCTCGTCATGCCCATGCCACGCCCGGCCTCAATGAGTGCGCGGTCAACTTCCGTAATGCCGGTATAGGTGTTTCGGACAATTGGCAGTAACGCATAGAGCGTCAGGGCGACGACGGCAGGCAGGGTGCCGATGCCAAACAACGGGATCATGAATCCGAGCAGTGCCAAACTCGGAATGGTTTGAATAATGGAGACGATAATCAAGACCACTTGCGCCAGCGCTTTGTGTCGGGTGATGTACACACCAAGGGGTATCGATATCAGACACGCCACTGCGATTGCGATGATACTGAGCACGATATGTTGACCTAAGGCCACCAGCAGGCCTTGCCAATTCTGCTCAAACGCTTGAATCAACAGGTTCACTGTCCATCACCTCCACTGGCGCCGTCACGGTCAACATGTTTAACACACTCGCGCGCGTAACCACACCCAGCAGTCGTTGCTTTTCATCGACGACGGGTAAAAAGCCGCGCGCAGTCGTCTGCAGCCATTTGAGAACCTCATCCATGGGTGCTGACGGGGAGATCACTGGACCCTCTGCGTGCATGACCGTGCCAGCCGTGGCTCGTTCGTCTTGGAAGTGATCGTAAATTTGCTGTGGACTGACCACGCCTAAGTAATGATCGTCTGCATCTGTCACAATCAAACCGTTCACGCGATGTGCACGCATTAACTGGATGCAGTGTGCCAAACCGCGCACAGGTGTAACACTCACCGCTTTGGTCATGACATCACGTGCCTCACCAAGTGCCGCATGTTGAAGGAATCGTTTTTCGCCGACAAATTCGCGCACGAAATCGTTCTTGGGGTGTCGAAGAATTTGTTCTGGTGCGTCGTGTTGCACGATACTTCCATCCCGCATGAGGACAATCTGATCTGCAATCTTCAACGCTTCATCCATGTCGTGTGTGACAAACACAATGGTCTTGTGCAAAGTGGATTGGAGTTTGAGCAGTTCATCTTGTAGTTGTTCGCGACTGATGGGATCCAGCGCGCTAAATGGCTCATCCATCAGGATGATACTTGGGTCCGCAGCCAAAGCACGCGCCACGCCAATGCGCTGCTGCTGACCACCGCTCAACTCTTTTGGGTAACGTTTGCGAAAGACACTCGGATCCATCCCCACCATCTCGAGAAGTGCTTCTGCCCGGTTCGTATATTGCGATTTATCCATCCCTATCAATCGCGGAACCAAACTGATGTTCTCTTCGATGGTCATATGCGGAAACAATCCGATTTGCTGAATGACGTAGCCAATCTGACGGCGCAATTCCACTGGACGCAAGGCGCTCGTCTCAACCCCGCCAACCAGAATTTTTCCGGAGGTCGGCTCGATTAACCGGTTGATCATCTTGAGCGTCGTCGTCTTGCCACAGCCAGACGGGCCAATCAACGTGACCAAGCGTCCTTCTTCGATACAAAAGTTGAGTCGCTTGACGACGTGAGTTTCGCCATAGTGTTTCTCGACATCGACAAATTCAATGGCCTTGTGCATAGACACTCCTTTCCTCAAACTCCTCTGACAAGGCAAATAGACTGCCTCCGTCAGAACAACCAAGGCGCATTGTGGTCACAAGACATGGATGTAATTTGGAAGATTCGAACAGATTCGTGCAGTTGACCAATGCACATGATTCGCCTACGAGGTTAGCTGACGGGTTCGGCAAGAACTTGCCTATCACCGACCGCTGGGAACGGTCCGTGAATTCACCCCGAAGAATTGGGTCCCCCGCTTCCACTACTGTGGAACTCGGCCTTTTTGTGACACTTGGTAAGGGGTGTACGAAAGTACATGTAAATTATAACATAGCGAAAATTGAATGCAACATTCTGAAACAATTTCTCGCGCTTCGACATGATCAAATGGCGCGCCGTCTGGCGCGCCACCTGCAACTCCGAGTACCAAGGACAAGCACTTATTCAGATGGGACAATCACCCATCGACCCGCGCGCCGATCCGGCGCAAACGCCCGCTGCGCCTCGTGAAGCGGCAGCGCGCCCGCGACCAACCGCGCTGGGTCAAGCCGGCCTTCTGCGACCCACGACACCAGTTGCTCGACGTCCTCGCGAACAGAACCGTAACTCGCCACAAAGGTCAGCCCGCGCCGAACCGTTTTCGCGACAGGGTAGAGGGCCGTGTCCTCCGACATGCCGACAATCGCGATGGTGCCGCCAGGGCGAACCGACTCTGCCGCTAGGGCAATCGTGTCCGCCGTCGCCACGGTGTCGATGACGACATCAATGCCGGACGCCCCCGACCAGCGGCGCAACTGCCGGGCAATGGTGCGTTCATCCTGGTCCGTCACCACCACCATTTGCGCGCCGTGAGCCTCGGCGATGGCAATCCCCTCCTGACGCCGCGTGACAGCGCCCAGCCGTCCCACTTGAAAGCCCATCGCCAACATGAGCGCCGACAGTCCTAGTCCACCCGTGCCAATGACGAGCACTGTCTGTCCCGACTCGACGCCTGCAGCGCGCATCGCGTGATAGGGCGTCGCGAATGCGTCGACCAACAACGCCGCTGCCGCCGGTGCTAGCTCTGCCGGACGGCGCACCAACTGCCTTGCAGGTACCGCCACCTGCTCGGCGAAGCCGCCAGGGCGCTGATAGCCAATGCACACCTGCCGGACACAAAGGTTCGGTTGACCATGCACACACGGCGCACACGTACCACACGCCACAAATGGGTGGACAATCACCGAGTCTCCCACGTGCCAGTCGGTCACCGTTTCGCCAAGGGCGGCGATTCGCCCGGCAATTTCATGGCCCATCACGAGCGGGAAGGCCGTCCCCGTCGGGACGGATTCCCCAGCCACCACTTGCCGATCACTCCCGCAGACCCCACAGGCTTCCACCTGCAATAGCACCTCGTCAGGCCCAAGTTGCGGCGTCTCTGCTTCAACCAGTGCAAAGCCGTGGTGAGGCGTGTATGTGACAGCCTTCATCTTACTCGCTCTTCTTCGCCTCGCGCTCACGTCGACGAGCATTCGTCAGCAGCGCTTCAGCAATCGTCATCTTCTGCATCTCTGCCGTTCCCTCTTCGAACCACAAAGACCGCGCATCGCGATACAACCGCTCAACTGGGCTGTCGACGCTATAACCAATGCCGCCGAACAGAGCCAGCGCGCCATCGGTCACCTCTGTGACCATGCGGATGGCATTCGCCTTCGCGATAGAGGATTCGAGTGAGATGTCCTGGCCGAGATCGTACTTTTTCGCCGCATCCATGCAAAGCAGGCGGGCGCCTTGAATCGCCATCTGCATCTCCGCAATGCGCATTTGTACCGCCTGCCGGCTCGCGATGGACTTGCCAAACGTGACGCGCTTGCGAATGAAGGCGAGCGTCTGATCCAGTGCCTCTTGCGCGAGACCCACAGCGCTCATCGCAATGCACGCGCGACTCTGATCGAGGAATCCGCGCACGGCCACGTCAAACCCTTCTCCGACCTGGCCAAGAATTTCGTCCTCGGAGACTTCACAGTTCTCAAATGTGATGACAGCGTGCGAACAACCCTTGTCACCCATCATGTGCGACATCGCTTCCAACTTCATACCCGCGCGCCCTTGCGGCACCAAAAATGCCGTCAGGCCCGTGCGGCCCGCACTGCCTTCCATTTTCGCGATGACGGCGAGCACTGCTGCCTCATGCGCAAACGTAATCAGGTGTTTGCGACCGTTGAGGACGTACTTGCCATCCTGATACGTCGCCGTCGTCCGCAGGTCGATGCCCGTCCCGTTGTCCGGTTCCGTCAACGCAAACGCCACCAATGCGCCTTCGTTGACCAACTTCGACAACCAGTGCGCCTGCTGTTCCTCCGTACCTTGACCCACGGTCCGCCAGATGCTGTTGTACGCGTGAAACACCATGCGGATAGAGCCGTGACAATGTGCAATTTCCTCAAGAATCGGGAAGTACAGCGTCAGCGGCAGACCTTCGCCACCAAACCGAGCAGGTTGCGTCAACTTGTGAAAGCCAAGCTCCCGCATCCGCTGCCAAAGCGCCTGCGGAATTTCCTCTGTCCGCTCAATTTGTTCCGCAAAATCCTGCGCCTCTTCCTCGCGAAACTGAATCACGCGGTTGCGGATCTCGTTTGCACGTGCGATAAGGGCGGAATCCAGCTGGACGTGATTGTCCTGAATCGCATCGCGTTCGGACGCGTTTAAGATACTCATGTTGCCCCTCCTGCTCTATTCGTCGCTTACTTTCCTTCTGCTTCCAGACGGAACCGTTCGCGCAAGTCCTTCTTCTTGATTTTCCCTGAGTGTGTAGTCGGCAACTCGTCCATAAACTCCAGACGGTCCGGGAACTGAAACTTCGCCAAACCGCGCTCAGCCAGAAAATCGCGGAGTTCTGGAAGCGAAAACTTCTCGGCGCCTTCACGCAGCACGACGCACGCGACACTCTGCTGACCCAAAGTCTCGTCTGGCGCACCGACAACGGCCACGTTCTCGACCGCTGGATGCGCGGCGATGACGTCCTCGACGCTCTTCGGGTCAATCTTTGTGCCGCCGCGGTTGATCACGTCATCCGCACGCGCGATAAACTTAAACCGACCGTTCTCATCCTGGCGCAGCACGTCGCCGGAGTGGAACCAGCCATCGGCGTCCCATTGGCGATGCGCAGCCTCCGGATTCTCGTAGTACCCTGCAGCAAAGTTCGGCCCGCGCGCCCACATTTCACCAGGCTCGCCTGGCGCCACATCATGTCCATCCTCGTCAACGAGACGGACTTCCGTTCCTGGAATGACAAAGCCGACCGTCGAGCTCAAGGCCTCGAGTGGATCATCCGGCCGCGTCGCCGTCGCCAAAAAGCCTTCCGTCCAGCCAAACATGCCCCCGACTTTAATGCCTCCATCGGATTGCAATCGCTCGAGCACGGAGCTCGGTACCGGTGCACCAGCGTAAATAAACAGTTTCACGCTGGAGGTGTCGGCATTTTTCAGGTTTGGCGCGTTGGTCACGTGAATCACGTGCGGCGGTGCACCGACCAAGTAAGCTGGCTTCTCCGTCTCGATCCACTTGATGACGCGGCTCGCGGAAAACCGCTCCAGCAACAGAATGCGGCCACCCGTCGCAATCGTCATCATGACACCCGCGAGCATCCCTGTCTGGTGACAGATAGGCGCGATGTCGAGCACGGCATCCCCTGGCTCATAGCCAAAGTTTTTCGCGTACGCGCGCGCCGCCCACAAGTAGTTGGCGTGCAGTTGAACAACGCCCTTGGGAGACCCTGTCGTCCCCGAGGTGAACACCATCAAAAATGCGTCGAGGCGCGTCGGACGGTTCGCCTCCAACTCAGCTGCGCCCAAGCGCTTGTCGCTTTCGCGCAGCGACTGGAACGTCAGTGCACCCGCAGGTGCCCGGGAGGCGTCCCCCTGAAAAATGACGTACTCCAATTGCGGACGGCTCTTTTGCACGTCGATCGCCATTTCGTAGAGCGGCTGGCCGCGGAAGCTGTCCGCGATAATCCACGCTTTCGCCTTCGAACGGTCGAGACTCGACTCAATCGCCTGGCGGCCCAAGTCAATTTGAAGCGACACGCCAATCGCGCCAATCCGGGCGATGCCAAACACAGCGACCACGTAATCGAGCGAGTTCGGCAACTGAATCGCGACCGTATCGCCTTTGCGAATCCCGCGATGGTACAACTCTGCCGCCACTGCCTCTACTTCATCCCACAACTGTCGATACGTGAGACTTCTGTCTTCGTCCTTGTGCACGAAATCCGGATACAGTTTGACGTCATTTTCAAGCACGTCGACAAACGATTCGTCGGGCCAGTAGCCCTTGTCGATGTACGCCTGCGCGCGCTCGACGGACAGAGTTCTGCCGGCAAAGTCAAACATCTTATCGTCTCCTTGTCTAAAACTTCTGGCTACACTTCGTCGTCCGCGTTACGAAAGGCGACCCTGAATGTAGTCGACGACACCAGCCACAGTCGACAGTTGGCCAAAGTCCGCTTCCGGAATTTCGATGTCAAACTCGTCCTCAAAAGCGACAGCGAGCTCAGTCAAGTCCAGCGAATCTGCACCCAAATCATCGACAAACAGACTGTCTGCCTTCACCTCGGAAGCATCCACTTGCAGTTGATTGCACACGACATTTTTTACCTTTTCTTCGATTTGCGCCTTCGTCAATGACATCATTACACGACTCCATTCTCATTCAATGTTGATGGTTTTCACACCGCTCAAAGCGGTCTAATCTGTCCAAAAGCCTCGCGACAACACCGCGATATCAGCGTCTTAGAAACTTTCAAAGCCACCAGTCATCAGCGTCAGCCCGCCGTCGACCCGAATGACTTGTCCCGTGATAAAACGAGACAAATCACTTGCGAGAAAGACCGCTGCATCAGCGATCTCCTCGACTGTGCCAATGCGGCCAAGTGGGGTGTGTGCGATGACATCCGCGTTGTACTGGTCGTAGTTGTCGCCGCCGTAAAACTTCGCCGACTCCGTATCCACCACACCTGGGTTCAGTGCGTTGACCGTAATCCCCTTAGGCCCCAGTTCACTGGCCAGGTACCGCGTCAACGATTCGAGCGCAGCCTTGGCGCTGCCAAGCGTCGCATATCGCGGCAGCGTATACGTGCTTCCCATGCTAGACATCGTGATGATACGGCCATTTCGACCCTCCATCAACGGGATGCAACGCTGTGCCGCGAACACGGTACTATGCACCACCACGTGATAAGTCTTGTCGAGATGGTAATCCTTTAGTTGGTCAATCGGTTTGAACGCGCTCGCCGCTGCGTTGGCCACAAAGATATCAAGGCTGCCCCATTCCTGCTCAATCACGTCAAATGCGGCGTTGATTTCTTCCTGGCTCTCCAGTTCGGCTTTGACAGTCAGTGCCTGGCGGCCCAGCGCCTGAATCTCCTTTGCCGTCGCCTCTGCTTGTTCTTTATCCCGGCGGTAATGCACCACGACATCCGCGCCCTCACGCGCCATCGCGAGCGCCGTCGCCCGGCCAATTCCGCGGCCGCTGCCGGTGATAAACGCCTTCTTACCTTCTAACAAACCTGCCAATTCGCCCACTCCTCATATCATCGCCTGTCAGCAAGAATTGCGCCATGTCATGTTCAATCCTTGGGGTACCGCACGCCCAAGTGGTCAGGAAATTCGATAAGCCGCTTCCAGCGCTTCGCGAATCGCCCGTGCTGCGTTAATGCCACGACTGTCTCTGGCACCGCCCACAACCTGTACCGAAACCTTATCGCGGAGCGCCTCGGCAAGCGTCTCCTGCGCCTCTTGGCCAGCGCACAAGATCACCTGATCTGCAGGCACGAACAACGCTCCATCCGGTGAACTGCCGACGACACCATCTGGTGTTATCTCGCGAAACTCGACGTTGGTGATGACGCGCACGCCAAGGCGGTTCATCTCTTGCTTGACGACCCAACGCGTACTCCGCCCAATTCCGTGGCCATACTTCTCGCTGCGGGCGAGCACGGTGATTTCCCGCGGCAGCTCCGGCGGTGCCGGAAGCGATTGCAGCTCGAAAAACGCCTCCACGTCTGCTGGCACGTGCCGCCCTTCCGCCAAAAACGTCGCGACATCGCAACCAATGCCGCCTGCACCAATGATGGCAATGCGCCGGCCAACCTGCACTTCCCCGTTCAGCACCGCCGCGTACGTCACGACGTGCGGCAGGTCGGTTCCCGGAATATCTGGGATGCGCGGAACAACCCCCTGCGCGAGAATCACGTGATCAAACGAACATAACTCATCCACTGTCGGTTCTGTCTGCATTTTAACAGTCACAGACAAGCGTTCAAGCATTTCGCGGAAATAGCGAATGGTTTCATAGAACTCGTCCTTGCCCGGAATCCTGCCCGCCATTCGAAACTGGCCGCCAATTTCCGCCTGCCGTTCGAACAAAACGACTTCATGCCCCCGCTCCGCTGCTGTCACCGCTGCTTGAAGGCCTGCCGGACCGGCACCCACGACGGCGACGCGGCGCTTCACTGCAGCCTCTATCCGCGGCCACTGCGACTCCTGCCCTGCCCGCGGATTGACTAAGCAACTCACCGGCATGTGAGGACGAACCAGCGTGTGGTCTAAGCAAGACTGGTTGCACGCAATACAGACGTTCAGTCCTGACCGGTCCCCTTCAAGGGCTTTTTTCGCGAACTGACTGTCCGCCAACCACGGCCGCGCCGGTGCGACAAAGTCCAAATAGCCATCGGCAATTAATGCGTTGGCGACCTCGGGCACATTCACCCGGTTGGCGCCGATGACAGGAATCCCGACCTGGCTCCGTATCGATCCCGCCACCGCCGCAAATCCACCGCGCGGCACAATCTGCTGCACGGTAGGCACCCTTGATTCGTGCCAGCCAATGCCCACGTTCAAGGCATCCACGCCCGCCGCTTCAAGCGCTTGCGCGAACACAATCGTCTCCTCCGGCGTCGTGCTGCCCGGCATACAGTCGAGTCCCGACATGCGGAAAATGATGGGATAATCCCGCCCGACAGCCTTTCGGATGGCCGCCACTACGTCGAGGCTCATCCGCATCCGCCCTTCGAGCGACCCGCCGTACTGATCGTCACGCTGATTGGTCAAGGGCGACAGGAACTGGTTGAGCAAGTACCCCTCTGATCCCATAATCTCGATGGCATCGAATCCGATATCCTGCGCAGTGCGCGCCGCATTGGCAAAGTGGCGAATCGTCTCCTCGATGTCCTCGGCCGTCATCTCCCGGGGAACTTCCCGCGTCAGTCGCGAAGCAATGGGGCTCGGAGCGAGCGCCTGCATGCCAATCTCTTCAGAAAAGGCATAACGACCGGAGTGGAACAACTGCAGCGCAATCTTTCCGCCAACCGAATGGACAGCTTTCGGCAACTGCGCAAGCGCCTCGACATCGGCTTTCTCCGTCAACACGTACATGTCGCCGCCGCCAGCCTGCGTCACCACCGCGCCACCCGTGATGATGAGCGCCGCCATCCCCTCGGCTCGCTCGCGATAGAAGTCGCACAGCTGTTGCAGTTTGTCCGGCTGACGTTCCAACCCCATGTGCATTGACCCCATGAGCACCCGATGAGATAACGCCAGCTTCCCAATCCGGCCGGGCTGGCTCAGTGCACGGTAGCGAACTTCTAGGCCCTGTGTGATCATCACTTACTCCTCTTCCTCCGTCTGCGGTTTGTCTCCCCAGTGTAACGAACGAAAAACAACTCTGTCTATGTAGCGCGGACAACCTTCCCAATAACACTGCCGAAAATTCTTTTCGCCGTCCGGTATCAAACCACAGCGAAATTTATAAGCTGATATTAGCACCTGGTGTTGAAAAAATCGAGTTCTAAATGCTAGAATGAACCCAGTGCTCAATCGATGCAAAGCTTAAAATCCGCGTCATTTAAGGATTTCCGATATTTTTCGAGCGTTTTCGAGGAGATTCCTCACGACTTATTACCTAGTGTTAAAACCAAGGGTTAATTCATGTAGCCCATAACAAAGGAGTTGAAGTTGAATGGACCTCGCAAAAGCCCCACTGTTCATCGACAACCTAGACGAGACGATCCGGCGCCACCCTGACCGATTGGCGGTCATTGATCTCAGCGCAGGCGAACCCATTCAAATCACGTACGGAGAGCTTGGCGACCTGGCGAATCGAGTTGCGTCCAAGCTGGTCACCGAATACGGCGTCAAACCTGGTGAAGCAGTCGCCTATCAATTGCCAAGTGGCTGGGAGTTCATCGCGCTCACACTGGCTTTGTGGCGAATCAGCGCGACACCGTGTCCGCTGCTTCCATCCCTGCGCGAACGCGAAGTGAAATTTATCATGCAGTCTTCAGGCAGCCGGCTGTTGATTATCCCGGACGTTTTCCGCAAGTTTTCCTACTTGCCGATGGTCGACGCCATTCGCGGCGAACTCCCGACACTCGAGCATGTCGTCGTCCTGCCACAATCGATTCGCCAGCCGGAAACATCTGACATGGGCGGATTGCTCACAGGCGACGTGATTGATCTGACACCGTATCGACCACAGCCCGAAACCTACTCGGAGTTGTTGTATACGTCTGGCACCACCGGCGAACCGAAGGGCGTGTTACATACGCATCAAACCCTTTCGAGTGCGCTCTTGGCTCATACGACCACCTTGGAACTGACCGCAGCAGATAAAATTTGGGCGCCATCGCCACTCGCGCACCAAACTGGCTTTTTGTACGGCATGTTGGTCTCCTTTTATGTAGGTGCGACAGGCATCTACCAGGCTGTCTGGAACGTCGAGACCGCGCGCGCCGCAATCGAACAGCACGGTGCCACGTTCGTCCAAGCGGCCATGCCGTTCCTGGCGGATCTCGTACGCTGTGAGAACCCGCCAAAGGGACTGCGCACATTTGTCGCAACGGGCGCCGCTGTGCCGCGACAACTGGCACGCGAGGCGCGTGAGGCGCTGCAGTGCAATGTGACCGGCGGCTGGGGATCGACCGAGGCGTGCTTAGTCTGCGTCGGCCGCCCACAAGATCCGGCAGAAAAGCTCGCCGGTACCGACGGACGCGTCATCGACGGCATGGAGATTCGCATCGTGGACGACGAAGGCAACGTCGTGCCGCCTGGTGTAGAGGGCAATTATCAGGTCAAGACGCCCGCGATGTTCGTGACTTACCTGCACCACCACGAGTGGTACGAGGAAAGCCATGCAGGTGACGGCTTCTTCGACACCGGGGACTTGGCATTGATTGACGAAGATGGCTTTCTCAAACTCACGGGTCGCAAAAAAGACGTCGTCAACCGCGGCGGCGAGAAGATTCCCGTCGTGGAAATCGAGGATTTGCTGTATCAGCACGAAGCGATTGCAGACGTCGCCATTGTCGCGATGCCAGACCCGCGGCTCGGCGAACGCGCATGTGCCTACATCGTCGTGGCCGATGGTCACACTGCACCAGACCTATCGCAAATCACGGATTTCTTAGGGGCTCGTGGGATGGCCAAGATTTATTGGCCGGAACGCGTGGAAATCATCGACGAAATGCCGCGCACGGCAAGTGGCAAGATTCAAAAGTACGTGCTGCGCAACGACATCACCGCCAAACTTGCGGGACAA
The DNA here is from genome assembly GCF_022674245.1 of Alicyclobacillus acidoterrestris. GTDB lineage: Bacteria > Bacillota > Bacilli > Alicyclobacillales > Alicyclobacillaceae > Alicyclobacillus > Alicyclobacillus acidoterrestris. The sequence goes on from NZ_CP080467.1 coordinate 3,749,371, forward strand.
ACGCAGGTTTGAACGATATCTTCGGGCCATCTGAGGAACCCTTCGCATAGGTGACGGATGTTTCGCATGGATGTTCGCGTAAATGCGATAAAGGAGGAGACACGTTGACGACGCACGACTTCCAACAATATCAATCGCTCGTCACCGAATACGTCAAAGGTCCTGCTCGGGCGTTTGCAAACGAGATAGAGCAATCCGGCAAAGTGCCGGCGGCCGTCTGGGACGACCTCAACGATCGCGGTTTTCTGCGGCTGACAGCGCCGCGCGATTACGGCGGCGCCGGGCTCCGGTTTGAGGAATATCTGCAGTTGCTCGAGCAATTCGCACATATGCACGGCTCAATGCGCGTCATCGTGCACGTGATGAACAGCCTCTGGCGCTCACTGGACAGCAAAGCGACACCTGAACAGCGCGCGCAATTCGTCATTCCGTTCGTCCAAGGCAAACATCGCGTCACGTTCACACTGACCGAGCCAAACTCGGGATCAGGTGCTGACATCAAGACAACGGCGCGGCGAGAAGGCGACGAGTACGTGTTGAACGGCGAGAAGTGGATGATTATCTTCAGCGACATCGCCGACTATTTTCTCCTCTTCTGCCGCCTTGAGGGGACATCCGGTGGCGAGGGTACGATGGCATTGCTCGTCCCACGCGACGCGCCAGGGCTCGACATCGAATTAATGGCCCCTGCGATGGGCATCACCGGCACCGCACATGGACATCTGCGCCTGCGGAATTGCCGCGTGCCTGTCGCCAATCGCCTCGGCGAAGAAGGCGACGGCTTAGAAGTGGCGTTTCGTGGCTTTTTGGATCCCAGCCGCACCGCCATCGGCATGACTTGTGTCGGCGCCGCAGCCCATGCGCTTGAGCTCGCTGCGCAGCACGCGCAGACCCGCGTCACGTTTGGCAAACCCTTAGCTCAGCGCCAGACGATTCAGATGTGGCTCGCGGAAATGGCCACGGACATCGAGGCCGCTCGCCAGCTCTGCTTGGCCGCCGCCCGCCGGTTCGACGAAGGCTTGCCTATCTCGACACAAGCGGCCATGGCGAAACTGTTTGGGACAGAAATGTTACAACGGGTGACCGATAAGGCACTTCAAATACATGGAGGGATTGGCTACTTCAAATCCTCCGAGATCGAACGAATTTACCGCGATGCGCGCATGCAGCGCTTTGAAGAAGGCACTTCCGAAATTCAAAAAATGGTGATTGTACGCGATGTCCTAGCGCGCGCGCAACAAGAGAGGAGCGAATCATGATGGTCATAGTACTGCGTCCACAAGTGTCCGCCGAACAAACGAAACAGGTTCTTACCGCGATTCAAGAAGGAGGGCACACGGGCTACCAAGCAGGGCCCTCGACCATTGTCGTCCCGAAGAACGACGTGCATTTAGAAGCGTCCCTGGCATCCCTGCCACAAGTTGAACAGGTGATGGCCATCGATAGCCCATACCCACTCGCGAGCCGGGCCTTCAAAAAAGAAGACACCGTGATTGATGTGCGTGGCCACATCATCGGCGGCGATAAAGTCACCGTCATGGCCGGTCCTTGCAGCGTCGAGTCGCTCGACAACCTGTTGGAGATTGCGGAAACCGTCAAAGCGGCAGGCGGACAGTTCCTGCGCGGCGGCGCCTTCAAACCGCGTTCGTCCCCGTACAGCTTCCAAGGTCACGGCGAAGAGGGCCTGAAGATGCTCGCCATCGCCCGCGACAAAACGGGTCTTGGCATCATCTCGGAGGTCATGGAGCCTGATAAAGTGGCACTCGTATCCGAATACGTGGACATTCTCCAAATCGGCGCGCGCAACATGCAGAACTACCCACTGCTTCGCGAAGCCGGGAAATCCGGGAAACCGGTGATGCTCAAGCGAGGCCTCTCGGGCACCGTCGACGAGTGGCTCATGGCGGCCGAATACATTCTGGCGCAGGGCAACCCGAACGTCATCCTCTGCGAACGCGGCATTCGCACGTTCGAAACGGCGACGCGCAACACGCTTGATCTCAACGCCGTGCCGGTCGTTCAGAGCCTGTCGCACCTGCCAATCATCGTCGATCCCAGCCATGGCACTGGCAAATCCGCCTTCGTCCGCCCAATGGCCCGCGCAGGCGTCGCCGCTGGTGCGTCCGGGGTGATTGTCGAGATTCACCCAACGCCTGCCAAGGCGTGGTCCGATGCCGCGCAGACACTCGACTTTGACGAATTCCGCGCACTCGTCGACGATGTCGAGCGCATCTCTGCCGCATTGTCCGCTAGCCGCCCGCTCGTTCACGCTTAACGCGAGAACGACGGTGGCCTCGCGGTTCGCCCGACCATCTGCGATAGATTCCTACTCGCGGGCGGTCGGACGAATTGGCGGCCGGATCGAAAAGAGCCTGGGACAGGCCCCCACTACATCCGTTCAATCAACATTTGCCAATGCGTCTTCGCCAGCTGAAACGGCGCGAATTCGCCCCAGCGAATGGCATCCAGCAAACTCTCCGCTTCCCGATACGCTAAATCATATTGCATTTGGTCGATCACGCCCGCATCAAACGCAGCAACGAGCTCGTCTTCATCCAGAAGCGCGCAATCACCGTCGGGCATCACCCGAATATCGAGAAACAAATCTTCGAAGCATGGGACGCCACGGTGATCGAGATGGATATTCTGGCAGACATCGATATACCACTGCACGACTTCCCCCTTTGCGTCGAACATCGTCGTGACCGCGTGATGGCCGTCGAACGGAAATTGCCCCAGCCAGGCAAAATCCACATCGGCAATGCACACCGCCCCTTGTGGCAAACGGAGATAGAGCGGATGTGCGATTTCATCAATGCGCAACAGCGAAATGAAGCCACGAAACGCCCCTCTTACATCGACGTCGTGGATATACGATTTTTTGGTCACGCGACGCCACTGATTTCTATCGGCCGTCTTTCGCTTGATGAAATCCGCCATGCTCGTCCTCCCACGGGTCGTCATCGTGCTGTGCTAATCGACACACTGCCTGTTACAACCCAAACTCCTCCAGTTCTGGTATCCTATCAGGTCGCGGCCCAAGTTTCCAACGAAAGAGTCGATCCTTTTCCGCAATCGGCAAATCGTTGATGGACGCATGGCGGTGCGTCATCAACCCAAAGTCGTCGAACGCCCAGTTTTCGTTTCCATAGGAGCGAAACCAGTTACCGGAGTCGTCGTGCCATTCAAATGCGACACGCTCTGCATCACGCGTATTCCAAGCGTTCTCCGCCATGCGAACTTTTTGTCGAGCCGTTACTTCATCAAACGGCGGAATTGGCGGACGATACGTTTCCTGCATTGAAGCGGTTCTCCCCTCTCCATTTGCGCTGTGCTCAGACTCCACTGTTCTTTTGAAACTCGACATCGACAATCCAAACACCTGTTACCACAATGTATGCGCCAAAGCTCAACCACTGAACAAAGGCAGTCAGCATCCGCCGACTGCCTTTGTTTGTCATGCATCCCATTCCCCGTATCGCCAAAACCGCTTCGCGCTAGACCACCATCTAGGCGCAACACAGACGTTTTAGTGTTTCACGACGTAGACATTCTGAAGCGGATCCATCAGTACTGGGCTCATCGAGAATCCCTTGACGTACGGTTGGACAACCGCATATCGAATTGGCGTAAACAATGGAACCCAAGGCGCATCTGCGAGGATTTGATTTTGAATCTTGTCGTATAAATCGAGACGAGCCTGACCTTGTGGCATCACAGCCGCCTGTGCCAACTCTTCATTGACGGTCTGATTGTTGTAATTGCTCCAGTTGTTTAACGGAATTTGACTGCCGTTTAACAGGGTATTTAGAAAGTCGCTGGGGTCGGGGAAGTCCTGGAACCAAGCCGTGTACACCATCGGATACTTCATCGACTCGGCGTCGGCCTCATACGATGCGCTGGCGATTGGATGAATGGAAACCTTGATTCCGATTTTCTGAAGATCTTCTTGAATCGACTGCACGATGCTCCGGGTTGTCTGGTCACTCGGACACATCAGAGAGGTACTGAACCCATTCGGATACCCTGCCTCTTTCAGCAACTGTTTGGCTTTCGTAGGGTTGTACTGGTAGTCTACATCACTGGGCAGTTTCGTTTCATAACCCGGCATGGCTGGTGGCAGAATTTGATTTGCCGCTGCCGCGCGACCATTCTGCAAACTGACCAGACGCTGTTTGTCAATCGCCATGTTGATTGCCTGGCGGACCAACTTATTTTGAATAGGCCCAGTCGGTTTGGAATTGAGCGCCAAGTAATAGGTAGACACCAATTTTTCACTTTGAAAATCATTTTTAAACTTCGGATTATTCTTCATGCTGATAAACGCTTGTGCAGCGATATCCTGATTCCATCCTAAGAATGACTCTTGCCCTTGTTGAAATTTCAGTGCGCTCAGCTGTTCGTTCTTATTGATGGAAATGTCCACCTCTTAAACTTTCGGTTCACCCTTCTTAAAGTAATTTGGGTTCCTCGTCATAATCATCTCGTTACCCATCTTGTAGGACTTCATTTCAAAAGCCCCTGTGCCCATTGGGTGGTGATCAAACTGCGTGTTGCCGATTTTATCAATATAACTCTGGTCCACTGCCGAGAAGAACGGCATCGCCAGAACCTCCAGAAAATACGCTTGTGGCTTGGTCAGCGTGATTTCCAAGGTGTATGGGTCAGGCGCGGATAGACCAGAGATAGACTTGGCTTGTCCCTTAAAGTATGCGGTTGAACCTTCCAAAATCGGATCGATAAAGCCTTCACCAGGAGAAGCGACCTTTGGGTTTAACACCCGTTGAAACTCGTCGATAAAACTTTGGGCCGTCACGGGGTCACCGTTCCAAAACGTCACGCCTTTACGAATGTGAAACGTATACTTCAGCCCATCCTTCGACACCGTCCAAGACGAAGCCAAATCCGGCACTATCTTCGTGGAATTCGTCGCGTACGTCACAAGTTGGTCGTAAAACTGATACACGGCTTCATCGGACCCATAGTCGTAGGCCAGCGCAGGATCCAAATGCGCAAAATCATCCGCCTCATCGATTTGAATCGTCGCGTTCTTGTCAATCGTTGCATCTGAGGCACTCGAGGTACTCGAAGCATTCGTCGCACCAGTAGAAGTTTGCTTCGGCGCAGCCGTCCCACATCCCGAGATGATACTCGCAATGACGCCCATTCCTACAACTCCAGCCATGGCGGACTTTTTCTCTTTCCGCATTTCCATCATCGTCGACCCCCGTCGGCAATTCACTATTTAGTTCATATAGTTTCGAGAACTATATCAACTTCCCTGAAGTATATCACTACCCTATTCGTTACACTCGTAAAATTCGATATATTTCGCATAGACCTGCACATGAGGCCCAGCAAAAAGACGCCAGTGGCTGAACCGGCGTCTTTCATGGGGTGCAGGATGCCTGGGATGCCTGGGATGCCTGGGATGCCTGGGATGCCTGGGATGCCTGGGATGCCTGGGGCTGTCTTAATAAGACACGACGGGCATCTTTGGGAGAAGATAAGGTATAAAAACTGCACTAATCTCTGATTTTCGCCTCTTTTCGGCGGATTTTGAGTAAATAGCGCATCTGACGTGTCTTAAATCGGTCGATCCCGACAAAAATCCGAAAATAGCGCAAATATCGTGCCTTATCTGACCTGCCACCTGCCACCTGCCACCTGCCACCTGCCACCTGCACAGAACGCCCCCACCTACGTGTTATCATGAATACAATGACACTTCAGACGATATAGCACAGAAGCATTCTGACAGGCCAACACGCTTTGGTCGCGATTGTCCATCGGACGCTTTGGGAGGAATGACGATGAATATTGTAGTTCTCGGCGCAGGCGCCGTCGGCGGATACTTTGGCGGAAGACTCGCAGCCGCAGGAACAAAGGTGACTTTTCTAGTTCGGGAGCGCCGGTACCAGCAACTGAAAGCGACAGGTCTCCATGTCCAGAGCACCCACGGGGATTTCGACATTGCCCCCACACTGGCCGTGTCCCCTGACGACATAGACCATCCCGACGTCCTGATAGTGGCCGTTAAAAACTATAACTTGAACGACGCTATCCCCCAAATACGCCACCTGGTTGAAAAAGGTGCCAAAATTTTGCCCCTTTTAATCGGCGTGCAACACATGGATACCCTGGTGTCTGCGTTTGGAGAAGCAGCCGTTTTGGGTGGCGTATGCTATATCGAGGCGACGCTGGATGCACGGGGGACCATTGTTCATACAAGCCCCATGCATGATATCGTCTTCGGGGCGCTCCACCCCACCAATCAAGCCCTCGTCAATGAACTGGAACTCGCTTTTCGACAAAGCGGTGTCAACGTACAACAAAGTCCGTCTATTATGGAGGAAGTGTGGAAGAAATTCATTTTCCTCACTGCCTTTAGTGGCATCACCGCCGCGACCCGGAAACCCATCGGCGAGATTCTCAGCGATTCAATATCGAAAGATTTCCTTCACGATATGATTGAGGAGATTGCCTCTGTCGCGCAAGCAAAACAAGGAACACTACCGCCAAATGTGAGAGAGGAAGTCATGCGCAAACTCGAAAGTGTTTCACCGCGTATGACCTCCTCCCTTCACCGCGACCTAGAGAAAGGGCTACCATTAGAAATTGACAGTTTACAAGGAGCGGTGCTTGAGATGGCGAAGACGTACGCAATACCGGTGCCATCCATTCGTGCGATTTACGCGTTGTTGCACCCTTACGTCGAGGGGGATCGAACTTGATTAGCCAGGAGATTACGCTACAGCCGATTTTTGAAATTCCACCCGACGATCTCGTCAATCTATATGTGGAGAATCGGACATTCCTAGAACCCTACGAACCGAAGCGGCCGGATATCTACTTCACCCGCGCAGGTCAAATCGAACTGCTCAACAATGCGCGGCGGTTGTGGGAGGAAGATAGCGCCTATACATTCGCCATTTGTGCGCATAGGGGCGATCATGCGACACCTGTCCCCATCGGGCGCATGAGCCTCTCAAACGTCGTGCGTGGCTCATGGCACAGCTGCACAGTGGGCTACTTTGTCTCGCAGCACGCGAACAACCGGGGCATCGCGACACAGGCGCTCACGCAAGCCGTTCGCTTCGCCTTTCAGGACGCCAAGCTCCACCGCGTCCAAGCCGCCATCATGCCGCGCAATATCGCCTCACTGCGCGTAGTGGAAAAAGTCGGATTTCACTACGAAGGGTTGGCGAAATACTATTTGAACATCAACGGCGTCTGGGAAGACCCCCGGATTTACAGCGTCACACCCGAGTTGTGGACAGGGCGTTAGGCGGCGCTTGCGCACCTTGCCATCCGAAGCGCTCTTTTATTATTTCGCGCACACTTGAAACAATTTCGGCCCCGTGTCCGTCTACTTAAGTGAGCGTTTTGCAGAATGGTCGTTTTGGGTAGAGGTGAAAAAGGAACAGCATCTAGGGTAAGTGAACTGAATTCCACATACTGGTATTCGAGCGCCGTTTCTCGTCAGGTCAACTCGTTATGATTTATGCAGTTTTCTTGTGTCGTTCGATATGGTTCACAGCTAGTGCCGATGCAAGTAACACGATCGCGTTGAGGAACATGTACGTCTTTACTTTTCGAATGCCTCGGACATGGACGTCGTTCGCCGTCAAATTCGTCTTAAGTCTTGCGTTACAACGCTCTACAGCAGTTCGCTCGTTGTATAACAGCTTCCAATTCTGCGTGCCTCGGTGTGGTGCGCAGTAACGCCGAATATCTTCTGTGATCCGCTTTTTGACCACCATACCGTAGTTGGATTCGGAACATGTCGCGATTCCAAGCGGACAATCTACCTTCCCAACCGCGTGCGGGCAGCGAAACTTTAGTCGGTCACCGTCTGCACCCCAATACACCATGTCATATCCCATCGTGCAACGCGGCGTCCCGTCCGATGCGATTCCTTCAGGCGGTTCTTTTTCACCGCGCTTGTTCATCGCGATAATTGCCTGTGCACCATATTGACGAACCGTTTCATAGTTTTTGACTTGATCATATCCAGCGTCCATCATGACAAAGTCGATTTTCCAACCGTGCGTCGTCACGACGTGTTCCAGCAATGGCGCCGCCATCTCACCATCAAAGACGTTCGCTGGTGTGACATCCAAAGCAACTGGCAGTTCACTCGCGGTGTCCACAGCCAAGTGGAATTTGTATCCGAACCAAGCAAGTTTGTTGCCAAAGGTATCGTATTTTGCGCCCCAGTTGGCATTGCCCGTTTCCTGGCTCTTGGACTTAGGTTGCTTTTTCTCGTAGGACTTCACGGCGGCACTGTCCACAGCCAAATGGCGACCGTTGATGATGCTCGCTTCTTTACATTGACTGACCAGGTCAATGAAGAGCTTCTCAGCGAGACCCAACTCAACAACGGCTGAAAACACGCGACTCAGTGTGGAGACCGACGGGGCTGCTTCGTCGATTCGAAACCCACACTGGTAGCGAAAGCGTATATCTCGCGCCAACCGTTCATGAAGCCTTGTGAACGTTGAGATTCCTTCAAGCGGAGCAGCCAGCAGTGCACGCAGAATCGCTTCACGATTCATAGGTTTCGCGCCTTGGGGTGACTGTTTTCTCAATTTCGAAGCATAGGGTTGTAAATCCAAGACAGCAAAGAACAAGGGCAGACGATCGCTGGAGTCAATTTCTAGCCAGTCCTCAAAGGAAAAGAGCGATGGTTGGAGAATATACATAGTGGGACTTCCCTCCTCGAAAATTTCTGGTTTGGTCACTTGAAATCTTCTCGAAGGTTGGGGTGAAGTCCTTTTTCATGTCTTCCAAGCCCTTGTCCTACAAGGCTTTATCAATCTGCAAAACGCTCAAGTAAGACGCACAAACCCGAATGGCCCCGTCACCGTCGACATCGGTGTCGGGGATTTTTTTGTCGTCATCTTCAAGCAAACATCCGAAATTGATGGAATAGATAGACAGTCCGTCCGCGAGCATCTATGATTTGCCCAGAAGGTCGAATCAAGACGCGACTGTGAATGGGAGTGAAGACCGTGGAACTCTTACTGGATGCCAAGGCGGTGGTCGGGGAAGGTCCCGTTTGGGATGCCGCGAAAAAATGTCTCTACTGGGTGGATATTGTGCGACACCACGTACATGTATACGACGCGTTCACCGGGCGAGATGAGGTCATTGACGTCGGTGACTACGTTGGGGCCGTCGTGCCCCGCAAACGCGGCGGGCTGGTAGCGGTGCTGAGTGATGGATTTTACCATTTGGATTTGACCACCAAAAAGCTCACACAACTCGCCGCCGTCGAGGCGGATATTCCAGACAACCGCTTCAATGACGGGAAATGTGACGCCGCTGGTCGCTTTTTCGCCGGGACCCTGCCCTTCAGCGAGGACCGCCCCGCCGGTGCGCTTTACTGCCTGGAACCCGACTTGCGCGTAAGAAAAGTACTGGATGGCCTGACGATTGCCAACGGCCTCGGCTGGAGCCCCGACAACACCCGGATGTATTTCATCGACACACCCACGCGCGAAGTCGTCATGTTCGATTACGATCTCGCCACCGGATCGCTCAGCAACCGCCGCGTCGCCGTCCGCATTGAAGACGGTTTCCCCGATGGGATGACCGTCGATGCACAAGGGATGATCTGGGTAGCACACTGGGAAGGGTGGAAAGTCTCCCGCTGGAATCCAAACACCGGCGAACGCCTGATGGAACTTGCCCTGCCCGTCTCCTGCGTCACTGCGTGCACGTTTGGCGGATCGAATCTCGACGAGTTGTACATCACGTCCGCCAGTCGCGATATTGGGGCAGACAGGCAGGCGGCACAACCGCACGCCGGCGGCGTATTCCGCGCACATATCGGCATTCGAGGCCAGATAGCGCACGCCTTTTCGGGCTAAGGTAGCGAAGACTTCAGCGAAACGGTTTGGCCAGCGCCGCCAACTTCTCCTTCGCCAGAATGACGTGCTCCACCGTTTGGCTCGCTGCCACATAGTCGGCGGTAAAATCGGTCGGCTCCGTGGTGTCCGGGGTGAAGAGGTGAATGACGGATGACATGTCGTGAAACCAATCCCCCGCCTCCACTGGCGCATGCGACACGTCCGGCCACACGGCTGAAAGGCGTGGACTATAAATTCTCGCCGCGCCCGTGCGCTCGATGAAGCACGGCTGATAGCCTGCATCCAACAAGTTATCCCGCTGCGTGGGCGTGAAGACGTTTGGCCAGTAATCCGCGCGAGACCCGGTGTGCTTTGTAGCGACCGCAAACGCCACTATCGCCTCGCAAAGCGCAGGCTTGTGAAACAGAATGCGATACAATTTCTTGCCCGTCGCAATTCTCGCGTCAAGCGAGGCAAACTGTGCAACTACGGTACCTGCGAGGCGGATGGCGCCCGTCTCCTCCTCGCGGTACGGGAAGACCACTTGATTGAGCCCAAGAATGGACTGGGTCTGAAATTCCGGCGTAAACAGGACCTTCTCAGCGTACTTGGCATTCTGCACGACGCGCGCCTCGATGAAATTCTGTTCGTTGATGATGAGCGCGTGCGTCAATAATGAGGGGTCATGGGTTTGCATAAACAATTCCCAAACGGGCGACATGAATCGGGACACGCCGAGCGCGGGCAACAAGTGACACAAGTTGCGCCCCGATGTGACCGACTCCGCGTACAAGAGCAGTTGCGGATACGCATCGCCGAAAATCAGCCAATTCGCTCGCTCCAGAAACTCGAAAAAACGGGTTTGCTCGACCTTTTCGGCAATGCGCGCGAACCACTCGCCTTTGACGTCTGACATGCTCCAGCCGCCATTGCGCGAGACCATGTGCGCCAATAGCGCCCAATGGACCTCTGGCCTGTCGCGATAAAATGCCAAGTATGCCTCTGTGCGCGTCAGGTTGTTGCGATTGTGTTCGCGCGTCTTCGCCAGAATGCGCTCGACAATCGCTTTCTCTTCGGCCGAAAGCTTGGGTGACGCGTCCGAGCCAACCGCCTGATTCAATCGCGAGACGAGTTCTGCAACCTGCCTTCTGTCGCGTCCGCACACCATCTTCCAGCCCAAGCGAACGCGATTCACGATGCCATCGAACATCTGCATCTTCCTTCTGCCATGCCGCACACCGCCATTGCACAGAACGTACGGCAGCAATTTGCGACGAACCGATTCAGTGTTGCCGGAACCTGTCGACGTACATACACAACGCCAAAAGTGGCCACACCTGCGGATAACTGTGATAGCGGATATACGCCTGACCAGCGACGGCCGCACCTGTTGGATAGGATTCCACAAAACCCCCTGGCTTTGCGCCGCATTGGAGCAAATACGCGACCGCCCGACGAATGGGGTCAGTCAGACCTGGCGATGCCGACATCAAGGCCATCAATCCCCACGCAGTTTGGGAGACCGTGCTCCAGCCGAGCGGGCAATACTCATCCCGCTGGTCACTCGCGCACGATTCGCCAAATCCGCCGTCCGCGTTCTGCACGGATTCCAACCACGCGCGCGCCTTCTGAAGCGTCGTCGTATCGCGCGGCATGCCGACGGCGCGCAGCCCCCGTACCGCCGCCCACGTGCCGTAGATGAATGTCACGCCCCAGCGGCCAAACCACGCCCCGTTCTCGCGCTGATTCGTTATCAGCCACTGCACCGCCTGCGTGACGGCCGGCTGTGCGCGAATACCGGTCGATCCAATGGTCTCCAACACCCGCCCCGTAATATCCGCCGTCGATGCATCTGTCATCGCGCGCCCCATATCGTTGATGGGGATGTGCTCCAGCCAGGCTTTGTTGGCGTTGTGATCGAACGGTGACCACCCCCCGTCCTCGTTTTGCATCGCCAACAGCCACTTCACGCCGCGCCGCCAAGCCACCCTGCACTGTGGTTGATACGGGTGCAGGGCTTTTAACGCAGCCACGGTGTCGTCGACGTCCGGATATTTCGTGTTCATATCTGAAAATCCCCAGCCGCCCGGCTTCGCTTTTGGCGCGCGCACGGCCCAGTCGCCCACGTCCACGTGCTGGCGCTCAAGCAGATATTCGGCCCCCCGCGCCAGCGCCTCACTGCATGCCGGCAAGCGGGTCGCGGCTAACGCGCGCATAGAGAGCGCCGTATCCCACACCGTCGACGTAAACTGTTGTTGGTACACCCTGTCATCGTGCCGGGAGACCATCTCCTTCAACCCAGCCACTGCACTCGCAATGACGTCGGCATCATCGGGATCGCCGACGGCTTTGAGCGCCAAGACGCTCAGGACTGTGGCCAAATGGTAACTTGCGAGTGTACCGTTTTCTTCAAGGCGGTCTAAGATAAATTGCCGTGCGGCTGCGACTGCCTTTGGGTGGTCGAACGGCAAGCGCACATAAGGCACGCCGAACGACGGGACGACGAGATCCGCGACACCACATTCCTCCGGTACCGGCACCTGGTATTCGAGATGCGAGAGCAGCATAAACGGCACCATGTGCAGGCGAGTGAAACTGGCAAAATCATAGAGGTTGACAGGCGCGCGCGTTCCCCAGAGCACCACGTCGATAAACGGCGGCGGCAACTCCCGCCAAGAGAGTTGTCCGGCACACGCGAGGATGATTTTGGTCAGATTGGACGTGTGACGGATACCACCGTGCTGGAGGATATACTGCCTGGTCTTGTCTTCGCGCCCCGATGACAGCGAGTAGCGCGACAGCCTTAACGCGAAGTAACAGAGTGTCGTCAGCGACACGTTATCCGTCTGGTCAGGATACGCGACAAAACGCCCATCCGGCTTCTGTGCCTGCGCCACCGTCTCAGACAATTCCGACACCAGCAAATCATCCGCCTCACCCATGAGGTGCAAGAAAATCATCATCACCGCGTCGGTGAACGGGCTCAACTCACAGCCGTACGAGAAGGCACCATCCGCGCGTTGATGCGACAAAATCTGGGCCGCCCCGGCCGCTATTTGCCGTCGGATGCGCTCAATATCGCGTTCCACCTGCCTCACCCCGCATATCTCGTTTGCACGCACACGTCGATGTGTCGTGATGATATGCGGGGTGGACAGCGTTTATTTCGTCGGGAAATTCCATCCCGAAGCGGCGGTTTGCATCGCTCGCTCTGCGGCCTGAAGATTCCCCCCTGCCACAGTGCCGGTCAGGGCATAGGCCAAATTCATGTCGCTACGCCCGGGATACGGCCGCAAGACAATCAACCAATACGTATAGGTCGGTTGCTCAGATGCCTGTGCAGCAGGAGGTGTCTGCTCCGCCAATGCAAACCACGCCGGTTCCCCATGGACATGTAGCGTCTTGTGCCATTTCACTTCCGAGTGATTGCCGATGGCTTCTTCATAGGTTCCGCGGGCCACGCCCAGCACTTGCACCTGCAGCAGCAAGTTTTCCCACTTGTGCGCGGCCATCTCATCGTCGATGAACGTACCATCCGGCAGCGTCGCTGTCGCATGATGGTTTACAGCGACGCCGTCAGCCGCCTGGTTATCGGTATTCCCAAGTATGGCGAACATCTGCACCGCGTTCCCAGCACACGGTTCAGCTTCTACACGGAACGTCCCCGGTGCAGCTGCCCCAAAACGCGCCTGTGGCAACGCCTGCGCCAAGGCTGCGCTGTGATACAGCTGATACGCCGTTCCATCCCCACTCGTCCCTGTCCGCACCGGATGCGCGAGGCTGACATCTTCCGGCAACCACTTCGCGAACGCTTGTCTCGCCTGTGCGACGCTCCCTTGCGTCGTCAACTGGATCGACGTAATGCGCCCGTCCTCTGCAGTCACCAGCAAATGTTGCTTCGGAAACGTGTAGGACTTCACACCGTTGATGGTAACGCCCGGAATCGGTTTGCCCGCGCACTGCTCAAGCGCCTGCAACGTCCCACCGAGCCCAGCCGCCGGCAATCCCTGCACCACTGGCTGATTGAGCGCATTCGTCTGGTTCCCGCGCATCCGGCTTCAATTGAAATAGCGCAGCCCACACGGCATTGCGCTGCTCCGACGCAATCACGCGCTCCTCCACAGAATCATCGGACACGTCGTCCATTCGGGCGTGAAACGTGACTCGGCGAACGAAGGCTGATCGAAAATAGTCAATACATTTATGTTTCTCGATGACGAACAACCACGTCTTCATGCTCGAACCCTCGCGAAACTGGCTCAAATGTTGATATGCCTGGATGAAAACTTCCTGCGACAAATCGTCGGCGGCAGCTGTGTTCTTCGTCATGGAGTACACATAGCGCCAAATTCCTTGCCCGTATTCGTCCATTATCCTGAGTGGCAGATCTTGATACTCCCCCAACGACTGTCACCAATCTTTCCCCGAACCTGGAGCTTTGCACTGCTTAGACGATACCACGCACCGCTTCGTTACAGATTGGAGATAGCCGCCAACATTGTTTAATACCTAAAATTTTTTTCTTGACGATTTTTTGTTTACGCTGTATAAAGATAAAGCGGTTAAAATATTATAGATAAAAATAATTATGAAACGAAAATATAAAGGAGGGAATCAGAATGCTTCCACAGAGCTTCGATGTACTGACAGAGCGCTTCGAAAAATCACTGCGCGCCTTGATGCAAAATCTCGGTCCACAATTAATCAGTCGCGCGCAGTTAGGGTTGACCCCTGGTCAGTTCGTTATGTTGTATTTCATTCACCAAGAAGGCCAATGCAGTGTGTCAAAACTGGCCGAAAAGATGGAAGTAGCTCCTAGTGGGATAACGGCTATGGTGGATCGAATGGAAAAATCGGGATTTGTCAATCGAGTACGGGACACTTTGGACCGTCGAGTGGTGAACATCGCACTCACCGTTAGCGGTGAAGAGAAACTCAATCAGGTTTTACATGTACGACAACAAATCGTGCAACACTGTCTACGACAGTTGGACCCGGACGATTTTGCGTCATTTGTCTGCACATTGGAGTCGTTATCCTCGATTGCGAACGCAACGAACATAGGGGAATTTGCGGGTTCACTCGTTAAGGAGAGGTAAAAGAATGGCTCAAGGAACCGTACAAACAACAAACCAGATCACAGGCCAAAAGAAGTGGTGGGCACTTGCGACTGTACTTCTGACCATGTTTTTCTCGTCCATGGATTCCACAGTCGTGTCAACGGCCATGCCGACCATCATTGGCGACTTAAAGGGACTTAGTTTATATGCGTGGGTTACTGCTGCCTATATGATGGGCTCAGCGGTGACAATACCAATTTACGGAAAGTTATCCGATGTGTTTGGACGTAAACCATTCTATTTATTGGGACTGATTCTGTTCGGGGTCGGTTCGGCCATTTCCGGGCAAGCCCATACCATGATGGAACTCGTTATCGCACGTGGTTTTCAAGGCATTGGGGCGGGCGCCATGCAAAGTATGCCGCGGGCGACCATTGGCGACATCTTTAATCCCAAAGAACGCAGCCGCTGGATGGGCGTCATGATGGCCACCTTTGGTATCTCTAGCATCATCGGACCGGCTCTTGGCGGATGGATCACCGATTCGTTTTCGTGGCGCTGGGTATTTTACATTAACCTACCGTTTGCAGCGCTCGCCATCATTGGGGTCGTGGTGACCTTGCCTAAAGTACGGGCGGCAGATAGGGTGCAAGTGGACTGGTTCGGCTCCGTCATCATGATCATTGGCCTACTGCCCATTTTGCTGGGATTTACCTGGGCAGGTACAAAGTACGCGTGGGGTTCCCCGATTGAACTCACGCTGTTTATCGGTGGCGCAATTGTTCTTGCACTGTTCGTCCTATGGGAGCGGAAAGCGGCCGATCCGGTGCTCTCCCCCAAGTTATTCAAAAACCGAGTCTTCAGCACGTCACTGATACTAGGCATACTGGTTGCAATGACCATGTACGGAAGCCTGATGTTTTTGCCCATTTATGTGCAAGGTGTCATTGGGCTGAGTGCGCAAAACAGCGGTTGGGTCATGTCTCCGATGATGATCGGATTTATTGTCGGCAGTATGGTATCCGGGCAAATTATGTCGCGAACGGGTCGATATAAGATACTAGCCGTATTCAGCGGTGCCATCCTCGTCGTTGGATCATTCTTGCTAAACCAAATGAACGTGCATACAACGTGGCCAACCGTTGTCCTCAATATGGTTGTTTTGGGGCTTGGTATTGGTTCACTGATGCCACTGATGAACATGGCGGTACAAAATGCGTTCCCATACAAAATGATGGGGACTGTGAACTCAACGCAACAGTTCGTTCAATCGCTCGGTGGCGTTGTAGCGTTACCGATTTTCGGGTCGATTCTCGACAAGGAATTCACCAATAAATTGAACGCGACGATGCCAGCTTCGCTTGGATCATTCAAAAATCAATTGAGCTCCATGAACCCGCAAACCCTGTTGACACCGCAAGCGCAACAGGCGTTGTCCAAGTCGTTTTCGAAATTTGGCACGGCTGGACACCAGATGTACCTGCAATTGATGGACGCAGTGAAAACATCTCTGACGTTTGGGATTCAACACTTGTTTGAAGTCGGATTGGTGTTCGCCATCCTTGGCTTTATCGGCACATTCTTTTTACCTGAGATCAAACTCAAAGGTAAAGAGTACTTCGATACGACAAACGAACAGCCACCCAATGAAGGGACGCAACGCCCACGTGAAACCGGATCAGATAAGGAAGCTTTCCAACAGGCGCCCGCTCCCAGCACAGCGTCGACCCAGTCGTTTCAATTGAAGAGCAATGCAGACGAAGATTTTCGCCGCGCACTCCGCGAGTTCCAAATGACGCCGCAAACAACGCAAGACGCGTATTTGGACGACACCAACTACCGAAAAACGCTTCGTAGCTTTTCAAAAGGAGTAAAGGCTCGAAACGACAAGGAACCAAAGGAACCGCTCGGAGACGTTGGATATCGCGAGACGCTGATGAATTTTAAACAGAAATCCAAACGAAAAGAACACTGAAACGAGGGATCCCCAAATGAAAATATATATTGTGTACGATAGCGAAGGCGGACACACAGAACAGGTCGCAAACGCAATTTGGAAAGGCGCCCGCAGTGTCAAAGACGCAGAAGTCTTTATCAACCATGTGCAGAAGACGAATGTCCACGACATTGCCGATGCGGATGCAATTATTTGGGGGTGCCCAGGGCACTTCGGTACGATCAGCGCCGGGTTAAAAACGTGGATCGACAAATTGGGGCTTATCTGGTCCAGAGGGGAACTCGTCGGAAAAGTTGGCGCTGTGTTCTGTACCACAGCAACCATACATGGAGGAATCGAAGCGACCATGCTCAATTTAATCACGCCAATGTTACACCAAGGCATGGTTGTGGTTGGGTTACCGGCCAATATTCCCGAAAACGCCTTATACGGGAGTTATTACGGACTTGGGGTCACATCTCCAATCGAAGAGGTAGAAGACCCGCTCACGCAATCCCTGTATGACAAAGGCCTTGAGCTTGGCGAGGAATTTGGTAAACACGTGGCCAGCATTTCACAGGCACTAAAAATCGGTAAAGCACATCAATCCGAACATGGATTGTTGCCGGAACAAAAGCTGTAACAAAAGCCGTATTTGCTAACGAGAACCTTCCACCAATGAACATAGCGGGCTCCGTTGGGGCCCGCTAGACTTGTATTCCCCCGCAACCGGGATTCGTCATTCCATCATGGTTATATGAGACCCTTCCCGCTCTTTGCTGTACTTTTTATCGTTAAAGAAGAAGGTCAAAATCAGACTGATTGCGGTCAATATCGTTCCCACCATGAACGTGTCATTAATGGCAGCCACAAAACTGTTTTGGTCTATGATTCCAATGATGGTTTCCAACGCGGTTACATGTGCCTGTGCTGCACTCATCCCGTGTTGCATCAGGTTTAACTCCAATCCATTTAGCTGCACGCCCTTTGGAGAACCGGGATTGTATTGAGATGCCATTTCGCTCTCATGAATGAGTGTGCGATGCGCCTCGTAATACGTAAAAATCGCGGTTCCTAGAGACGATGCGACTTGACGGATGGTATTGCTTAACCCCGATGCTTGACTGATTAAGTCATTCGACAATCTGTTCATCCCCGCCGCCATGACCGGCATAAGCGCCAACGACACGCCGATGGTTCTAAAAATGTAGAGCACCTGAAGGTGACTTGAGGGCGTATTGACATCCAGAAAGGAGAAGCCGTAGGTTGTGATGAGCGTAATGGTTAAGCCAACAACTGCAAGCAATCTGGCCCCTACACGGTTTAACAACAATCCTCCTGCTACCATAAACACAGCAGATATGAGTGCTGCTGGCGTCATGAAAATCCCGGTTTTTTCCGGCGTATACTCCAATATGTTCTCAAAGTACAAAGGAAGTAAAAACAGGCTGACAAACATAGTTCGCTGTACAAGCGATGTAATCACAACGCTCATGGATAACAGATAATCCTGGAGGACACGAAACTGGATTAAGGGTTTATCCACCTTCAACTCAACGACGACCAAAATGATGAGTAGCAGGGCCCCAGCTATCAAATACGGATATACCAAGGTCGAATGCCAACCATTCGATGAGACATTTGTAAAACCGTACAGGAGACTAAACAATCCAATCGATGACAAAGCCAGGCCCCAACCATCTAATTTGGATGCTGATTTGTCATTGAAGTCGTGCAACACAAAAATGGACAAGAATGCGCCCACAACGCCGAGTGGGAGATTCATGTAAAAAATCAGTCTCCAACTGGCGTATTGTACAAAATATCCGCTTAGCAATGGGCCAAATGCTGGCGCGAGCATGACTGCCAGACCAAAAATCCCCATGACGCCCCCGCGTTTTTCAGGTGGGAAAATTTTATAGAGCAATGTATTGGCGAGTGGCATTAAGAAGCCACCCCCAAGCGCTTGGATAATTCGAAACAAAATCATACTTGGGAGATTCCATGCCATTCCACATAGGGTGGAACCAATCGTGAAGAAGATCAAGGAGTACGTAAATAGTTGTTTCGATCCAAATTTATCTGATAACCAGCTGGTCATCGGGATGGTGATCCCACTCACCAACATATACGCGGTAATCACCCATTGAATCTGGTTCGTATTGGAGTTCAGAGCAGTCTCCATTTTTGGAATCGCGACGTTCACAATACTATTGTCAAGCACCGCCATGAAAGTTCCGATAATGAGGATAGCGAGCTGCAGGTAAGGAAATTTTATCTCCTCGAAAGAGTCTTCTTTTCCCAAAATCGTCGTCCTCCATGATTCTTATCGAAACTTACACTTGTCGCTTCCGCTTCCACGACTGAATGTGCCGAACCGATGAGCAAGTCTTGTGGTACTCTTCTGTTTTGTGATATCAGAGGTTTTTTACACGCCGTACACGCGGTGCCTACTATACATACTGTCTATTTACTTATACGAAGGGCACCAAAATTACAAGCGACATTTCCGGAAGAAGTGTAAATTAATTTGCATTTACTTTCCTTTTGTAGTTTAAGTGCGTTGGAGCTTGGGTGGCTTGGGGAGCTTGGGGAGCCAGGGTGTCTTATTAAGACAAATTGCTTTCTGACCGGTCCAATAGAGCAGAAAAAGTACCTTATTTGAGTGCAACCCCTCGAATTTGAGTGACTTTTCGGGCAATAAGACAATTTTAATGTCTTAAGTGGCCTGATCAGGCAAAATCCGCGCAAATAAGGCAGAATTTCTGCCTTAAGTCGCCTGCAAGCTCACCGGATCCGCCCCACGCCAACCACCGCTACCCGACTCCCCACCCAGCCCCCGCCATTCCACGCGAAAAAGGGCCACCCGATAAGCGAGCGGCCCTCGCCCGGAGAGTCGCCGTCGGCGGCCTTCTCCAGGCGTGCAACGAATCTTTTCATTGTTTGCTTGAGGCGAATTAGTAGCCAGCGCCTGCACCGTATGCAGGGACCAACAGGAAGAACAGAACGAAGATGATCAAGAATACGACTGCCCATTGTGTGTAACCGCCAAATGTTCCGTACATGTCATTACCTCCCTAAGCCTCAGGATGGTTTAGCGTACGTAGAATCCATCATGGCGGTCAAGGCATTCGCCCGCGAACAGCTGTTTTTCAGCGCTTGCCCACGCGTTGTCCATCCCTGCCTTGCTGCCTTGCTGCCTTGCTGCCTTGCTGCCTTGCTGCCTTGCTGCCTTGCTGCCTTGCTGCCTTGCTGCCTTGCTGCCTTGCTGCCTTGCTGCCTTGCTGCCTTGCCGCTGCCACTCAGCCACATCGCGGTGCAGAGCGTCAGCGCTTGAACGAAGCGGCGCCGTCGTCCACGAAGTACGCGTGGCCGTTGAGGAACGACGCCTCGTCGCTCGCGAGAAATGCCACGACGTTGGCGACTTGCTCGGCAGTTCCCAGCTTGCGGCGCATGTGCGCCTTCTGGATGGTGTTCCACACGCGCTCATCTTCGCGCCAAGCATCGATGAGTCCAGTGTCAATCATGCCCGGTGCAATCGCCACAACGCGGATATTGTAGCGGCCGAGTTCAAGGGCACTGGCCTTGGTCATACCGACGACGGCGGCTTTGCTCGCGTGGTAAGGAAGTTGGTTTTTATCGGCGATATACGCGTAAATGGAGGCGGTGTTGATAATCACTCCGCCCCTCTCCTTCATGACGGCTGCGGCAGCCTTGATACCGTAGAAGACGCCGTCCTGGTTGATAGAAATCATCCGCTTGTAGACGTCTATCGGGAGATCGATGACATTTTGCGATCCGTCACCGAATATCCCCGCATTGTTAAACATGATGTCCAACTGCCCGTACGTATCGACCGCGAAGCGCACGAGCGCCTCGACCTGCTCATACACCGATACGTCAACCGGATGGAAGGTCGCCACATAGCCGGCCTCGCGGATTTCTGCGGCGACGGCTTCGCCGGCGGTGGCGTCGAGATCGGCGACGATTACACGGGCCCCCTGGCTGGCCAACAGCCGCGCACTGGCTTGACCGATACCGCCTGCACCACCCGTCACGATGGCTACTTGTCCTTGAAAACGCATGGAATCTTATCTCCCCTGTTCATATGCTTCAATCGTCTGCCGCCACAATTCGGGTACCGGTTGCGGTTGCCCGTCTTCGTTCACGTAGACGTAAATATGCTCTGCTTCAAACAACACCTCATCTTCTCGCGTGATGAGAAACGACACGGTCATACTGCTGGTTCCTATGCGGTGCGTGCGCACCCATATCTGTAGCACATCATCAAATTTGGCAGGTTGGCGAAACTGAAGTGTCGATTTCGCCAACACAGTTCTCGGCATCCCACTGGACAGTTGCAGTTCCCGGCGCAAGTACTCCGCAAACGCGATATCCAAGTATGAGAGGTAATGGGCATTGAAAACGATGCCTTGCCCGTCGACCTCGGAAAACCGGACGCGCAATTCGTGATGAAAGCGATAATTGTCCACTTCAAGACCCCTCATCTATATATTACAATCTATATATTACAAACCGATTCGTCACAAGCCTTACGGAACCAAGAGCGTAATCCCGCCGTCCAGCCGGATGGTCTGGCCACGAATCATCTCCGCCTCAGGTGAGCAGAGGAACAAGGCCAGATTGGCGATGTCGTCCGGGGTCACCATGCGGTGGTACGGCATTTTCTGTTCGACCGCCGCGAGTGTGTCGTCCATCTCTGGAAAGTGATCTAAAGCGTCCGTCAGCACCGCGCCAGCGGAGATGGCGTTGACGTTCACTTTCTTCTCGGAGAGCTCGATGGCAAAGTAGCGCACGAGTGACTCAAGTGCCGCTTTGCTCGGGCCAACCGTCGTATAATACGGGAACACCCGGTCTGACCCAAACGACGACAAAGCGAGCATCGCGCCGCCCGTTTCGGGCATCAACTTGGCCGCTTGCTGCGCGCCAACCAGAAAGGCCCGGGTGTTCACGTTCAGCGTCCAATCCCAGCCTTTGACGTCGACGTCCATCGCAGCGCGGTTGCGACCAGACGCCGCATTGTGAACAAACACGTCGAGGCGTCCAAACGCTTCGCGAATCTGATCAAACATCGCGATGATTTTCTCTTCCTGCGCCATATTGGCCCGCGCGAGCAGCGCCTTTTGGCCTAACGCCTCCACTTCGCGCGCGACCTCACGCGCCGCGTCACCATTGCGGAAATAGTTGATGACCACGTCCGCGCCTTCCGCCGCGAAGCGCAGCGCCAATGTGCGCCCAATGCCACGCGAACTGCCTGTGATGCAGACGACTTTTCCTGTATAACGTTTCACGAGGGGTTGTCCCACCGATGTTCCTCCTCAGCCACATGTCCATGTTTCGGATAAATCAAGTTCGTGCTTCAGATTTAGTTTATAGGAATGCGATTGAAATACAACTGTCCACATCCGGTGCATAATAGTAAATAGAGAGGGTTCTGCAAGTTTTTCACGTATCGCGGCAGGGGCGAGGATTTGTTATCATATAGATGATGGGTATGTCGTGCGACAAACCAACCTGTCATACGTATCTGATAGGTGACTGAAGAATATATTTGCGCTGACATAGATTTGAGAGGAGAAAACGCATGACGGATCGCGTTCGCATCGTCGTCACCGGACTCGGTGCAGTTTCACCGTTCGGTGTCGGGGTGCCTTTATTTTGGAATGGAATTATATCAGGACAATCTGCCGTCCGCGAGACGCCAGATGAACACCTGCGACAGTGGGCGCCAGCTACGGCCTACGCTCGGGATTTCGACGCCACACAATACCTAGATAAAAAACAGGTTCAAAATACAGATAGATTTACGCAAATGGGCATGGTCGCCGCAATGGAGGCCTTTCGGGACGCTGGCTGGGATAACGCGACCGAGATCTTCGACCAATACCCGGCTGACCGAGTCGGCATTTCAATTGGTTGCGCCTTTGGCGGCGTACAGACGCTAGAGGACGGTTCGGCCCGCCTCTCGACAGGCCGTTCGAGCCGTGTCGGTCCGCGCTTGGTACCCAAGTCCATCCCCAATGCGGCTGGTGCGGCCATCGCCATGCAATACGGCATCCGCGGGCCAGTCATGACGTATTCCACCGCCTGTGCCTCGTCGGCGAACTCGATTGGCGAAGCATCCTACTGGCTGCGCCTCGGCGAAGCCGACATGGTTCTGGCTGGCGGTGCCGAGTGCCTATTCAGCCCCGCCATCCTCGCGGGCTTGCGGGCAGCAGGCGCGCTCGCGACAGAAGGCCCGGAGGATTTTGGGAAGTGGTCGCGCCCATTCGACAAAGCGCGCAACGGGATGATTATGGGCGAAGGTGCGGCGATGCTCGTGCTTGAAACGCTCGATCACGCTCGCGCCCGCGGCGCCCACATCTACGCGGAACTCGCTGGCTATGGGACGTCGAATGACGCGTATCATGAAACGTCGCCGGATCCAAAAGGAGGCGGCGCCAAGCTAGCCATGGAGCGCGCCATTAAAAGTGCCGCGCTCACACCCGATGCCATTGACTACATCAACGCCCACGCCACGGCCACACCGGCCGGTGACCTCGCCGAATCCGCCGCACTGCGCGAGATGTTTGGCGAGCACTTGGATCAGATTCCGGTGAGCTCCATCAAGGGCGCGGTTGGGCACATGCTCGGGACTGCGGGTGCGATTGAGAGTATCGCCTGTATCAAAGCCTTGGAGACGAGCACCTTGCCGCCAACGCTCAACTGTGACGACAAGGAAGAACAGGCGCCAAAAGATGTCGTGGCCAACCACAGCCGCCAACAGCACATCTCGTACGCATTGAGCAGCTCGTTCGGCTTTGGCGGTCAAAACGGCGTGCTGATTTGGAAGAACGCGGAACTCATCTAAATCGCGCCAAAACCGCACAGAGAATGAGTACTGACTGCGCTGTCTTCGGTGGGCGATGGCGCCCCACCGAAGACAGTCGTCGTCGAGTGATGAAAAGGCCTGTCCCGTTACAATGAGACAGGCCTTTGGTGTAATCCGGCCGTTGTCGGTCAGACTGTTCCGTAAGTGAAGTAAGTGAATCGTGCTCTACACGTCACGTGCGCATGGCCGCGAAAATCATTTCTCGGATGCGGGCCGCGTGCGCGCGGATGTCGTCGTCAGGCGAAATCAGGGCAGAACCCTGGGCAGAAGTTGGCTTCCCGCCGCCTTTTCCCCCGACGCTGGCCAAATAGGTCGTAACCAGTTGCTGCATGTTGACGAGGCCCCTCGATTCACCCTGGACATATACCCGGTCTTTGACTTGCCCCACGAACACCACTGTCGCATCCTCCACCAACTGCGACACAGCTTTCTGCAACGCCTGAAATAGGGCTTTGCATTCCGCCACATCCGCACAGTCGACAAAACGCGCGACAATAAAGTGATGCTCAAGAATATCCGTCATGCCCGCTTCCACTTCTGTCTCTACGCGATACGTTGCAAGTGCCGTCTGCAAGCGCGCCGTCGTACGGCGAAGTTCCGCCTTCTCCGCGAGCTGTGCCTTGACGACCGACGGCAGATCAAGCCAATCGGTCGACAATTGGCTAGTCAACGCCTGCGTGACACGCACCCGTTCAGTGTAATCGCGCAGGGCACGCATCCCGCACACAAACGTCAAGCGCGTGGCGTTGCGCACCTTTTCTTGCTGGACGACCTTGAGCAAACCAATTTCACCTGTAAACTTCGGATGGGTGCCGCCGCACGCGTTGTCGTTAAAATCGGCGATGGTCACAATGCGAATGTCTTCGGTCACCTTTGGCGGATAACGCAAGGCGAATTGGGACAACTCGGACGTTTGGACAAACCGTGCCGACACCGGTCGGTTTTCCATGATAATGTGATTGGCCAACTGCTCGGCGCGCGCCAAGTCACCCTCGGACAAGACAGGCGTGGCAATGTCGACCGTGACCGCGTCATCACTCATGTGGAAACCGACGGTGTCTAGGTCGAACAACTGCTCGAAAGCAGCCGACAAGATGTGCTGTCCACAGTGGTGTTGCATATGGTCAAGCCGCCTTTGCCAGTCGATTTCCCCAACAACTGACGTACCGACAGGAATCGAGTGCTCCACCACGTGAATGACCTCATCGTCGCGAACAAACACATCGACGACAGGTATGTCATTGAGCATACCTGTATCATGGGGCTGACCACCCGAGGTCGGATAAAACGCCGACTGCGAGAGAATGACCTCGAAACGACCATCCGCTCGCTGCTGTTCTGAGACGATGTGTGCAGAAAACGACCGTAAGTGGCTGTCAAAGTAATATAGGCGGCGAGATTTGTCCACAATGCATCCCCATTTCCTCAAGCTCTTTCCTGAACGTTCATACAAACGCGACATGCGACATGCGTCCCGCACATGTACCAGTACTAGTTTACATTCGCCCAATCCTGACGAATACCTGTCACACAACTGCGCGTACGCGTGCCGACAAAACGGCGTTGCACGCACCTAAGCCACCTAGGCGACCAAAACGAAGGGCCAGCGAAACTGAATTCGCTGGCCCCTCGCATCCATTCCCCGTTGATTGTCGCCGCTTCCCGTCGAGAACCGCCGATATCGGCGGTTATTGGCCGCCTGTCGCCGTGCCCGCGTGTTGCGAGTCCCGCGTACGCGGCACCCTACCCACAATCGTCCACGGGTGCGCTTCGCGCGTCAATTCTTCCATCACGTCAGCCAATTGGCCGGCCTGGAATGGGCGAGTCAGCGCTACAGGTAGCGGCTGATTGCCGGATACCGGCCCGTGCGTCCGAAAGTGCGCAACCATGTCCACCAATGCGTCTTCGACGTCCCGGACGCTCTGCGGTGAAACGACGACACCCGCTTGATAATGCTCAATCAAGCTCGACGCTTCCCCCTGGTGCAGTAACGCGAATATCGGCCGGCGCGTGTACAGGTACTCGTACAACTTACCCGGGATATACATGTTCGCAGTCGGATCCTGATCGCCAATGAGGAGCAGGCAATGCGCGTTTGCCATTCGCCGGGCGACTGCGTCGTGACTCAAGTAGCCTAGCACGCGCACGACCTTGTCGAGATGCAGCCGTTCGACGAGTTCGCGATTGGATGCTTTGCCGGGATAATCAAACACCCCCGCGAACTCAATGCGAATCTGGTCCGGGTGGATGCGGCCGGATCGAATCGCTTGACTCACCGCCTTCAAGAACACCTCTGGAGAGCGCTTGGGGTAGAGAATGCCCGCGTATAACATCGTAAACACCCCGGGTGAAGGCGCCGCCAGAATCGGCCCAAAATCAGCCGGATCTACCCCATTGCGAATCACGGTCAGTTTGTCAGAGAGATACGGATACTTTTGCGAAAACCGCAATGCAAACCCATCTGTCACCGTGGTGATTGCGCTGGCATCACGCATCACCCGCCGCTCCATTCTCCCTTCCAGGCGTGCGCGCCGGCCGCTGCTGTAAAAGTGCATGTTGTCCGTCCACGGATCGCGAAAGTCAGCAATCCACGGCACGCGCGTCCAGCGCTTGAGCAGCCATCCAGTGAGGTGCGCACTCACGGGAGAAGATGTCGTAAAAATGCACGTGATGTTACGCTGGCGAATGAGATGCGTCCCGACGAGCGCCGCGCGCAGTGCCCATACGACTTGCTCGTCAGGAATCAGCACCTTGTCCTTCAACTGCTTTAACCAGCGCTTGAGGCGGGATGCCCGCCCTGTTGCCACCGTTGCGCCGTCACTCGTCGTCGCGTGTGACGCCTGGGTGCGGGGCATCATCCGTTTCATCCACTTCGCAATCGGATCCCGCACCCGCACAACCTCGACATCATCTGGAATCTCGGCCATCAGCGCCTCGTCCATCGTGGCCGACGCCGCCTCGCTCGTGGTGAGAACGATGGGCTTCCAACCATGGTCCCCCAAGTACTTGGCGAATTTCAGCGCACGCTGCACGCCAATCCCGCCGATTGGCGGGAACAGATAGGCTACAATCAGAACCCGTTTCTCGCTGTCCACCGCGCCCTCCTCCTGTCTAGGCCCGCTGTAAAATGGTCGTATGCGGCAGATGTAAGACGCGCGCTTCGAGGCGACCGCGCGGATCGACCAGAATCACCGGCGCCGTCGGATTGACGAGCCCAAACAGACGTCCCCAGTCGAGATGGTCAAACGCTGGCTGCCAAGCACCCACGACGATGGCGTCAGCCCCGCGGAGGCAGTCTTCAACGTTCGAGACTTGATACGGCAATAAAGGTGCGACGGTCGGGTCATACGCGCGAACCACGGCGCCCAGTGACTGAAACGCTTTTGCACATGCGATAGCTGGGGACTGCCGAATGTCGTTCGATCCGTCCTTCATCCCCAACCCGAGCACAACCACGACAGCCTCCTTCATGGACCGACCTCGATCTGCGAGCGACTGCGCCACATCCCTTGCGATACGCTGCGGCGCGCCTTCGTTGGTCTCCCGCGCCGTGCGAAACAGTGGCAAATCCGCACCCGTTGTGTCATCGAGCGATGCCGAGAGATAGTGATAGGCGTTCGGAATGCAATATCCGCCCACACCGACACTTGGCAACAACATCTGCACTCGCGGATGCGTATTGACCATTTGGATGAGTTCGAACAAGTTCACCTGATGCGCCTTGGCCACAGCCTGCAACTCCTGGACCATCGCCAGGTTGACATCGCGCTGCGCGTTCTCAATCACCTTCGACAACTGCGCAATGCGCAAATCGGTGATGTGAATCTGCCCGTCGGTCAACTTTTGCAACGTCTGCGCCGCCAACGCCGCACACTTTTCCGTCAACCCGCCGACGACGATGTCCAGCGTTTGAAACTCCTCCATTGCGCGCCCTTCGGCGACACGCTCTGCGGCGTACGCCACATGAAAGTCCACGCCCGCCACCATCCGACTGGTCTCCTCGAGAATGGGCACGTAGCGAGACTCCACCGTCCCCGGCACCACCGTACTCCGAATGACGACGACATCATGTGGCTTCAGCACTCGGCCAATATTCTCCATGGCCATCCTAAGTGGCTCATCGCAAAGCGCCTTCGTCTCCGGATGGACAGGAACGCCGACCGTCACAAGATACGTCGTCGCCTCCCACGCAGCGACTGCCGTCCTACTCGACACGATGAAATTGCCTGCAGCCAAATGCCGCTGTAAACGTTGCTGCAACGTCTCGCCCCGGTAGTCTTCTTGGACGTCCGTCTCACCCGCTTCAATCCGCCTCACCTTGTCGGGATCCGTATCGATGCCAACCACCCGGAACCCGCGCTCACACAAACACATAGACAGCGGTAGCCCGATATAACCCAATCCGATGACGCCAATGGATTCGCGCATTGCCATTCCTCCACAAAGTCTTCTTTACACATAGTGTAAGAAGTCAATGTGGAGACGGTATGAATTCCAGATTAAGTATTCAAGAAGAATGTAAAGATTTGATTGGGATGGGAGAGGGGCGCGAGGCAGGTCGGGGGGCGGGGGCCGGAGCGGATGCGGTGGTGCGCAGGCACGGGCCGGCGGGATCGAAGGTGAGGATGCGGCGGTGCGCAGGGTACGGGGGGCGGCGGGATCGAAGGTGAGGATGCGAAATAAGGCACGCTCCTTGTCTTAATCGCCTCATTTCTGACATTCGGGCAGATTTTAGACATGATAATTGTCTTATTGCCCGAAAAATCAGCCCAATCCGCCACTTTGCCGGCCATTAAGGTATTTTTCGTGCCCTATTGCCGGATTTCCGGCCGCGCATCGCCAAATAAGACACTCTGGATTCGCTATCGCCCGATCCGGTCCGGCAGAACCGCCCCATCCCAGCGCATCCCAGCGCATCCCAGCGCATCCCAGCGCATCCCAGCGCATCCCAACCCGGCCTCCCGCGCTCCCCCGCCGCCTACCGCATCAGGTCTGGCCTACCCAATCGGGCTTCGCGACCTCCTGCCAGCGGTTGCGGATGGCGTCATACTCGGTGGTGTCCAGTGGGCCCTGATTGACGAGGTCGGCATTTTGTTGCCAGCGTCCCGGGTTCGTCGTGCCGACGATAGCTGTTGTGACGCCTGGTACCGACAGCGTGAACCGCAATGCGACGGACACTGCCTCTGTCGTCGGGCGCCGCGTGAAATCGTACTGGAGCGCCTTCAATCGTTGCCAATACGTCACATAGTAGGCATTGTCGGGCGTGTCGGCATACTGCCACGCGACATTGGCAATCGGCCGCTTCGCGATAATGCCCATGCCCCGCGCTTGCGCTGCTGGCAGGATGCGGTCAATCACGGACTGATCTGCCACGTTGATGGATGTTTGCAGACTGTCAAACGCACCACTTTCCACGGCGTACAATGCGGCCTCGTTGTCCCCGCTATAGCCGAGATAGCGCACCTTGCCAGCATCGCGCGCTTGTTGCAAAACCTCAATCACCGCTCCCTGTTGAAGCGTTTCGAGACTGCAACTATGGAGCTGAATCAGGTCAAGATAGTCTGTCTTGAGCCGCTTTAGGCTTCTATCAATGCTGTCGCGCAGCGTCTGCACATCCCAATCAGGCGTAGGCAATCCGCTTGCGTGGCCGCACTTGCTAAACAGATAGAAATCGTTGCGGCGATGGGAAACGGCCTGTCCAATCAACTCTTCGCTGCGGCCATAACACGCCGCCGTATCAATTAAGTTGAGCCCTGCGTCCAAAGCGCTGCCCAGAAGCGCGTCCACTTGGCGGGCATCGACCTGTTGACCGATCTCGGCGCCACCAAAGCCTAACGCACTCACCTTCATATCGGTCTTACCAAAAACGCGATACTCCATGCCTTCACACTCCATCCGAATTGATTCGATTTTTCAATCATCTTCTATTATGCCAGCAGGCCGGAAGGAAACACCAGAGCCGGAGTCAAACTACATAAGAGCCAAACTACATACAAAAAGAGCGAGACAAGGTAGAAAGACGATGTTTTGCAGCGGGAGGCGGCACATGCGGCACAGATTGGATTGGCCTTTGCCTTATACACTTTGTATCATCCGGCGGGGTGACGAACTGCTCTTACTCAATCGCTTGAAGTCCCCCAATATGGGCATTTGGAACGGGCTCGGCGGTAAGATTGAACCTGGTGAGTCCCCCACGGAAGCCGTGCAGCGGGAAATCATGGAAGAAGCGCATCTCGAGTTTTCGCTGTCGGACTTTCGCTACAGAGGCGTTGTCGCCTGGACGCTCTTCGATGGCGCACAAGGCGGTATGCACGTCTACACGGTAGACTTTCCCGAGGGACGCCGCTACGACACGCCGGTTGCCTGTAGTGAGGGCATCCTCGATTTCAAGCCACTCAGTTGGGTACTTCACAAGGACAACCGTGGCGTCGCCGAATTACTGCCCGCGTTCCTGCCGCATGCCCTGTCCGATGAGCCACCGCTGATCCACCGCTTCGACTTCACCGCGGAGGTGGCACAGCGCTTTCTGCATCGTCACGAGCCGCTGTCCGACCCATGGTGACGACGGCACGCAAGAGATCCGGCAATGCTGATGGGCTGTCGAGTTGGACCGTCACGTCCGATCGGACACGGCGAATATAGGCATCGATATAGACCGTCTGCATGCCTAAGGCGATGGCTGGATGAATCTCATTTTGAAAGTGATCCCCTATGCTGACCGCACACGCTGGGCGCAACCCAAACTCGGCGAGCCAGCGCTTGAACAATGCGGTGATTTGCTGCGGCTTTTGTGCAGCAAACACCACCTCGTCAAACACGTCGTCGAGTTGCAGTTTGTGAAGCATATCCTCGGTATGCACCTGTGGGCTGTTGGTTGCAAGCATGACGTGGCGCCGTTGTGCCTTGAGCGCCAACACCGCATCGCGAAGGCCTTCGATAGGCGCCATCTCGAATGCAGCCGACGCCATCTGGGCCCGGGTCGCCGTAAATGCCACTTGTAATGCATCCGCTGCGATCCCGGCGTCTCGCGCCAATGCCGCAATGAGTCCCCAAGGATCGCCGATGTCCATCACGTCATCCCGCCCGCTGTCGGCGTCCGTCCGCTCGCGGAATGCGCTGGTGGCGAGATCATACACCGCGCCGTAGTGTTGATGCGCCCCTGCAAGCGCCCAACGCACCGACTCGAGAAATTGTTGCTGCTGGTGTTCCCCATGAAGAAAGCGGGCCACTTCCTCACCATAGGTGAGAAAGTGACGCACTTCGTCATAGACCGTCCCGTCGAAGTCGAATACAAACAATTTGCATCGCGCGAGTCGTGCGATACCCTCGTCGCAAAAACGCGTAGGTAAAGTGTGGTCGCTCATTGATCCGCCAGCGCCTGGTTCACTTCTTGCGCCATGTTCTGGAGCGTCGTGTCGGCGTTTTGTTTTTGCGACACGAAGTTACCAATCTGCGCACTCTCTTCTGTAATCGCCGAGCTCAAGGCGCCAATGCGCGGCGAGAAGTAGGCATTCTCCAATTCGTCGGGGCCTGTTGCGTCATTCGGATTCGCTTTGATAAACGCCTGCCACGAAGCATCGTGTAAGGCGCTCTGGCGCGCGGGCAGATAGCCTGTGGCCTCGGCCCAATCGATCGTGTTCTTGGTGGATATCAAGAAATCAATATACTTTCCAGCCGCCTGTTTCTGCGCGTCCGTCGCTTGATTGAACACGACCAGGTTCGTCCCTGCCGTAGGCACGGCCGCCTGTTTCCCGACGGGCAGAGGCGCAGTCTTAAAGTGCGTGTTTTGATTCGTGATAAACGATAGCGAGGCCACCGTGTCCAAATCCATCGCGTACGCATTGGTATTAAAGCCGTCGGAGAGATAGGCGTTGCCATCAATCACTTTGGCAGCCTTGTCCTGATTCGCGAGGCGATTCAAAAAGTTGAGCGCATCCTTGCCCGCCTGGCTGTTAAACGCGGCTTGTTTGTTGTCGCTGGTCAGGATGTCGCCACCCGCCTGCTTGAGCAACATCTCAAACGTATAATAATCCGCCTGTAAGCCCAGTCCCGGAACGCCCGTCTTCTGGGTGATCTTGATGGCATCCTGCTCCAGTTCATCCCACGTCTTCGGCGGATTCGCAATCCCCGCCTTCTTGAAATCATCTGTGTTATACATGAGGATGTAATCCGACTTGTTAAACGGTGCAGAGACGAGTTTCCCATGTTTCTTGAACCTGTGCCATCGTTGGTGGCTTTTTGGCGGCAATCGCGGCAGTCAGTTTCTGCTGGAGCGTGCTATAGGAGCCTGCGAACACCAGCTGCACGTTGATGTTCGGATTTTGCTGCTGGAACTCGTTCGTCAACTTCTGCAACTCTTTCCCTTGCGCCGAGCTCATCGCCTCGTAAAAGGTGATGGACACCGGACTAGAGCTGCTGCTGCTGCCCTGCGACGCATCAAACGGCCATTGCGATCAGCCATTGCCACCTCGATCACACCGGCTTGTTACCTTACCTGCGACAAGACCTGCCCGTGTTCACCTCGTCTGACACCTATCACATGCTGCAGGCGTTGGACGCCGTGTCGGACGGACCGCGCACACCGCTTGCGTATCGGCCTACGCCACCCGAGACTTGGGTCGAGTTCGGTCCTCTGCGGCTGCAGTTTGTCCATGTCGATCACGGCACCCCCGGCGCCAGCGCCATCTTCATCGAGACGCCTGACATGCGCTTCGTCTACTCTGGCGACCTCCGACTGCACGACCTGCACTCGGAAGAGACACAAAACTTCATCGCGCGCGCCAGAGCATTTCGCCCTCACGTGCTGTTGATCGAGGGAACGCGTGCAAATGACCTGGATTCGGATTCCAAAAACGTATCCGAGCTTGACGTCTTGCAAGGTGTTCTCGCGCAAGCGCAACAGGCGATCGCCGGGCTCTACTTCACCGCCTACGAACGCCACCCCGAGCGATTGCGGGCGTTTTCCGAGGCTGCACGAGCGACGAATAGAACACTGGTCTTAGATCCCGCCACCGCCTACTTGTACCACCATTTCGAAGGCGTATCGGACTTTTCGGTGTGGAAAGAGGACGAGTCGACACAGCCAGCACCTTTGACCGCGTGGTTGCAAGTTGCGGGAATTCCCCAAATTGGCCGAAGCGAAGTGCGGGGAAACGAACGCGCATTTCTCGCCCAGATACGCTACGAGCGGCTGCACTATTTCGTGGACATCGTGCCACAACAAGCGGGGCGCTATCTGCATTCCGATGGGACGCCATTAGGGCCATTCCAGCCTGCCTGGTCCAACCTGATGCGCTGGTTGGAGCACTTCTCCTTGGAATTTGTGCCGATGTCGTCGAGCGGGCACGCGACGCTTCGCGATGTAACCGCCATGATTGAGCAAATTCATCCCGACGTCTGCATGCCACTGCACTCACTGATCCCTTCGCGCGTGGGCTCGCCGCTCGTTCCACGGTTGTTGCCGGATCGCCATTGTCCATACTCGCTCAACGACGTATGGAGCGCCGTCCCACCGACCACAGCGGAATTGACGAACTTCGGTTGACATCTACCTGTTTGTGACCTATCTGCCGCTAGATTTGAGAACATCAGGCAACACCCTCATAATAGGGAGGTAGATATCGGCTAGAAGGTGGTTAGGATAATGGGGTTTGACTATTGTTTTGTGTGCGGGGATAAAAATCCCCATGGTTTAAACATCAAGTTTCACCAGGATGGTGACGCGGTACACGCGACATTTCACTGTGAGGAAAGACACATCGGGTGGCCGAATGTACAACATGGCGGTATCACCAGTTCGCTGCTCGATGAGGCTTCAGCGTACGTCCCTTTGAATATGGGATTAGTCACCGTCACGGCGGAATTGAATATCTCGTTCAAGGCGCCAGTCCAAGTGGGCGAAACGGTTCATATTGAGGCTCATCCGTCGAAAGTGACCAAGCGGCTACTCTACGTAGAAGCGCGTATGGTCAACTCCGAGGGAGAAGTAAAGGCGACGTCGAGTGCCAAAATGATTGTCCTCTCACCTGAACAACAAGCGAAAATGGGCATTGAAGCGCCGATTGGACGCGAATGACGATTGACCAAATGAGCCAGGTTGGCTATCGTCTGATCTAATACAGATAGGTGTGGAGGAATCATCATGCTCGAGGAGAACCGCGGACGCCTGCTTATCGCGTGTCCTGACCGACAGGGCATTGTCGCCGCCGTCGCACAATTTTTGTATGAACAAAGCGCGAATATCACTGCATCCGACCAATATTCGACGGACGCTTCCGGCGGCACGCTGTTTATGCGAATCGAGTTTCATCTCGACGGCCTCGAAGCCCGCGAACAATCTCTGTGCAACGCTTTTTCATCCTTGGCGGCAGAGTTTCACATGGCCTGGCAGTACGCGCCGGCGCGCCAGCGCAAACGGATGGCAATTTTCGTATCAAAGGAACTCCATTGCCTCCAAGAACTCCTGTGGGAGTGGCAAAGCGGCCAACTCAACACGGATATCGCACTGGTGATAAGCAACCACGACGATGCCCGAAATTTGGTCGAGTCCTTGGGCCTGTCATTCCATCACGTGCCCGTGAACGCAGAGAACAAGGCGGAAGCCGAAGCAAAACAACTGGCGCTTTTACGCGACGCACAAATTGATGTCGCGGTGTTAGCGCGCTACATGCAAATCCTGTCCCCGTCGTTTTTGGCACACTACCCGAACCGCATCATTAATATTCATCATTCATTTCTGCCGGCCTTCATCGGGCGAAATCCCTATGGTCGCGCGTACAACCGCGGTGTGAAACTAATTGGCGCGACGGCTCATTACGTCACAGAAGACCTCGATGAAGGACCGATTATCGAACAGGACGTCACCCGCGTAGATCATCGATATGACGCCCACGCGCTGCGCATCGCCGGTCGCCAGGTCGAACGTGCTGTACTCGCCCGCGCGGTGAAGTGGCATCTCGAAGACAAAGTGATTGTGCACGAAAACAAGACAATTGTATTTGCCTGAGGCATTCGCCCGTTCCCCCCTCCCTCTGTACTCATACGGTATAGAGAATGAAAGGAGGGGAAGCAACATGGCACACCATCCCTTGTACCCTGTTGCACGACGTTTGGTGGGCAGACACGTCCATGTATACCACTTGAACGGACGAATTTATCCTGGCTATTTGCAAAGCGTTACGCCAGACGGAATTTACCTGATTCGCACGGATGGCTACGCCGGTGTCTCCGCAAATGCCGACGACACTGACTTCAGCACGCTTGCTGGCGGGCGAAACGACGCAAAAATGACACAGGTGTATGCACCTGCTGCCTTTTTCGGCTTCGGTGCGTTGACCGGCTTGACACTCGGTGCACTCGCCGCACGCCCTTACGGTTACGGCTATGGCTACGGGTATCCATATTACTGGTAAGAGCAAAGGCGGTGGTGACACGCCACCGCCTGCATTCTCGACATAAATCATTCGAATATTCAATCAAAATAGTTCGTGCATGAGAGACTCGATTGTGCTATCGTTGACAGCGACAAATGTCTCATTCATAGCCGAGGAGGTCTTCGCATGGACATTCACGTCGACGATTCCGCTACAAAGTGGCTAAAAGAAGAGTTCGGTCTCACGACTGGCGACGCAATTCGTATTATGACAAGATACGGAGATTCCACCGTACAACCAGGATTCGCATTGACCCTGTCGGTTGAACGTCCATCCGAGGTGGCATCGGCTGTCGAACTGGATGGGATTCAAATTTTCATCAAAGAACAAGACGCCTGGTACTTTAACGGTGGCGACGTCTTCGTTCGGTACGACCCTCACACAGACGAACTCATGTTTGATGTCCAATAAATCACGACTCGTACGACCACTCCAATATGTAAATATGGCGCGGCGCAACACCTTCGCACTGCGCCATTGTTACGTCAAATAGCCCCGTACCCGATTTGCAACACAGGCCACAACGGCTGGGTGCAATCCAAGGTGACCCGCAATTCGAACGTTCATTTGCGTGTACCCTGTCTTCTCCTGCCAATCCTTCACCCGACGCGGCAGTGTATCCGCCAACCAACCGCTGAACCACAAAAACGGTGCGAGGACGACCGTTCGATACCCCGCTTGCGCCATCTCCGTCAATGTATCCTCCAATTGTCGACCCGTTCCAGCCAGGTACCCAACAAACGGTTCCTTCCCGAACGTCTGTGCCAGTCGATGCGCCACGCCAGCAAACGCCGCCTGCGCGTTGTGATCCCGATTGCCGCGTCCAAGCAAAAGCAGACCAACGGATTCATCCGTCAAACAAATCTCTGTCTCGCGAATCCGATAGACCAGCGCCTCCAGAAGCAGGGGTTCTGTCCCATAAGATTGTGACAAAGTCAGTTGGAGCGATGGATACATGTTTTGCGCAGCTTCTAACTGCATCGGAATGTCGTGCAACATATGCCCTGCAGAAAACAAAAAAAGCGGAATACACACAATGTGACGGGCGCCCTCCGCCGTAAGAGAAGTGATGCCTGTGACAATATCGGGGTCTTGCAATTCAAGAAACGCGTGCGCAACGCGAATGGGTTCGCCAACCCGTTCCTCGACCGCAGAAACAAACCGTCTGAACTCGTCGATGCCGTGCTGCTTCCGCGTCCCGTGACCGATGAACAACAAAGCTGTATTCACCCGCGAACCACCGCCGCATCCTCGACGTCGCCACGCCAGAACGTCTTTTGCATTTGCTCGCAGACATCCCAATCATCCTCAGCTCCGGCCGACTCAAACGGACGCACCGCCTCATCGTTCCAGATGTCATCGAGCGAAAACAAAGACGTCCACCACGATGGTCGACTCGTAGACCAAACCGCATCTACTCCATCCTCTAACCACATACGCGCTACATCGAGCCACGAACGCGTCAGATCAAGCGAATACAAGTGAACCGCTTGAGAAGCATTCGGAAGGCTTTGGCCTTCCACACCTAGAGATGCCTCAACAAACCACTGGTTAACCGTCGAGTCCGACCACACGCCCGGTCCGACTCCGTCAGCAAAAACGCCGTATTGCTCCAAATATCTCGCAACAGCCAAACTGTCAGCCGCAATGCGCAGGTTCGTGATCTGGCGTAAATCCACACCCAAATCTTTCAACTGGGAAAACCAAATCTTCACACCCAACGTCGTCGTAAAGTACATGCCTGCGCTCCTGGCCGCCAACATGGTACGCAGACGCGTGCAAACACCGTCGCCTTGCACGGCCAACATTTCGGCGCTGAGGGCAAACGTTTCAGCCCCCAAGGATTCCACTGCCTCCGCCATTCGAATCGCTTCATCCGTGGTGCCCGCCGTGACAAATATCCGCCGCCCAGCCAGTGGCATCGACTCAAACCACGACAAGTCGCTGTGTTTTGAAACGACGTCTCCGACAACAATCACGGCAGGTGCTTCGAACTTGGCCGCCTCCACCTTCGATACGATGTCTTCTAGTGATCCGACCAACGTCCGTTGGGCTGCACGCGTTCCCCAACGAATCAACGCCACCGGCATCTCTCCAGACAGACCAGCGCCCCGAAGGCCGTCGACAATTTTGTGCAATTGCCGCACACCCATCAAAATCACGAGCGTACTCGACAATTGTGCATACGCGTGCCAATCCACTTCGTCTTCAGAGGTCATCCGGTGTCCGGTCACAACGGTAAACGAGGGCGATAACTTTCGATACGTCACGGGAATGCCGGCATAAGCTGGAACGCCGACCGCAGAGGTGATACCCGGCACAACTTCAAACGGAATGCCTGCCTCCGTCAATGCCGCCGCTTCTTCGCCCCCGCGGCCAAACACGAACGGGTCTCCGCCTTTTAAACGGGCGACAATCCGTCCAGCACGCGCCAGAGAAATGAGGAGTTGCTCAATGTCTTGTTGAGACATTGCGTGGTCGCCGGCTTCTTTACCGACGTAGTGCAGTTCTACATCAGGCTTTGCATAACCAAGAAGACGTGGCGACGCGAGCCGGTCGTACACAATCGCGTCGACCGTCTCGAGCACGCGCCGCCCTTTCACCGTGAGGAGCCCAGGCGCGCCAGGGCCAGCTCCGACGAGATATACCAGCCCTCTTGCCATGCAGCAGCCTCCTTACAATATCCTTACGATACAGTCACAAGACGCTCTTGCAACTTGTCGAGTCCCACCCGAACACAATAGTCGCCAAAACCTTCGCCGTCCTGGCGTTCATCGCGGTACGCCCTGAGAACAGGGTACAGCGTCGAGACCAGTTCCTCCGCTGGAACCTGCTCTTTGAACAATTGGTTCAGCCGCGTTCCTGCAATATTGGCGCCAAGAAATACGTCGTACTTGCCAATCGTCCGACCCACAAAGCCAATCTCTGCGATGTAGGGACGCGCGCAACCATTGGCGCAACCGGTCATACGGATGATAATCGGGTCATCCTGCAGCCCCAAATCCTTGAGTGCGCGCTCGAAATCGCGGATAATCTGCGGCATGACGCGTTCCGACTCCGCAATGCCAAGCCCGCAAGTCGGCATAGACACACACGCCATGGAGTAACTCACCACAGGGCGATATTCGTCCGCCAAGAGAACGCCGGCTGCGTGCAACTTTGCTTCAATTTCATCCACCTGCTCTGCGGTCAAATCGCAGAGAATCATGTTTTGCTGCGTCGTCAGCCGAACCGTCGGCTGGTAAGTTTGCATAATCTCCCGCAGCACAGATTTCAGTTTCACCGTCTCCGTGTCCTTGATTCGACCATTCTCAATGAACAGCCCCAAGTGCACTTTATCGCCGTGCCCCTCGATCCGCCCGAGGTGATCGTGCGACGACGTCCAGACAATGTCTCGCGGTGGTGTCAAATCATAGCCTAACCGCGTTTGTGTCTCTTCGCGGAACCAGTCGAGTCCGCGTTCTGCGACGAGGTATTTCATCCGGGCAAACTTACGCTCGTAGCGGTTGCCATAGTCGCGTTGAACCGTGATGATGGCCTTACAAACATCGATGAGTTGTGACGGCTCGACAAAGCAGAACGGCTGCGCCAAAAATGGCCGCGTGTTCTTGTCAGCCGCCGTGCGCCCCATACCACCGCCGATGGCGAGGGTATAGCCCGCTACATCGTCACCGTCGCGGTGCGCGACAATGGCGATGTCATTGGAGAAGATATCCGCACAATTATCCCCTTCATACGCAAAGGCAATCTTAAACTTGCGCGGGAGATATGTCTCACCGTACAGTGGCTCTTCGGTCTGACCTTCGGAAAACTCGACCTTTTCTCCATCCAGCCAAATCTCGTGATATGCGTTTGTCTTCGCGGACACAGCATCGACCAAAGCCAGCAAATCCGCACGAACTTTATCGTAAAACGGGCCTTCGTGTGGCGCCGCACAGGAGACGATATTGCGAACCTGGTCACCACAACCGCCGAGCGTCGTGATGAGCACGTCGTTGATGGCTTTTAGCGTCGCCTTGATATTTTTCTTCAAAATCCCGTGCAACTGGAACGTCTGACGCGTCGTGATACGCATGGTCTGATTGCCGTACTGATCCGACAACTTGTCGAACTGCAGGTATTGATCAGCGCTCAAAATACCGCCGGGAATCCGCGCCCGAATCATCATCGAGTAGGCCCGTTCCTTGCCTTCTTGCTTCAATTGACGGCGCAAGTCGCGGTCATCCTGCTGATACATCCCGTGGAACTTGAGCACCTGAACGTTTTCCTCGGAAAAGTGGGTCGAATCTTCCTGGAGCGCCTCCGCGATCGTACCGCGGAGAAATCGGCTCTCCTGCTTAATTGTCTCCACCTTGGACAATTTTTTCTCCTTCTCCAATCAACTCACCTCACCGATTCAATCCACTCTCTATGTTCGCGCGCCTCGCCTGACGCCGGAATCCATCTTACTGCTCGCTTGGGTGCAAACCACATTCCGTCTTATTAAAGCCCGCCCAACGGCCACTGCGCGGATCTTCACCCGGATTCACCGGACGCGTGCAATGCAAGCAGCCAATACTTGGGTAATTTTGGTCGTGTAACGGGTTGTACGGTACGTCGTTCTGTTTGATATAGCGCCACACTTGGCCTTCCGTCCAGCGAACCAATGGGTTCACTTTCACGAGCCCAAACTTAGCATCCCACTCGAAGACCTTGGCATTCGCCCGCGTCGGTGCCTGTTCACGGCGAATTCCCGTAATCCACCCGTCGTATTCCGTCAATACTTGTGTCAGAGGTTCAACCTTGCGAATTGCGCAGCAAGCATTCGGATCACGCTTCCACAATTCGTCGCCATGCTTTTCCGCTTGTTCAGCCAGCGTCAGCTTTGGCAATACCTGACGAAGATTCGGGATTCCGTACTTTTCAATCGCCCTATCTCGCAGGTCATACGTTTCCTGGAATAAAACGTTGGTGTCTAAGTAGAATACGTTCGCTTCAGGGTTAATTTTCATGAGCATGTCGAGCAGAACCATGTCTTCTGCTCCAAAACTACAAGCAAATGTCATATTAGAAACGCGACGCAATGCTTCCGCAATAATCTCTTCTGGCGTTGCATTTTCGAACTCTTCGGCAAGTTGTTCAATCCACTCGTGTTCCATTACCGCCGTCGCCATGAAAATTCACCTCATAATCCGATAGATATGTTCGGAATTATTCTTCTCTCGACTATAATACGAGGCCTTGAAAAAGTCAAATAACTCTAAGTGGTTTACTGTGGTTTTACTCCGTACTGTCCCTGCATTATCATAGACACACATTGGCACACATTCGTCCAAATTGAAAGTGATAAATGAGGGATACCATGCACTACGCGGCTTTTTTGAACCTTCGGAATAAAGCGTGCGTCGTCGTCGGCGGCGGTACCATCGCCACGCGCAAGATCCAAAAACTACTGCAAGCAAAGGCGGACGTGACGGTCATCAGTCCCGACGTCCACCCAAACCTCCAGGGCTGGATTGCGAACGGTCTCGTCCGCCATCTTGCACGCGCGTACCAACCCACAGACCTCGCGCACGCGACACTCGCATTTGCGGCCACAGACAATCGCGCCGTCAACGCTTCCGTTGCGCGCGACGCCGCGGCGTACGGCATCTGGTGTAA
Organism: Alicyclobacillus acidoterrestris; assembly: GCF_022674245.1. Lineage (GTDB taxonomy): Bacteria > Bacillota > Bacilli > Alicyclobacillales > Alicyclobacillaceae > Alicyclobacillus > Alicyclobacillus acidoterrestris. The sequence continues at coordinate 3,790,185 of NZ_CP080467.1, forward strand.
CGTCGCAGACGATGCAGAGGCCTGCGACTTTATGGTTCCAGCGGTGCATCAGCACGGCAGCGTGCAAATCGCTATCTCGACCTCCGGCCAATCCCCTGCACTCGCCAAACGCCTGCGCGAAGCGCTAGAGGAAGATCTCGCGGACGGCGGTCGCCGGTTTTACGACCTACTCACGAGCAGCCGAATCGACGACGCACAACACGCCGACGACTAGCCTGCAAGTTCCTCACCGTCGGCCTTGACCGTCGGAAGTTTCTTCAGCAAGCTGCTGAACTCCAACTCCATGAACTTCTCGCGCGCCTGTGCGTAATCAATGCGCATTTCTAGACTTGCGGCATCGACGGTTGCCAAAGCCTCGATATCGGTTCGAATCGTCGCCAGCGCCTTGCTCAAAACTGCCGCGCGCTTGCCAACGAGCTCCGTGTCGGACTCCTTGGTCAAGTAGGCCAGCGGGGACCTGGCAATGCCCAGTTCCTTAAACAACAGCTTGACCTCAGACTCATGCTCCGGACACATGTCCTCAATATAATCATACAAGTCCTCAATTTGCCCGAACTCGCGCAAGAGCGGCACAGCCGCCTTCTCCCCAACGCCTTTGACGCCCGGAATGTTGTCGCTGCTATCGCCCTCCAGCGCCTTTTTGTCGACCATCTGCCAAGGCTTGAGGCCATATTCCTCCTCAAACGTCACGGTCGTGTATTCGAACGTGCCATCCGGCACAGCCAACTCCTTGACGTTGAGCCCGCGGCTCTTGTACAGCGCCTCCGCCTTTGAGGTGAGCAGCCAAACGCGCGTCCCTTCTGAAATGAGTTGCAGCGCATCCTGATCTTTGGTGTAAATGTAGACAGGCATGTCCTTTTCAAATTTACGCGCTAACGTCCCAATAATGTCATCCGCCTCATAATCGTCAAACCAGAATTGGGCGATATTCATCGCCGAAAGCAACGACTGCATCGTCCCATACTGCTGTCCAAGAATCGGCAGCGCATCCTCGCGGTGACCTTTATAATCTGGATAAAGTTCGCGCCGAAACGTATTGCGTGACACGTCCCAAGCCACTGCCAAATGCGTTGGCTTCTGGCGCTCAACCAAGTTCAACAGTATCCGCGTCATTGGGTATACCGCATTGGTATAAATCCCGCTCTCTGTACACAGCGCCTTCTTCCGCAGATACGCTTCCCGTTCTTCCTGCGATTTGAGCTGATAATAATCTCTTGGCACGTTACCAAAAAACGAGGTCGTCAAAAGTGACGACCCATCAATTAAAACAAGCTTCATATAGCCACCTCGTGTCCAGTCATGCTGTCCCTCATTGTAACACGAAGGGCACACAAGCCACGCCATAACACAAATAGGATCCCTTGGGGCGGGATCCCATTCTCATTTTCCGTCGCCGTCCTCGCGATGGATGACACCGCGCAATGCCTTGCGATACTCGTCGTCGCTGAGCGCCTGTTTCTGTTCTGCCTCCGCCTCATTTGATGGCTCGTCCGCATCATCTGCACCCTGCGCCTGTAGCTGCTGGCGCAGGGCCTCCCGATACGCCAAATCTCCCTGGCCGCGTAAAGCCCCAGAAGGCGTGTCATCCTCCTCGGTACCCGAAGAGGCCCTCGCATCACCCGCCAGTGCCGTCGTCTCTGCATCGACTACTGCGTGCTCGGCGGCGTACTCACTCGTATCGACCGCTTCTGCGTCACCCGCTTCGTCATTTCGCTCACGCCGGATGGCCCGCATACTGGTACCAATGAAGATGACGCCGAGTATGATGACAACCGCCGCAAAGATGACAAAATACTTCACCAGTTTCCCCCCGCTCCCTCCATCTCATGGGTCGAAAGACCGACTCACGATACAAATTTGCGCGTGATATCCGCAACGCGCCGCCCCAAAACGCGACCCAGAGCCAAATCGGAATCCGTTGGCATATTCATCGGCGCATCCTCCGACACCTCGACAGGGCACGTGACACCGACACCGTAATACGACCCGTAGAGTACATTTTCCAGAACGTTTCCAGGAAGGCCGACAATAATCATGCCGTTGTGCAGCATCGGCGTAATGAGGTTCCACAACGTCATCTCGATGCCGCCGTGAACCGTCGCCGTAGTGCAAAATGCTGCACCCACTTTCCCAACGAGTTGGCCTCGCGCCCACAACGGTCCAAGTTTGTCGATCCACGCCTTCAATCCGGAGCTAATCGTGCCAAAATGACCCGGACAGCCCCAAATAATCGCATCCATATCTGCTAGATCTCGAGGATCAGCCTCCGACACATGATGAAGGTGAACATTTGCGTCGGCAGCGGACTTCGCACCCTCTGCGATGGCGTTTGCCAAAGCCTCGGTATGCCCTGCTTCACTGTCGTATACAACGTAAATTTCCATCGCCAGTACCACCTCCACGTTTAACTCTCCGATTTACCGCTCACTTGTCTCCACCACAGCCGGTGCCGGCAGGGCGCGCTGTGGTTCGCGTTTTGCATTAGCGGGTTGCAGTTTTTTGTTTCGCCGCAGGAATAGCGACAAAATCAGTGCCAAAAGAGCGAGCGCGGCAGCAACCAGATACGCGTCGTCCACACCCTGAACACCAGCCAGTTTTTGCGCTTGGCCGTACAGGACATATGTCGCATACGCCTGTGCAGTTTGTATCGATCCGCCGAGCTCCCCAGAGAGACCCTGAACCAGGGTGTGCATCGAATTGGCCAACTGCGGATTCGTCGCAGTGACCGTATTGATGTACTGGTTGTAGTGCGTGTTTGTCCTATCTGTCATGACTGTCGTCAACAAGGACGTCCCGAGACTACCAGCCACCATGCGAACCGTATTCGCCGCCGCCGTCCCGTGTGCCGTAACCTGCCGCGGCAGATAGTTCAAGCCACTGGTCATGATGGTCATCGCAATAAAGCCCATGCCAAACATACGGAATGTGTACACCCACTCAATGTGCCGAAACGGCGTTGTGGAGGTAAGATGCCCCAATTCCCATGTCGTAATCACCGTAATCAAAAGCCCGACAATTGCCAGCGGCCGAATCCCGATTTTATCGAGCAACGCCCCGGAAATCGGTGACATGATGCCCATCAAAATCGCACCCGGCAACATCAAGAGGCCGGAATCCAGTGAACTGTACCCACGGAGATTTTGCATATACAGTGGCGTAAGCAACGTACCACCAAACATCGCCATGTTGACGACGCAGCTCACCCCTGCCGCCAGTGAAAACCCCCCGACTTTGAACACGCGAAGGTTGAGCAACGGCGTTTGTGCGGTCAATTCCCGAATAATGAACAGGATGATAAACACCCCGCCGATAATTAGGCTGACAATCACAACCGTGCTACCCCATCCATTGCTCCCCGCTTCACTAAACCCGTACAACAAAGCGCCAAGACCGATGGTCGAACTGAGAAAACTGAGCACGGCAAACTTCGGAAAGGTGCGCTGCGTCACGTTTTTCAGAAAGATAGCCGCTATTACAATGTCGATGATGGCTACCGGGATCACGATATAAAACAACACGCGCCACGAATAGTTCTGGATAATCCACCCCGATAGCGTGGGCCCTACGGCGGGTGCAAAGAACATCGCAATACCGATGGTTCCCATCGCCCGCCCGCGCGTTTCCGGAGGATAGAGTGTCATGATGACCGTCATCATCAACGGCATCATGACACCCGCGCCGGCGGCCTGTATCACGCGCCCAATCATCATCACCAAAAAATCGGGTGCAGCCGCGCAAAAGACAGAACCGATACCAAAGAGCGACATCGCGCCGAGGAACAGTTGCCTCGTCGTAAAGGTTCCCATCAGAAACGCCGTCAGGGGGATAATGATACCGTTTGCCAACATATACCCTGTGCTCAGCCATTGAACGGTATTCGCGGACACGTTGAAATCGTTCATCAGCTTCGGAATCGCGACGTTCAATAGCGTTTGGTTGAGAATCGCAGCAAATGCTCCAATCACCAAGGAAATCAGGATGGGCGCTTTATGGATGTTCGCCGGATCGAAGCCGTTCGGCCCAGATGGCGTGGCTGTCTGATTCATCTCGTCGCCCCCTTACTTGTGGATGCGAACACTTGCATTCATGCCGGGTACTAAACGGCCTGTACCCGATTGAACTTGGATTTGCACGGGGATGACCTGTGTGACCTTCGTGTAGTTGGCGTCGGAACTCCCGGTTGGCAATAGCGAAAACGTCGAAGCAGTCGCCAAGCCCACTTGCTTGACAACACCGGTGTACGTCGTCCCAGGATAAGCGTCGACGTATACGTCCACCGTCTGTCCTACCTTGACGTCATTGATTTGGGTTTCCTTGATATTGGCGGTGATCCACAAGTTGTTCAAATCATAGGCGTATGCCAAGGGTGTGCCGGCCGATACGAATTCGTTGTTCACGGCCATGTTTTGGACGATAGTCGAGTTTTGTGGATCCGTTATCGCCGTGGTACCACGCGCCCCCGGCACCGCTATCGTGCCAACGGTGTCGCCCGCGTTGAACTGCGTCCCAACCGTCCCGTTCCAACTGGTCAATTTTCCGCTCGCCGGAGCCGCAATGACGATTTGCTGCCCGGTGACTTGTGCGTCGTTGGTCTTCAAATATGAGGTGGACTGATTATAGTAGTAATAACCCACGAAGCCCGCGATAAGAACGACTACAATCACGACAATCTGCACGATTAGCATGCGTCTAGCGTTCATAACGTCCCAAATCCCCCTAAAGTGAAGTCTCAGTCGGCGCAACTGCTCCCCGTATCATGCCCATTCATCTTTCAAATTAGGTACAAGGCGCCACGTCCGATATGATCTTCACCGTCGGGAATTTTATTCGACTGATATTTTATTGACTAAATTTCACGGGAATCATCTTTGGAGAAATATTGGATTCAGATTGAGGGGGGACTTCGTCAGGGACACCGGGGCGATGTCCCTGGTATAGTCAGCTTAGCGAAGCGACGACACTACGCGGGCCAACGCGTCTAAAAACGCATCCACTTCGAGGTTCGTGTTGTATGGCGCGAGGCCCGCACGAACAAATCCGCCAGAGGCCTGAACACCGAGCTTGTGGGCAAGTGTCGTGGCGTAGAAATCACCGTCAGCAATGAACAGACCGTAGTCGTCGACCATTCGCCGGCAGACCTCGCGTGACGGCACGCCGTCCACCGTAAACGCAATGGTGGGCGTTTTGCGAATGGAATGTGGCGCGGCGTACAGATGGACCCCTGGCAGTTCTCGAATGCCCTCACGCATCCGCCAGGCTAATGTATCCTCATATGCCTCTATTGTCTCAAGCGCACTGACCAGTTTTTCCCGGAGGGTTGGGCCTTCCCCCAACGTGCTCAGGTAGCTGATGGCTGCCCCCACCCCCGCGATGCCCGCATGATTTTGTGTGCCTGTCTCCAACTTATCCGGAATGAACGACGGTGCCGGGTCTAGCTTGTAAACGTCGAGGGCTTCAAAGAGGTCTCGACGAATCGCGGCGATGCCCACATGAGGTGCAAAAAATTTATACGCCGAGCACAAGAGAATGTCAGCGCCTAACGCATCTCTGTCAATGGGAATGTGCGGCGCGGCATGAACCGCATCCACTGCGACCCATGCGCCAACCGCATGCGCTTTGTCAGCAATTGCGCGCACATCTGTCACCGTCCCAACCGCGTTGGAAGCCAAACCGACGGCCACGACGCGAGTTCGGGGCGTGAGTAGTTCGTCGAGCTCATCTACATTTAACGTCAACGTCGTCGGATGAACCGTTAACCACTTGACGACGACGCCCTTGTCCTCAGCTGCTCTGCGCCAAGGGTCGACGTTCGCTCGGTGATCTAACTCAGTGACAATGATTTCGTCGCCAGGTTGCCATTCCCGTGCCAACGCGCGGCTGATAGCAAACGTCAAGGTGGTCATATTCGGCCCAAACGCCACTTCTTCTTCGGCAGCGTTCAGCAGACAGCCCACACTGTGCCGAGTCTGCGCCAACAACGCTTCCGTTTCGACGCTGGTCGGAAATACGCCATGCAAATTGGCACCGCCAGACGACATATAATGCGAAACCGCGTCAATAGCCGCCTGACAAACTTGCGATCCGCCCGGACCGTCGAAGTACACCACCTGCTGCCCTCGATACGTACGCCCTAAGGCCGGAAATTGCGCTCGAACCCGTTCCACATCCAGTTGCAAAGCCACGCCATAGCCTCCCTCACTGAATCCCTGCTCGATATCTGCTAATCCTTATCAACTTCCGGCAACGCCGAGCGTTCAGACGGCAGCGGCAACAACTTAACACGTTTCCTCCGAAACACCCACCATCGCGATCCGGCGTAGTTCATACACAACGCCGTCCCATTCGCTGCAACTTTGCTAAACGACAAGGAGACATGCAGGGAGTGATCTGCTACAAACAGTGCTAACAGAGATCCGAAAATGGACAGGACATTCAACATGCCAAACTTCACCATCTCGTACACGTTAAACGAGTCTCGTTTGGCAAAGGTCAATCGACGATTGAGAAAATAGCTATTGATTGCGCCGCACGGATACGAGATGACTTGTGCGGCAAGATAATTCATATGCGCGTAGTGATATGCGGAATAATACGCCGCAGTATCCACTAAGAGGTTGGTAAACCCAACCACACAAAACAACGAAATCTGCCTGAGCAACGAAACCAGGCGAGCGATTTTGAATCTCGTCATGGCAGTTCCACAGCGGAAAGCCAGTCATTCCGCCCGATTTCACAATAAATGTAGTGCCCTTGGATTGTCATCGAACCTTCCTGCGCACACGACGCGTTGAAATCCTTTGCACCGACGTGTGCGAACGTGTGCGAAATTTCTATTCATGGTATCACAGTGCCGAGCCGCACGGGCAACCCAAAAATTCTATTTAGACGAATTATGTACCGCTTGCAATTCTCTTGGCAAGCACGAGCGAATCTTGCACTGAACCGGCGCGCTATTTGACGAGGTGCAACGCCCGATAGTCGTCCATCGTAACCAGTCCGTCCATCGGCAATTCGTGTGTGATTTGGAAGTAGATCAGGGCAAATTGCGTGGGCGCGTCAAAGACGCCTTTACAATCGTCGCGATAATATCCTTCTGCCTGCAGACGCTGTTGCACGAGACGAACGTCCGCTCCAATGTTACCATATTCGAGCGTCCGCAAATGCGCTAAGGGATTCCCATGAATGATGACGCGCGTACCAATCGGAACGATGTCAAACAGTTGCTCAACATCGCGATTCTTCATGCGAACACAGCCGTGACTCGCGAAGCGGCCAATCGAGGCAGGTTGATTTGTCCCATGAATCCCATAGGTTCCCCATGGCACGTTCAAACCGAGCCAGCGCGTGCCAAATCCACCGCCCCAGTCCTTTTGTTTGTCGACAATTTGCCAATCGCCTACGGGAGTTTGCGTTTGTGATTTTCCGAGCGCAACGTGCCATTCTCGATAGAATTGACCGTTCCGATACAGTTTTAGCACTGGGTGCTTTGTATTGATCTCAATCGTGTACGTGGTCTGAGATTCGACCACAGATGGAGATTTTTTCGAATCCGCCGCATATGCCGTTCCTGTCGCCATCGTCACCGCCACGACCAAGGCGAACAGAGACAGGCAAACACGTCGCCTAAAGCCGAGGTGCATTCTGATTACAGGCACCCGCGTCACCCCCTGTATTGGTCTTCATTCACCTAGGATGAGTGACACATATCCCCCGCATGCGTTCCGATATCCACCAGTACGCTCTGCCCTTTGCAACATGAATCGCTACGAAAAAGGCGCTTCCGCCATCGGGAAGCGCCTAAGTCGCAATTGCCTAGAGTTGACTGTATACTCAGCTGTCTAAATGGAGAGGAGGAATCGCATCCGTTCCGTAAACATCGCCCTCAACGGGATTTCATTGCGCAATCGCGTGTGCCAGCAGTTCCGCATAAGCTTCTGCGCCCGTCGGATTCAGGTGCACGCCATCCGGATAAAAATAGCCGGAATGACCTGCGCTTGCAGCGTACCAATCCACCAATGTCGTGTGCGGGAACGATTTGGCGACCTGCGCCAACGTCGCGTTGACCACCGACTCCCACGGACGGGGCACCCGTGTATTGACTAGGACAATCTGCTTGACAGGCCCCAGTGATTGGAGCAATTGTGTCAGTTGATCCGCTGTAAATGGCCCGTTCGTCCCAAGTTCGATCACGACTCGGTCCCCCAACTGCCCGCTCGCCTTCAACGCAGATACCGTCGCACCCGCCTGCGTCAACTGACGACCGATCTGCCCATCGCAAATAATTCCCGGGAGCAATTTTTGCAAATCTGGCGTCGCATCCACCATGACGGAGTCGCCTATCGTCGTAATACCGGTTCCGGAGGCTATCGACGTTAACTGCCCCGTCGGATTATCAGACGTCGCAGTGCCACTCGTTCCCGCGCCGCTACCGTCCGTCGTGGCTGCGCCCGCGCCCGTTTTTACGGAGGAGCTTGCGCCGTTTGCGCCAGAACCCGTGTCCGTGCCAGTGGAATCCGACGTGTGTTGTGCCTTAGGCGCCGAGTGTACCGGTAAACCGGTCGTCTTCGCGGACGCAGGCGAATCCTTCGCCTCCGCGCCCGTTGTCGCTTGGTCGGAAACAGTGGTGCCCGCTGACGCGCTCACAGCGCTGACTGCCTTTCCAGGGGCAAATGGGCTAGCTTCAACCACGCCGACCGTGAACAGAGCCACGGCGGCGACAGATGAGGTCACGGCGCTCCAGCGAAAGACAGGCGTTGCCCAAAGCTGTCGGAGTGCCGTCCACAGGCGCGCAAGTGCACCTTGTCTGATCGGTTCTTCAAGGTAGCGCCACGACAGCGCCGCGAGTCCGATGCTCGCCACCACCTGCAGCACGTCCCGGACGACGTTGACGCCACCTGTATTGACCGCCGGACTGGTGAGTACGATGACTGGATAGTGCCAGAGGTAAATGCCATAGGATCGGACACCAAGCCATCGCAGTGGTTTCCACCCAAGCACCTTCCCGAGACTGCTAGCCGGGTGCGCAAGGACGGCGACAACCACGGCACTGGCAACGGAGAGCAAGACGAGTCCCCCGCGGTAGAGAAGTGGATCGTATTCGTTTGTGCGAACCATCATATACAGAACCACAGTTAGGGCCAGTGCACCGGATAACTCCAACATGGTTCGCCGAAGCGCGCCAACTTTCGCAGTCAGCTTGGCACTCGGCCAGACCAGTGCCAGTGCTGCGCCGATCAGCAGGCCAAAGGCGCGCGTATCCGTACCGTAATAAACCCGGCTGGGGTCCGTACCCGGCTGATAAATCACCGCCATCGCAACGGCCGACGCAGTTGCCACGACGAGTGTCAGGGTTAACAGTTTCCACCGCCGTCTGAGACAGGCGAGCCCCATCGCAAGCACGAGCGGCCAAACGAGATAAAACTGTTCCTCCACCGCCAATGACCACAAATGTCCAAGCGGAGACGGCCGACCAAAACTGGCGAAGTAGGAGACCTTGTGAAAAATGAACCACCAATTGCTCACATACAAGACGGATGCCAATGCATCTTGATGGACAGTCGTGAGCTGTGTCCGATCAAACAACGTCACCCATACCAACACCGCCAAGAGCATCGCCACCATGCCCGGCAGTAAGCGGCGCGCACGCCGCCACCAAAAATCGCGCAGATTCAACCGACCTCGGTTTCGCCACTGCGCCACAAGCAAATCGGTAATGAGGTACCCGGACAGCACAAAAAATACACCGACCCCTAAAAGGCCCCCCGGCAAAAATCCCAAATTGAGGTGGTAGCCAATCACAGCCAGTACAGCCAACGCCCGCAGTCCGTCCAGTCCCGGCATGTACCGACTGTTTCCCTTCAGGGGCTTAGGCATTGCGCGCACCCCCTCGCCGCGTGAGGTGGTGCGCCAATTGTGAAGCGATGGACATCGTGGATGATACGGTCGGATTTTGCATCGTCTCCTGCTCCTCTCCCAACAAGTGCAACTCTATGGCAACGCGATGTCCAAATGGTTTGTGCGCCTACAAACCGCGACATCATTCGACAAAATTTCGGCATATAAACGTGCGATTTCAACTCATTTCGTAGCCTCATATAGGAGACGACGCCCACACAACTTTTGTTTCATTGATTTTGACTGTAGAGGATATGTACCGTTGATGACCAGACTTGAATTCTTGGAAATGCCGCAGTGAGTCTGATAAGGAAGGATAGAGTTGGCACAACATGGCGCTGGCAGGCGTTAATCCCCGTTCACAGCGCGAAGGCTCATCGCCATACAGCATGCAACCAGGATAACGCCCCCAGCAAACGTCTCCATTCCTCGCCAAAGAATACCTTTGGTATCCGTCAGTGCTTGTGAGCAAGCACCTCAGCTACAATGTCGACGGCCTGCAACACATCTTCCCGCGTCACATCCTTGTGCGTGACGAAGCGGACAGTCGTCGGACCAAAAGCGGTCGACAGCACCCCTGCCTCACGCAGTCGTGTGAGAAATGTGTCCATCGGCATGCCTGTCTCTGCGATGTCAGCCAGTACGATGTTCGTTTGGACAGTCGCGAGATCGACCACGACCCCCGGCATGTTCGCCAGGCGTTCAGCCAGGATGCGGGCGTTGTCGTGATCGTCTGCCAACCGGTCGACCATCTTCGTCAAGGCGAGAATGCCGGCGGCACCGAGAATGCCAGCTTGGCGCAGGCCGCCACCGAGGCGCTTGCGCCACTGCCGAGCGGCTTCAATAAAAGACTTCGGGCCGGCAAGGACAGATCCGACAGGTGCACCAAGCCCCTTTGAGAGGCAAAATTGAATCGTGTCGACGCAATCCGCAATGTCCTTCGCACTGCAACCCGAAGCGACCGCAGCGTTGAACAACCGCGCGCCATCCATATGGACCGGAACGCCAGATGCGTGGGCGACCGAGCGAATCTCCTGCAGTACCGAAACGGGTGTAACGGTGCCCCCTGCCCGGTTGTGTGTATTTTCCAGAGAAATGAGTGCGGTACGAGGTTGATGAATGTCCAAAGGACGGATGGCTCTCTGTACATCGTTCGGCTGAAGCACGCCTCGAACGCCCGTGACCTGGCGAATTTGTGCCCCGGCCACCGCCGCTATGCCCGCGGCTTCGTAATAGAAAATGTGCGATTCGGCTTCGGCAATCACCTCTTCGCCGGTCTTCACGTGTGTAGCGATGGCGACGAGATTACCTTGGGTGCCGCTGGTGACAAACAACGCCGCCTCTTTGCCTGTACGCTTTGCTGCCAGCTCCTCCAGTTCGCGAATCGTGGGGTCCTCCCCGTACACATCGTCGCCAACCGGTGCAACCGCCATCGCGCGACGCATCTCTTCCGTGGGTTGAGTGACAGTGTCGCTGCGTAGATCAATCCTCTTTGGCACGTATCTATCTCCATTCATGTGAAGTTATGAAAACCTGATGTATTCATTATAGAGACTCACTGGAACGCGCTTCAAGGACGCACGCGGGATAGCCAATTTTACACAAACCGGATCCCGCTAAGTGACGGATCATGGTATTATAGTAAATGAAGGACATTTCGAAATATTCAACTGGAGGTTGTGCTATGCCGGATCGGTTAACGAGAAAGCAAGTCCCCACGCAACTCACATGGAACCTTGCGGATTTGTTCCCCTCTGACGAAGCTTGGTCTAGTGAAGTTCAGGCCATCCTCGACAGTTTACATAGCGTTTCTACGTATCGAGGCCGCCTCGGCGAATCTGCGAAAGTGCTTCTCGAATGCCTGGAAGCGGGCGAACAAGTCAACGAACGAATGGTGCGGGTCGTGACATTTGCGTCACTGCGCCAGTCGGAGGATGGGACGAATCCGGTCAATCAAGCGCTGGCAGGCAAAGCCTCCGCGGCGATGGCGGAAGTTCATGCCGCACTTTCGTTCATCGAAGCGGAAATCGCTGCACTCGATGAATCCACCATCCAGGCGTGGCTCCAAGAGGAATCAGGGCTTGGCGTATACGAGCGTGCCCTACAAAAGGTTTTGGACTTCAAGCCTTACCGATTATCGCCGGAAACGGAATCCACACTCGCCGCACTCGGACAGGTATTCGACGGCCCCTACCTGGTTTACCAGCGAAGCAAGTTGTCCGATATGCAGTTTGCGCCCGCGAAGGACGCGACTGGCCAGGAACACCCCGTCTCATTTGCGCTGTTCGAGGACGTGTACGAATTCACCCCCGACACCGTATTGCGCCGCAACGCGTACGAGTCGTTCGTAGAAACCCTCAAGTCGTACAAAAACACGTTTGCTGCGGCCTATGCGACAGAAGTCAACCGACAGGTCGCGCTGGCGCGCCTTCGCGGCTTCTCCACCACCACTGAAATGCTATTGCAGCCGCAAGAAGTGACACTAGACATGTACAACAACCAACTGGATGTCATTCAAACGGAATTGGCCCCGCACATGCGGCGCCTGGCCAACTTGCGCAAACGATTGTTCGGATTGGACGAAATGCGCTTTTGCGACTTGAAAATCCCGCTTGACCCCACGTTTAATCCACGCACCTCCATCGAAGAAGCGTCGCAGATGATTCTCGATGCGCTCGCGGTGATGGGTCCAGAATACGTAGAAAATATTCGCACGGGGCTCGCCAACAGATGGGTCGATTACCCAGACAACATCGGCAAAGCGACAGGCGCCTTCTGTTCGAGCCCGTACGGCGTGCATCCTTATATTCTCATCACGTGGGGCGATACGATGCGCAGCGCGTTTGTATTGGCGCACGAGCTCGGTCATGCAGGGCACTTCGCACTCGCCAATCAATACCAGCGCCTGTCCAACACGCGTCCATCCACTTATTTCATTGAAGCGCCGTCGACGATGAACGAGATGCTATTGGCTCAGTACGTCCTCGAACGTTCGACAGACCCTCGCATGCGCCGCTGGGTCATCAGTCAACTGCTTGGCACGTACTACCACAACTTTGTGACGCATTTGCTCGAAGGGGAACTGCAACGCCGCGTCTACCGTCTGGCCGACGCCGGAGAATCCATTCATGCAAGCGTCCTGACTGAACAAAAAACAGAGGTGTTGAAGCAGTTCTGGGGAGATGCCGTCGACATAGACGAAGGCGCGGGGCTCACCTGGATGCGTCAACCGCACTACTACATGGGATTGTATCCCTACACGTACTCCGCCGGCCTCACCGCCGCAACCGCCGTGGCCAAACGGATTCGCGAAGAAGGCCCAAGCGCGGCGGCACAATGGGTAGAAGTTCTGAAAGCGGGCGGTACGAAATCCCCACTGGAACTCATGCAGATGGCCGGTGTCGACATGTCCACGCCAGCTCCCATCTCGGAAGCGGTGGCCTACGTAGGACAACTCGTCGACGAACTCGAAGCGGGCTTCGCCGACGAAGTGCAAATCAACGCATCCGGGCGGTAACTAAGCACAATCCTTAAACCAGCGCACCCTGACGCAACAACTCGGCGCGAACGAGATCTGCGTCGGGGTGCGTGAACCGGGTGGATTGCGCAGCTGCAACACCAGCAGCGTGGCCCGTAGCAAAAGCCGTGCCCATTACGCGCGCGGACGCAAACGCGATAGCGTCGCAAGAGATGATGCGGCCAGCACACCAAAGGTTGGAAAACCCTTCAACCGCGAGCGACCGAAGTGGGATATCGTAATACGATTTGTCCCGAATTTGCTGATACACCGCTGGTGCGCCTGGTTGATGAATCTCCACTGGCCAACCACCTCTCGCCACGGCATCCAGATGCCGGACGCCGCTCAGCACGTCCTCTCCCGCGAGCGTGTACTGACCACGGACGTGTCGAGTCTCCCGAATGCCTAATGCGGGACCCGTTTGGATGAGATACGCGGATTCAAAACCGGGGACGTGACGGCGAAAGACATCGAGATACGACCATGCCTGCTGACGCGCAGACATTTCCGCAGCCGTCAGGCTTGCCGCATCGAGCCCGTTGACCGACTCATCGACAAACAGAGCCAAAATGTCTCCCGATGCCAAGCGCAAGACCATCCCTTTTTCCTTGGACAAGGTATCAATCCCAGCCTGTTTGCCCAGTTGAATCGCCTCTGTAAAGAGCTCCCGGGCAATGGGCACATCGCGTGCGACACCACCGATGCGCATCACCAACGTCCCTGCTTGTACCTGCCCCTCGTCATCGCCAAAGCGAACCGCTCCACCTGCCAGCGTCGTCAAATCGGCCTCGCCGCTGGCGTCGACAAAGGCGTCGGCGCTTACCGTTAGGCGGCCGGCGTGATCGACACACTCGATTTCCACGACGCGATTCCCCTGCACCTGCGCGCCGATGACTTGGCAATGCAGACGCGGCACGACACCCGCGCGCAACAGCAGGCGGTCGAGCGCGTATTTGCTCTTTTCGCCATCGGCGATGACGATGACGTTCCCCGACGCCGGATTGCGCCTCGGCTCAATCTCCGGTCCAATCGCCGAGAGCTCCGCCAGAAACTGCGCGCCGACGCCGCCGACCACCTGTTGCAAGGGCTCGGCCTGTGCAAAAAAACCGCAATAGGAGAAGACTGAACTGTGCGTCCCGGCTCCACCAAAGTAGGGATTCCGTTCGACAATGAGCGTCTTGGCCCCGACGTTCGCCGCCCCTACTGCCGCAGCCACGCCCGCTGAACCTCCGCCGACCACGACGACGTCAAACTCAAGTTTTCGCTGGTTGAACATACACAGCCTCCAAATATATTTGTCAAACCCAAATCGCGTTCATCCATATCTCGATTAGCAATCAACTTTACTATTTTACCAATGGATCAGCAATTGCAGAAATTTTACGCTTGACACGCCCCATACTCCTCCAGCTTTTGAGATAATTATGTCGGTGTTGGCAGAGGTGATCTAGCCGCTTTGCCGCCGCGAGTGAATACGCGAGGAGGGCAACTACTTGACCACGATTCCCACCGATTATTACGCACAGGCCATCGATTTGTCCGATGCAGCGTCGCTAGAAGCGAAATTACAAGATCTGCTAGCGGAAGACATCGACTCCACCGAGGCACTGGAACGCTGGTTGCAACGCGAACTGAAGCTATCGCTAAAAGTCCAAGAGGTGCTTGCTGGGCACACCATCGACTTCTATCGGGACACGAATTCGGAAGAAAAAAGCAAATTCACATGCATGATCAGACCGTCATCCAACCCATTTTACTGAAATACGGCGCACAAATGGATCAGAAGTTTTGCGGGTGTCCCTTCACCCCGATGCTGGACGACCGTCGCTATGGCCGGATGAAACAGGTACGGGCCACTGGGCTTCAACTCTTCCGTGAAGAAAACATTCCACTTCAGGTCAGGGAGCAAGAGCCCGTCGCCAGATACAATGAAATCATTGGTGGATTAACGGCGCATTGGGAAGGTCAAGATAAACCGTATCCGCAAGTGGTGGCACAGATGGATAGTCCCCATCGGGAAATTCGGGAAGCCGCATGGCGCTCAGTACAACAGGCGCGGCGGTCCATCAAGGATGAAGTTGCGCGTATCATGGACGAACTTGTTCAACTGCGTCACCAAATTGCCCTCAATGCGGGCTTTGATAACTATCGCGATGATGTGTTTTGCGAAAAAAACCGCGAATACACGGTTGCGGATTGCTACAGTTTTCACCAGGCAGTCGAACGCTACGTGATTCCAGCTTGGGACAGACTAGCCAAGCAACTGCAGCAGTCGCTTGGAATCGACAGCTACCACCCATGGGTCACGACGCCTTGTACGCTGTCAAAGCCGCCGTTTTCAACCGTTGAGGAACTGATGGATGGCGTCGAAACGATGCTGCGGTGCACAGCTCCCGATTTTGGTGACAAATTTGCGCATATGCGCGCACATGGACTCTTAGATCTAGAGAGTCGCAATGGCAAAGCACCTGGCAGATTTTGCGATTTCTTTGGATACTCAAAGAACACATTTGTGTTCGCGAACTTCAGTCCGTCATTCTTCGCACTGATTGCTCTGATACACAAAATGGGGCATGCAGTCAATGGTTATTTGCAGATTCGAGACGAATATGAATGGACTGACCTGCGCGCAGAGGTAGCCGAGCTGTATTCACACGGTATGGAACTGCTCTGCCTAGACAAACTGGGCGAGTTCTACCACGACGAATCTTCGCTCAAAGCTGCACAGCGGGAGGAACTTCACCGTAGTCTAAATATGTTGATTGGACCTCTGTCGGGTGATATATTCCAACATTGGATGTATACACATCCGTCTCACACGAGCGCCGAACGGGACGCGAAGTATTTTGAAATCATTCAGCGCTTCGGCGGTCACCCAGTCGATTATCGCGGCCTCGAAGAGGAGGCAAGTATCGGTTGGATAGACTCCATTCACTTCATCGCCTTCGCTTGTGCTGCTTGCTTGGGTTGATTACCATAAATAAGAGAGTACATCTCAGTCAGTTGGATGAAGGAGCGAGCTGTTGCATGAGCATTTGGTCTGGAGTATTACCAGAAGTTCTGCTCGTTGCTTGGCTTGTCGTGTTCTTTCGAAACCTGCCAGATCTTTTGCGAATCCCTCATCTTACGTCACAGGAATCAAGCCTTTTTCATACCGACTGTCGACACGCGGGAGAAGCGAACGCGCCAAATGAACACGAACGACGAATGCCGAAGGTTTCCGTGGTCATTGCCGCAAAGAACGAAGCGGCTCGAATTGGCCGAACGCTGGATTCGCTGACAAGCCAAGCGTATGACGGCGACATTGAAATTGTGGTGGTCAATGACAGATCAGAGGATGCAACCGGTCACGTCATTGATGCAAGAGCAAAACAGGACAGTCGAATACGCCCAGTCCACATCACATATCTTCCATCTGGTTGGCTGGGGAAAAACCATGCCCTCTATCAAGGGGCAAAGGTTGCCAACGGAGAGTACATCTTGTTCGCGGATGCAGATGTCTATTTTTATCCGGATGCCATTCATCGCGCGATGGCATACGCGGTCGAGCACCAAATCGATCACTTGACGATCGCACCAAAAATGATCGCACGCACGACCTCATTACAACTTCTGACTGCTTTTTTCACGTTTAACTATTTGTTGTTTAAGCGCCCGCATTCCGCTTATCGCAAGCGCACGCGTGCACACGCGGGCATTGGTGCATTCAATTTGGTTCGCCGCAGCGTCTACGATGCCATCGGCACGCACCGCGCCATCATGTTGCGCCCGGACGACGATATTTTTCTTGGGAAACTCATCAAAAAGCACGGATATCGTCAGCAATTTGGCATCGCAGAATCATTTGTCGAGATCGAGTGGTACGACACCACAAAAGACATGTTACACGGACTGGAAAAAGCGCCGTTGGCGGCGTTTCGATTCTCACCAACAGCGCTTATCCTGAGCATGATTCCTTTGCTCATGTTGTACGGCGGCCCGATACTGGGCTTAGTCGTCGGACCCGGCCCCTATCGCTGGCTGTACGGCATAGCCTGTGTATTGATGCTGTCTCTATATACCGTACACGTCGCCTATTTGAAGTTTCCAAAGTACCAAATCGCACTACTTCCCATCGCGATGCTTCTATTCATTTACGGATTTGTTCGAGCCGGCGTGTTAGCGCATCGGCGCGGTGGTCTCATCTGGCGAGATACGTTTTATGCGTTCGACGAGTTGAAAATCAACGCATCACCCCATACGCGATGAACGAGTCAGTTCATCCGGTTCCCATCCCACGCCCCCGGAGTCTGCTCAGGAAGACAACGGGAAACGTGTGGATGAGGACCGGAAAGAACCAACTCGTCTCCTAAATGCCTTATCCTCGCTTTACATGTTCGGCAAATCCCCTTGATTTTTCAGTTCTGCGCCGCAACAGCAAAAAGTACGATATCGCGCCGAGTGCAGCACAAAACACGTAGAGTGCGCGAAACCCAAACGCCTGAGCGATAGCACCGCCGATAAGACTGCCGGCCATGGAACCGATATTATTCGTGTTGCTGTACAACGTAGTAGCCGATCCCGGCGCGTCCGGCATAAAGTCCTGCATGTAACTCATTCCGATGCTGACACTGATGGAAATAAACACAGCGCAGACCAGTTGCAACGCGAGCATTTCCCAAACGGTGTGCGCGAACGCCGCGCCGACATAGTAGCCTGTGCCGCAGATGGAGCCAAACAATAACAACATCCGCTTACCGACCCGATTGGCAATGGTCCCAAGCCCCAACATGATGGGAATCTCCAATCCAGCGCTCAAACTAAAGACCCACCCCACGACGTGTTCAGGCGCGTGGAGCGTTTGCGTAATGAACAAAGACATATAGGAACCGTTGATGCTGGACGCCGTGTACACCGCCACAAACGATACACAGGACATCAATACGTCCATTTGCTTTAAATAAGTGAAAACACCCGCTGGTCGAGCGCCACTCGGTACGACGACGGATCGGCGCTTGAGGAAAAACAGAACAATCACGAAGACAGCGGCGAAGATGGCACTGGTCATGGTAAACAGCCCGTTGTAGCCCAACGCGTTCAATAAAAGCACGCCAGCCATCGGGCCGATGACCCACGCCAGGGAGAAAAACGAACGAAGCGTCGTGATGGCGAATGTCGCATCGACATTGGGCGACAACAGCGTACTCTCCCGCGCATACGCGAACATCTGCGGGAAGGTGGCGGATCCTAAACCCAGTAAAACCGTTGAAACGGCCAATAACACGAGATAATCGTGAAAAACCAGGAAACTCGCATAACCAAGCCCCGCCATCACAGAGGAAAACAACATGACGTCCTTTTTGGGCGTACGCGTATCCGACATCCGCCCCAACCAGGTACTGGCCACAATTCCACCAAGTGCGTTCATGCACATGAAGATGCCTAGACCCGCGGGAGACATGTGAATGACATCCGTTCCAAACAGCGACAAGTAGGGACGCGTGATAGACAGACCTATCCCAATCAGCGTGATTCCAATTGTTAATACCACATACCCTGGCAGGAAGCGCGACCTGCGGGTCGAATCAGTCGAATCAGATGAAGCGATGTGCAATCAAGGGCCCCCTACCTGTCTTGAAGGTTCCTACAGTTTCATGCGAGTCCTGCATCCCACTCACGAACCCGCCTGCTGTAATCCAGCAACAAAACCGGTCAGGATGATGGTGAGAATGGTGACAATGATAAATAATGCGACAATCGTTACCGTAATCCACAAGAAGCGTTTTTTGCCACGGCTCAGTTTCACGTACTCACCTCGGGAACTCCATAGACAGTTTGCAAATATATTCGCATATGAGCGTAGAGGAAAATTCACGAAGATTCAATTGTCTATACAAAAAAATGTCTAAATAAAAAATCACCCCTTGGACGCATTCTGTGAATGTATCCAAGAGGTGATGTGTATTCCGCAATCCGTGCGAAGGACTACAAATTTCCGTAGCCTTAACTCGTCATCGGCAAATCGGGCTGCTTGCGACCACCGCGCAACCATGCCTCGACCGCCGCTTGACCACTCCGGACCGCCCCTTCGAGCGATGCAGGCCAACCGGTATTTGTCCAATCACCAGCGATGAGCAAACCCTGCGCAGCGCTGGTGGGATTCAGCCGCTTTCCTGCCGTGCCTGGACTCGCCAAAAATGTGGCGCGCGGCTGCCAAACGACTTTGCAATGTTCCACGTTCGCATCACGCGCCTCAGGCAAAGCCTCCGCAATCGCCTTTTGTACCATGGCGCCTATCTCATCGTGCGACAATGCGCGATACCTATCCGCCGCGGAGATGGAAATCGAGAGCCACCGACCATCGAGATGATCCTCGCCAACCAATGCCGCCCGATTGAAAACAAACATGCCCCCCAATTGCGTAGAGGCAAAGACATCGTGCTGAGTGACCGGGCGGTCATACAGGATGAAGGCGTTCAGAATCGGGCTCCAAGCGAGTTTCTGCAATCCCTGAAAGTCGGCGTGCCGCTGCCACACATCCGGCAGCATCCGCCACAACGCATCGTGCGGGACCGCAGAAATCACAGTATCCGCCACCCAGTTCTGGCCGTCGCGCAGACGTGCGCCCATCACCTGATTTCCCTCAAACAGCAAAGAATCTACGGCTGTATTGAAGCGAACCGTGACCCCTCTTCGCTGTAAATGCGACACCGCGTCGTCCGCGAGGTCGCCTAATGGACGCGTGAACAAACCGAGCCTTGCCTGCTGCCACCCGGCGACAACGCCCATGCGAAAGGACTCAGCGGCGAGTCCGGCGCTGATCTGGTCGACGTGACCGTTGAGTACAGCCGTACCGACCAAATCCCAGAGGCGCCCTATCGTGCGTTCCGTTTGGCCATTTTTCCGCAGCCAGTCCCCAAAACTCATGGCGTCGAGCGCTTCCACATCGGGATGAAGAAAACCAGGAGCCGCCCGTAATGCACGCACCCGATCAAGCATACCGAGATGGGCATAGGACAAAAGCCCCGGCAGCAAGTGCAATGCGCCCGTGAGCCGTTTGCTGAACAACTGTCCCCAGGCGCCTTCACAATACACCGGGATATTCAAGCTCGGCTGAAAACGATAGGCGTTGGCGATATTCATGTCGCCAAGCAATTGAACAAACTGGTCACAGCATCCGAGCAAGACGTGTTGTCCGTTGTCTAAATCCAGTCCTTGTTCCTTATCTGTAAACGAAAACGCCCGGCCACCTGCGCGCGGAGCCCGTTCCAACATCACAATCTGCTCTCCAGGCACACCCGCCAACATCAGCGAGTGTGCCGCGGAGATGCCCGCCCAGCCTGCACCAATAATGAGTATGCGCGAGGATGTCATACGGTCGCGGACGCTTTCCATAGAGCACCCCATACCAATTGCAGCTTTTTCGATCCCGACACATGAATCCGTTCTCCAAACACGTTGAACCCCGTGGACTGGATCTTATTAAGAATTTCATAATACATGAGATAAAGGACGCGTAAACAACGTAAACTATCCGATTCCACGAGTGGGAACAAATTACGTGCACGCTCGTAATAAGCTTTCGCACGCCGTGTTTGCTCGTTCATCAACGCATAAAAAGCGGGTGTCGTTCGCGAAGTCACCAAATCCTCCACAGAGTAGCCGACGCGGCCCATCTCTTCGAGCGGCAAATACACCCGCCCCCGCTTGGCGTCCTCCTTTAAATCGCGCAGGATGTTGGTCAACTGCAAGGCGATGCCCATATCGCGGGCCCATTGGAAGGCAGCGGGATCGCGATAGCCAAAAATATGAACACACATTTGCCCGATGGTCCCCGCCACATACTCGCAGTACCGCTCCAATTCAGCAAACGTCTTAAAGCACACAGCTTCCATATCGATTCTCATACCGTCAAGGAGTCCGGCAAATGGCTCTTTCGGTATGTGAAAGCGCCGAACGGAATCCCCCAGCGCCTGAACCACAGGATTTGGATGCGACGCATACCCATCTTCGTATGCATCCAAGTAAATCCGTTCAGCCCGTTGCAGGTGTTCTTCTGCCGTTTGTCCGTGAAAGTCGTCTACGGCATCATCGCAAATCCGACTCCAGGCGTAGATGGCGTACATGGCCATACGCTTTGCCGGAGGCAAGAGACGCATCCCATAGTAAAACGAACTTCCAGCCTGGCGTGTGGACTTCGCGCAGTATTTATACGCCTGCGTCAAATTCATGTGCCCTCATCTCCTTGACTGGCTACGGCTTAAAAAGTGTCTTGCAAGCGATACGTACCTTCTTCCCTGTCGACACAACCGGTCGGTGCGACAGCGAGTCATAATTTTGCTGCTCAAGCGCGCGCAACACTGCCTCTCCGCCATAACGATACAGTCGCAACTGCATGCGCAGCCGCTTCGGCACCGTCGGTTCCAAGTCGGCCCCCCGTCGAAACAGTTCCCACGTCCGCTCGACTTCGTGGCGGATACAGGCACGAATCGCCTCCGTAATCACCCCTGTACGATATTCTGCAAGTGACGAACCAAAGCGCTCCAAATCCTCAATCGGAACGTAGTAGCGCCCACGTACCACATCGCGACTGATGTCCTGCAGATGATTGGCAATTTGCAATGCAGTACAAGTGCAGTCGGAAAGCGTTTGGCGGTACTCGTCTTGATACCCAAACAAACCTAAGACCATGCGTCCGACTGGATTCGCAGAATAACGACAATAATCCAGCAAATCCTCCCAAGTGTCGTAGGTCGACTGGTGTTGATCACGCCGGTTTGCTTCAATTAAATCGTCAAACGGCTGACGCGGCAAGTCAAATTGGCGAATGGTGTGTTGCAACGCCCGAAACTCAGGTGTCTCTGGCGTACCCGTGTAACACAATGTCAGTTGGTGCGCCCACTCGTCCAACGCCTTCAGCCGGTCGCCTTCAAACTCGTCGCCGATGTCATCGACACCGCGGCAATACGCGTAAATGGCCGCGAAATGCGGACGAAGCGCACGTGGAATAAACATCGATAGCACAGAAAAATTCTCATAATGCGTAGATGCTAACGCCTGGCACGCCGCAAAGTCCGCCTGCAACGCAACTGGTATCGTGGACATGGTCCGATTTACCCCCGGATTCGCTGCATCGCTTCCTGATAGCGGCCCAACGCCCACACAGGGAAAATATCACGATACATCGTATACGCAAGATAGAAATCTCCCGGAAAACCAGTTCCCGTGTAGACCTCTTCGTCCCAGCCACCATCTGCGCGCTGCGTGTCGTGAAGGTAAGTGACCCCGCGCAATACCGCATCTGACTCGACACGGCCGCCCGCGATGAGCGCCATCAACGCCCAGGCGGTCTGCGACGGTGTACTCACACCCTGACCTGCGAGACGTGGATCATCATAGGAACGGCAATCTTCACCCCAACCGCCATCCTCATTTTGATGCTCGACGAGCCAGTCGAGCGACTTTTGCACCCACGGCTCACGCATATCGACACCGACGGCCTTGAGTCCCGGAACGACCGCGCCGATGCCATACACGTAGTTGACGCCCCAGCGGCCAAACCATGACCCATCTGGGCGTTGTTGCGCCTTGAGATACTCGACCGCCTTGCGAATCACCTTCCATGCCTCGTCGTACCCAAAGCTGCCGAAGCACTCCAAGACGTGTGCGGTGACGTCTTCCGATGGCGGATCAATCACTTCGCCGAAGTCGCAAAATGGAATCCGATTGGTCAACTGACGCGTGTTGTCCACATCGTATGCGCCCCAGCCCCCGTTCGAACTCTGCATCTCGCGCAACCAACGGAAGCCACGGGTCAATGCGTCACGACGCTTCCCTTCATCCGGCAATTGAATGCCATTGAGCGCCAAGACGACCATCGCCGTATCGTCGACGTCTGGGTAGTTTTCGCAGTGGAATTCAAATGCCCAACCGCCTGGTTTCGCCTTGCGTCGACGAACTTTCCAGTCGCCATCCTTGAGAATTTGTTTACTGACCAACCACTCACCCGCTTTAATCAGCGCTGGATGATCTGGTGGCAATCCAGCCGAACGCAGTGCCAAGACGGTCAAGCCAGTATCCCAGATTGGAGAAATACTCGCCTGGAACATCCAACCCCCGTCACTCGTGTGCACACCATAGGCCTCGAGCCCTTCAAACCCTTTTACAAACGCAGGATGGTCAGTCATATTAAGACATTTAAGCGCCAACAGAGCGTAAAACCACGGTGGTTGAATACCGCCCCAGCAGCCGTCGGCTTCCTGGTGCGCGAGTATCCACTCGAGCGCCTTTTGTTCCCCACTCTTGCGACCCGGTTGAATCGGCCATTTGTTGTACGCCTTCAGAAACTTATCCAATGCGACAAAAAAGCCCGAATCTCCACCCTTGGCCGAACGTCGCTTCGGCGGGCGCTTCGCCTCGAACAATTCCGGAACCTTTGCATAATCCGGAAGTGGCGTCACAGGTCGGCGATTCATGACGATAGTCAGCGTGACGATAGTCGCTCTCGCCCAAGACGCAAAATCATAGATGTTCAGCGGCACGCTTTTCGGAAGGTGCATGATTTCAGGTGGAATCACCGGCAACTTATCCCACGGATACTGCCCAACCATGGCCAACCACAAGCGTGTAAAGACACGCGTAGATTCAATGCCGCCCTCGTTTTGAATGAATTCCTTGGCCTGTACCATTTGCGGGTCAGATGCTGGCTCACCCAAGTATTTGAGCGCCACATACGCCTCAACCGTGGCATTCAAGTCACTTGGGCCACCCGGATAAATGGACCAGGTGCCGTCTTCGCGGCGCTGACTAATGATATACTTGCGGATTTGCGCCTCGCGCTCGGGATTCTTTTTCCCCAAGCAGTGACAGAGAAGCACATATTCCGCTTCCATGCAGACATTTGACAATAGCGGCGCCCACCAGTATCCGTCGGGTGCCTGTCGGCGCAAAAGATGTGCGACGCCTGCTTCCAGCGTCGCTTGTACCATAGGTGTATCCAGGAGTTGCTTCGTCATGTTTACACACCCTTTTCCGACGATTCTTTCCGACTCGCTAAAGTGTGTTGCTGGCGCTTTGCCCCCTCCGCCCGAAACCATTCAATGGCCCGCATCAGTGCGTCTTCAACAGGCGTTTGTGGGAGTCCCAATTCCCGAACGGCCTTCTCTGCCGTAAAGTACATCGGAACCTTTGCCAACTTCACACCAGCTACCGGGGCCCGCGGCGATTTCGCCAACAACGGAGATAACATATACTCATCAATCCCGGCCACCAAATACGCGAACCAAAAAGGGATTTTCAAAGATGGTGGCTTCCTGCCAGAGAGTCGGGCCACGGTGGCGACGAGATCGCCAAAGTGCATATTTTGGTTGCCCAGTATGTACCGTTCCCCTCGGGCGCCCTTCTCGTAAGCCAACAAATGACCTGCCGCGACATCCTCCACGGCCACCAAATTCAAACCTGTCTCGACATAGCCAGGCATCTTACCGAGCATCGTATCCAAGACAATCCGGCCTGTCGGCGTCGGTTTGACATCCCACGGTCCAACCGGTGTCGACGGATTGACAATCACAATGTCCATGCCGCCACGGGCGGCATCCAGGACCAATGATTCGGCCAGTACCTTTGTCTTTTTGTACACACTATGAACCTTGTCCGGATTGACAAAACGCGACTCATCCGCCGGTTTTCCGTCGTCGCGCAGTCCAACCGCCGCCGTGCTGCTCGTGTACACAAGGCGTGGCCCCCCTGCTTTACGAACGGCATCGAGCACCCGTTTGGTCCCCTCTACGTTGACCGCATGCATAATGGCCGTATCGCGCCTGTCCAACGAGTAATGCGCCGCGACGTGGAAAACCGCGTCGCAACCTGCCACGGCTTCCTCCAGCCCTTGTCCTGTGGCCAAATCTCCGACAGCCACCTCAATGCCCTGTGCGCCAAGTCTGTCAGCGTGCTGTTCTGGAGAACGCACGAGCGCGCGCACAGAGTGCCCGGATGACCGTAGCGCAACCGCGACATGATAGCCGACAAATCCCGTAGCACCGGTCACCAACGCACGCACGAAAGTCCCCTCCCTATCGCTTGCAATACGCGTCTGGCCGTAAGCGCCCGATATGGTAACAGAGCGGCTTGCGGCCACCCACGCGGGTTGCGCCACTGCGGAAGCAAATCGCGCGCCTCGTCCAGCACCACCCGCACAATGGCAGCGGGTACGCCATACGACTGCGCGACCTCGCACCAAGCGTAGCTTTCTTGATCTACCGAATTGGCGCCATACCGCGTCGCCAACGCCTGTTTCTCCGCCGGCGACGCAGCGACGGTTTCAACAGAGACCATAGCGCCGCCAGAATTGATTGGCGCGCTATGCGGCGACCGCGCAAGCAGTCGAGGCTGCGCCTCCACGCGCGCCTGAATCTCGCTGACAACGGACTCTGGCAGTTCACTTGTGGCTAGCGATTCGTCTCCGCCCCCGCGATACAAGGTGGCTGGAATCACCACTGTCCGGCGCGTAAGCGTCGAATCCAAGGCGCCACACAAACCGACACCAACCACGAAGCGCGGGCGATATTTCCGAATCAGAACTTCCGATTCTCTGCGCGCGGACTCCGGCCCGATGCCCGTGACTTCCACGCGCCAACGGCCCGCGTCCTCTCGTTGTAACGGCGCAAACACGCTGGCCTCAAACCGCATGGCGGCCAACACGAGAACGACATCAGACACGGTCAGTTATGAGGCGAAGAACCAACGGACCAAACGCCACGTGTCCTTCGGGGTCATTGCACCCACGGCAGATGCTTCATAGCCACTGTGCATCATGCAGCTCGCGCAACGCGGATTTTCACCATAACCGAATTCTTCCCAGTTTGTCTGATTCATCATCTCTTCAAACGTGTCGTAGTGCCCGTCTGTCAGGAGATAGCAGGGGCCCTTCCAACCCTTCGGATTGCGCGTCGGGTTCCCCCACGGCGTGCAGCGCAAATCCTTCTTGCCGAGTAAGAAGTCGAAATACATCGGCGTATCGTAAAAACGCACTTTGCCCTTGGCGTTGTCGAGGATGTCCTGAACAAGCGCATTGACTTCCTTGCGGTGCAGGAAGATATCACTATGGGATGGATCTACCTCTTCATAGGTGAAGGCTGGCGACAGAATGCTGTTGTCGACGCCGATTTCCATCAGCTCTTGCAGCAGTTCCGCCGTATCTTTGGCGGATGCGCCTTTGTACAAAGTCGTGTTGGTCGCTACGCGGAAGCCGCGTTCTTTCGCAGCCTTGATACCCTTAATGACGATATCGTAGACGCCCTTGCGCTCGACCATTTTATCGTGGTGTTCCCGCTTGCCATCGAGGTGAAAAACGAACGTAAAACGAGGATCGGGCTCAAGCTTGTCGAGCACGCGGTGCAGCAAAATCCCGTTCGTGCACAACATCGTCAATTTTTTACGCGCTAGCATTCCTTTGACGATGTCGACGATTTCTGGGTGGACGAGTGGTTCGCCGCCGGCGATGGAGACAGCAGGTGCCCCGCATTCGTCAACCGCCGCAAAGCACTCTTCGGCACTCAGGCGCATTTTGAGGACTTCCGGCGCCTGCCGAATTTTCCCGCATCCAGTGCAGGTGAGGTTGCACATCTCCGTCGGCTCCAACATGAGAACCATGGGGAAACGCTTGTTGCCTTTGACTTTTTGTTTCATGATGTACTTCGCCATATCGATTGTAAGTCCAAGCGGTTGTCTTGCCACAAATATCCCCTCCAACACAATATCGTCTGTCATGAGATGATCCTTGTGAAGCCAAAAACAACACAATTGTCGGCACGTCGTCCGCAACCGAAACAAATTAATTGTAGTCTTTTTTACCAGAGATTCAAAACTGGCGCCCACGACCATGAAGCGCTTCAACAAACGCTTCATGTCCACGCGACTCCAGCCACAGTTTCAGTCGTCCACCGACGACAACTGGCCGTGTCCGCAAATCATCCCACGTTCTCGATCCGGTCAAAGCCAATAAGGTGCGCATCCCCCAGTGCAACTCTTCCAAGTAACGAACCACGGCCTCGTCCCCATCCGGTTCACCAAGCAGGCGCACGAGTGGACCTGCAATGCCAACCGCCTTGGCGCCAAGTGCCATCGCCTTGACAATTTCGTCAGCCGCGCGAATTCCACCGGACGCAATGACATGCGTATCCGACGGCACCACGTGCACGACCTCTGACAGCGTCGCAGCCGTCGAAATGCCCCAATTCATCCACTGATGTGTCAGTTGCATATTGCGACGCCAAGCCTCCACGGCAATGAAGTTGGTGCCACCCCGTCCGCCGACGTCAATCGCGCGCACGCCGACATCGACAAATTGCTGCGCCTCTTGTGCGGCAATTCCCTGACCGACCTCTTTGGCAATCACCGGGACATCGACGGCGTCAACAACTTCCGCCAATCGCGACAGCGCTCCCCGGAAGTCCCTATCACCTTCCGCCATGAACAGCTCCTGAGCGACGTTAAAGTGTACCTGCAGAAGCTGCGCGCCAATTAAATCGACGGCCGCCTGCGCGACATCAGGCGCAGTGCCCATGCCGACGTTGGCAAGCAAAACCCCGTTTGGATGCTGTTCGCGCACGACGCTGTAGGTATAAGCGACGTCTGGGTTTTTCAAGGCGGCCGTCTCTGATCCCACTGCCATCGCAAGCCCGAACCGCCGCGCGATGGACGCGAGACGCCGATTAATCTCGTACACCTCGTCGGCACCGCCCGTCATCGCATTGATGATGACAGGTGACGGCAGCGAGAACCCACACAATTCGGTTTGCAGTGAAACCTCGTCCCACGCGAGTTCCGGCGCGCAGTTTGGCAACAGTGTCACATCTTCAAACCAGGTTGACGACGCCTGGTTATCTCCGAGCGTACGCACGGCCGACACGTGCTCAATCTTACGCTGTTCACGTCCTTGTTCCATCGTCTTGGCCATTTCGTTTACCAACCCTTCTAGTGCAGGGACCGTGAGTCCGTAGAGAGCCACATCATGTCGCGGCCAGCCGCTCGTTTCAAATCCCCACCTCATCCAATATATGCGACGCAGACGCTCGTCTGCCTACCAAATCCAAGACATCCTGAACAATACCCGGAACATCTAGGCCCAAGAGACTCAAAACCTCGTCGCGAGACCCGTGCTCGATAAATTCGTCCTGGATGCCTTTGCGTTTCACGCGCGTGTGAATATTGCTATCAGCCAAAAGCTCCACGATAGCCGAACCGACGCCGCCAGCCAAGGCCGCCTCCTCCACGGTTAACACGGGTGCTCCGGTCTTTGCCAACTCCTTGATAAGACACTCGTCGAGCGGCTTGACGAAGCGCAGATTGACCACCGTTGCGTCAATCCCATGTTCCTTTTTCAGGACATCAGCCGCTTTCAGCGACGTGTCTACCATGGTGCCCAAAGCGAGAATTGTCACATCACTGCCCTTGCGGACAATTTCCGCTTTACCCCGTTCAATCATCTTAAAATCGGAATCCATCTGCACACCGATACCATCCGCTCGTGGATAGCGAACCGCCACAGGCCCGTCCCACTGGATGCTCGTGTACAACATGTGCCGCAACTCGTTTTCATCCTTCGGCATCATGATGGTCATGCCGGGAATCGCGCGCAAATACGCCAAATCAAAAACACCCTGGTGTGTCTCGCCATCCGGCCCGACAATGCCAGCCCTGTCGACGGCTAACACGACAGGCAAATGCTGAATGCCGATATCGTGGATGGTCTGGTCGTACGCGCGCTGTAAAAACGTCGAGTACACGGCAAACACGGGTTTCTTGCCGTTCGCCGCCAACCCAGCACAAAATGTCGCCGCATGCTGTTCGGCGATACCTACATCAAAACAGCGGTCTGGGAAACGCTGTTGAAATGTCGTCAAGCCACTGCCCGACAACATTGCTGGCGTCACAGCCACGATCCGCTCGTCTTGTTCAGCAAGTTCCATCATCGTCTCTGCAAACACATTGGTATAGGACGGCGCCTTTTTCGCCTTGTTGCTCGAAGGCCAAGCATGCCACTTATCCGGCGCATTTTCCGCCGCTGAATACCCTTTTCCCTTTTGCGTCAGGGTGTGAACGAGTACCGGACCCTTGAGTTCCTTGGCCCGCTCCAATACCGAAATCAACTGTGGAAGGTCATGGCCATCTACGGGCCCCAGATACTTGAACCCAAAACACTCAAACACGCTGATGGGCAAAATGACATGTCGCGCCGCATCTTTCACTCTGTCGAGCATTTTCGTGACCTTTTCACCAACGGTGTGCAATTGCCGCAAAGTCTGATCAATCTCCGCTTTTGCCCGCATATAAGCCGGGTCGGAACGCAATCTCGTCAGGTATTTAGAAATGGCACCGACGTTCTGGGAAATCGACATTTCATTATCATTTAAAACAACCAATAAATCCGTTCCAAGATCCCCAGCGTGGTTCATGGCCTCCATCGCCATGCCCCCGGTCAGTGCGCCGTCGCCAATCACCGCAGCGACATGATAATGTTCATGTGAGAGATCACGTGCAACCGCCATACCTAAGGCAGCAGAGATCGACGTACTAGAGTGTCCTGCTCCAAATACGTCATGGGGACTTTCGCTTCGCTTCAGAAATCCTGCCATACCGCCTAATTTACGCAGCGTGGCAAACTGGTCTCGCCGACCTGTCAATAGTTTGTGAACGTACCCTTGGTGGCCCACGTCCCAAATCATTTTGTCCGTGGGACTATCAAATACCCGATGCAGTGCGATGGTCAGTTCGACGACGCCCATACTCGCGCCAAAGTGGCCCCCCGTCCTCGATATGGACTCCACTAGAAAATCTCGAATCTCTTGCGCCAACGTCAAAAGTTGTTCTTCCGTCAACGTCTTTAAATGCTTTGGGTCGCGAATCGAATCGAGTAGCGTAAGACAACACCTCGATTACACTAGAATGAGACATGCTTGTCACCGGTTGATTCGGTGAACATGTGCAGGTGAAACGCGGTGCAAATATTCGCCATCACCCCCTATGCGTGGCTCAATCCCAACGCGCATTCTGGAAAACTCATATATTGTTCACATTTTAGGATACCAAAATTAGCCGAACCATAGCAAACGCACCGAGGTGCGAAATATTCGTTCACGTATATAATGCATGCGATTTCCAATATGCCGCGAATCTCCAACACGCGGCATTCCTGCCAGTATAAGAATAAGGTATTCAACAACCTACACGCCCTTGCCATATTTATCTCATCCAAAATTGTCCTTTCGGATGAGACCAGGCGTGCGAACCAGCAATGTGCTATATCGTGGCGATAAGCGGGGCTACAATAAAAAGATCATGGGAAAAAGAGCATGGAGCGGTGACAAGACAAACACATCGAATCTCGTCATTTGTCCGTAAATTGAGGGAGATTTATCGGAAGTAGTTTGATGGAATGGATGCTTACTCCTTCGACAAGCGGGCAGCATCGAATTCATCCCGCTTGGTCCGCAAGAAACGGCGTTGATGCTCCATACAGTATCGGATGAGCGCTTCGTCGCTCGGGTGAACTTGCTGAAACTGCACGCCCAACACAACCATATCCCCTGCAACGCCTTCCCTGGTGACTTCCCCTTCAAATGAAACGGTGGCAGCACCTCTTTCGAGTGGCAGTGTCAATTCCCCCGCCAGCTCGTCGCCGATATGGAGACGCGCATGTGTCATTGCAGCGCGAAATCCACCGGCGCTCAAATCGAGCAGATTGACCTCAAACCAATCCGTGTGATTTGTGGTAACGCGTGCGCGAAGCGTCACTGGCACGCGAAAGCTCTGCCTGCGTTGCTCCTTGGAAATTTGCGAAGGCTGCGGTTTTTCGACAATGATGAGCGGAGTGCGTCCGGCGATTTGCTCGCGAACGCTCGTTTCAAACGAAAAATAGGCTGTGTGCACGTATCCAATGATGACTCGACTCCCCGGTGTGAGCAGAATTGGGTAGCCATTGTGATCATACGGGGCAGTCAGGACCAACGCATCGTCCTCCAAGTCCACGACTTTCACTGGATATCCTTCTTCGGCCTCAGAGTCTACGATTGTTATCACGACATCTTGCAACTTGGTCGGGTACAGTGCTCATCACTCTCTTTTCAGCCATAAGCGGCAGGGCGCCTGCACGTGATTGGCTCTGTATGTGCGCAACGCTCGCCCTGCATCATGGCAAATCTTACTTACTTTCTTTTACCAAAACTTTCTGGACGAAACAATAGAGATCGGCAAAACAACAGAAAATATGAAAGTACCGAATGACACGTGTATTGCCTTGTCACCCTGCAGTGGCACGACTTTCGGCTTCCCCTTGTGCCGGTGTACCATCACGCGGCAGTGGTGGACACTTATAATCGTCCTTCTCCAACAAAAACGAAGCACAAGTCCCCCCAACCAACCCCCAGAAGGGAGCACCGATGTGCACGATAGTGATGCCTGAGACGGTAATCAAGAACGAGAATAGCGCACTCTTTTTAAATTTCGACGCAAAGCTGGCATGCAGAGAATCGGTGAGGACGCTGATCATCGCGATTCCGCCAAGCATCTCAATGGTGGATGTCGGGATCATTGTGGGAATCGAAGCAGCAATGGGCGCAAATACACCAAACAGTATCGACAAAACACCGAGCGTCACAGCGGCTGTATACCGAGACGATTTCGGACCGGATTCCTCTCCCGCAAGAAGCGCCGTCATGGGTCCGGCCACACAGGACGTATGCGCGCCCAAGAATGCATTGACGACCGAACCAATTCCGCTCCACCTCGTCATTGAGTTGATGGGCGGCGCGTACGCCTCACTCTCAAGCACCGCAATACCCTGTGCATTTTGGATGGCAACCACGGTCAAGACCAATGGCAAGACCAGTTGTCCCATGGTCGATAGATTCCACACAGGCAAATAAACATGCGGCGTCGCGATGCCAAACGACACGCCTTTGGCGTGCACGGAGTGCGTCAGAACCAAAATTGCCGCTGTGACAACGATAGCACCAAGAATCGGTGGAAACTTTTTCGCCACTTTCGGATTGAATGATAGAAATAAATACGCAAGCAATGGGAGGCCGTTTAACAGTGGATTGTGAATCACAGCCTGAAACAGTTGAATGCCGAATGGCAGGAGAACGCCGGAGACCATACCCATCATGACGGGCATCGGCAATACGCGCATCACTTTCGCGACAACGCCGGAAATACCGAGTAGGAAAATGATGACGCCCGCGACAATATATGCGCCGATGACTTCGGAGAATGAGTGGTGCACCAGTGTAGAACCAATCAGAACAGCACCAGGAATCGAAAATGCATAACCGATTGGTTGGCGAAATAGAAACGCTTGAAGTAGCGTCATGAGTCCCGGAATCGCATAAATGCCAAATATCCAGGAAGTGACCTCCCCGGCAGACAGCTTACCTTCTGTGGCCGCCTGTAGCACAATGAGCAACGGCCCGGTGACGCCAAACAACCATGCCACCAATCCATTCGACAAACTCCCAAGCGAGATCTGCTTGGGGAATTCCCTGAGTGTTTGCACAAGCAAACCTCATCCCTCCCTTGATACCGGAAATAAACCAGAAATTTCGTGTACCGAAATTTGATTGTAACAAACCGGGGAAATGTTTCAAGATCTTGAAACCGCTTGCCTATCTATCTTCCGCAAATTTCAAGTTTCATTCCGTCTCACGCATCCCGATCTGGATTGGTCGGCAATTCTGACAAAAACGCGCGCGCCGCGTTGGAGAGGTGCGCACCCGACTTCCAGACCACGGTCGGTTCGTAAGCCAACTGGCTTCCGTCAATCGGGATCGCGCAAAACTTGTGCGAAGGAAGGAGCGTCAGCACCGACTTCGGGATGATGGTCCCGCCAAATCCCGCATGCACCAGTCGGAACAACATTGTGGAATCGTGACACTCGCAGACAATGTTGGGTTCTTCACTGAATCGGTGCAGCTCGTCCACAATCTGATTGTAAATACCGTATCCGTAGACTGGCCCCAACAAAATGAGCGGCTGCTCGACCAGTTCCCGCATGTGGATGGACGAAGGCAGGTCGGGGAACCAATTCTCGGGCGTGACAAACACAAACAAATCGGGTTGTGTCCGGTGTATTGATACGCGCTGCATGCGCACCGGAAAGTTCGTCACCGCCACCTCAATGGCGCGGCTGTCGAGCAACTCTTGCAACCTGTCCGGCTCACCTTCCCACACTTTAAACGTCAACTGCGGATGCTCCGTCCACAGGCGCATCACACAGTCCAACAAAAATGGCGCAGAATACAGGGTGGTTCCAATCGACAGCGTGCCATGCACGCCACCGCCGAGCTCTTGCACCTCGACCACCATATCGTCGAACATCTTCAATAAGTCAACGGCGCGCTGGTACAGTGCTATGCCTTCCGCCGTAAGCGTCATATTTTTCTTGCTTCTTTCAAACAATGTAACGCCGAGCTCCTGTTCCATGAGCTTGAGCTGTTGGCTCAATGGCGGCTGAGCGATATTCAATCGTTTCGCTGCCGCCGTAATCTGTCCAGCATCCGCGATGGTCACAAAATATCTGAGTTGGCGTAAATCCATCCGGGCAGCACCTCATCCATATGATAATCATATGACCAATAGATTTAACAAATATTTTTAATATCCATAAACGTATACTACACTTTACGTCGTGAAACAAGATGCCACCGCGGAGGCAACGAAGGAAGGTGGGAGATCCGTGAAAATCATTGTCGGTATTACAGGCGCCACCGGTGCGATATTCGGGATTCGACTCCTCGAATTACTGAACGACGCAGGTGTGGAAACACATCTCGTGGTATCACCGTGGGCAAAATCGACAATTCCGTATGAAACGCCATACTCGGTCGCCGATGTATTGGCGATGGCCAGCTATACCTATTCACACAAAGACCAGGCCGCGAGAATATCGAGCGGATCATTTCAGGTCGACGGGATGATCATCGCGCCTTGCAGTATGAAGACCCTCGCGTCGATTCGCATCGGACTCGCAGACAACTTGATTACAAGATCTGCCGACGTGATGCTCAAAGAGCGCAAGAAACTGATTTTAATGACCCGTGAAACGCCTTTAAACACCATTCATCTGGAAAACATGCTGGCGCTTTCGCAAATGGGCGCCGTGATATTCCCACCGATGCCAGCGTTCTACAATCATCCGGAAACGCTCGATGACATGGTGAACCACATTGTGTACCGTGTGATGGATCAAATCGGATTACCACCCGAAGAGGCCAACCGCTGGGAAGGCATCAAATCGGAAGTAAGAACTGGAGGTTCACACGATGGCATATAAGGATTTCCGAGATTTTCTGGACACCCTGCGCAAAGAGGGCCAGTTGCTCACCATTGAAGACGAGGTCATGCCGGAACCCGATTTAGGATCTGCAGGACGCGCCATCAACAACGTCAGCGACAAAAGTCCCGCTCTGCTATTCACCAATATCAACGGATATCAAAACGCGTCGGTCGCCATGAACGTCATCGGATCGTGGCCCAATCACGCGCTGATGATGGGGCTTCCCAAGAACACGCCGGTTAAAGAGCAGTTTTTTGAGTTCGCCCGCCGTTGGGACAACTTCCCGGTTCCGGTCGAGCGCATGGACAGCGCGCCCTTCCAAGAAGTCGAAATCAATCAGGACGTCAACTTGTTCGATATCCTGCCCCTATTCCGCTTGAACCAATACGACGGTGGCTTCTACATCGACAAGGCGTGCGTCATCTCGCGCGACCCGTCTGACCCAGACAACTTCGACAAACAAAACGTCGGCATTTATCGCATCCAGGTCAAGGGCCGCGATACACTTGGCATCCAGCCTGTCCCGCAGCACGACATCGCTGTGCACTTACGCATGGCCGAAGAGCGCGGAGAAAACCTCCCCGTCGCGCTAGCTATCGGCTGTGAACCGGTTATCACCACGATGGCAGCCGCACCAATTGGCTACGACCAGTCGGAATACGAAATGGCCGGTGCCATTCAGGGAGAGCCGTACAAAGTATTTACCTTGCCTGGCACCAACCTGGATGTACCTTGGGGCGCGGAGTTTGTCCTCGAAGGTGAAATCCTGGCCGGCGTGCGCGAATTTGAGGGCCCATTTGGCGAGTTCACAGGTCACTACTCTGGTGGGCGAAGCATGCCTGTCATTCGCATCAAACGGGTATACCATCGCAAGAACCCGATTTTCGAGCACCTCTACATCGGTATGCCATGGACAGAGACGGACTACATGGTCGGCGTCAACACCTGCGTGCCCATGTATCAGCAACTCAAGGACGCGTTCCCGAACGAAATCGTGGCCGTCAATGCCATGTACACGCATGGCCTCGTCGCCATTATCTCGACCAAGAAACGGTACGGTGGGTTTGCCAAAGCAGTCGGCATGCGCGCAATGACGACACCGCACGGCCTCGGATATTGTAAACTCGTGATTGTAGTGGATGAGACGGTTGATCCATTCAACCTTCCACAAGTCATGTGGGCGCTGTCGACCAAGATGCACCCAGCTCACGACGTCATCATCTTGCCGGACATGTCCGTTTTACCACTCGATCCCGGCTCCAACCCAGCCGGCATCTCCCACAAGATGATTCTCGACGCGACGACACCGGTGGCCCCAGAGACACGCGGCCACTACTCGCAACCGCTCGACGCACCATTGGCAACGGAGAAGTGGGAGAAAATTTTCCAAGATCTGCTCAGCAATCAATAACGTACAGAAGAATCGATAAGGGAGTGTGGTTCACATGACAACTTGCCCACGCTGTGATTCAACCAAAGCCGAAGCGGTCGCAAAGTCTCCGGTCCAGGGCGCTTGGACGGTCTACTCTTGTCCGGTCTGTTTTTACACGTGGCGTTCCACGGAAGCCGATAAATTTACCGACCCGAGCAAATACGAACCGAGCTTCAAGGTCAATCAGGCGGATATTCCGAACGCCATCCAGGTGCCGACTGTTCCACCGCGGATAAACCGCTGATAAGGGGCTGATTGTATGTTCGGGAATCTGCGCGAACTTCCTGACAGCCTACTGACGTTCTTCAGTGGCGACGACCTGTCGCAAAAACAACACGACGCGATGATGTTATTGACGGTCACCGACGACCTTTGGCCGCATGCGGCCATGGTCAGTGTCGGGGAGGTCGTCGCCGTCGATAGCACACACATGCGACTCGCCATGTGGCCTAGTACGTCGACGACGCACAACCTCGAACAGCGAGGGCAAGCGACGCTCGTCCTCGTTCACGATGCAAAGGCGTACTACATTCGCCTCCGCGTCGAGCCACTGGCGTCGAATCCGAACGCCCGCCACAATCTGCGCCGCTTCGCGGCCACCATCGAGGGCATCCGTGAGGACGTGGCAAAATACGCCGACCTCACAAGCGGCATTCGCATAGAACTAAAGGATCCCGCGAGTGTTCTCGCCCGCTGGCAAGACACCATCGAGGACACGCTAGAGGGTTAGGCCAGGCGGCGGTGGATCGACAGGCGGATCGACAATCGGGTCGACAGGCGGATCGACAGTGGACGTACAGTATCGCACAATCCGCGGCCGAATGACGCATAAAGCTGCGATTTCTGCGCATCATAAGTCTTGTAAGGAGGCTGATGTGTGATGGTGACGACCGCTTAAGGATGTCTCAAAACCGCAGTTGACTTACAGAAAAGGACGGCTTCGTGCCGTCCTTTTTCGTGTAGGGCGGCATGGGTGGCGGATCGGGCGGATGGACCAGGCCCTCGTGTCTTATTAAGACATCGTCCTCATTCTGACGGCCCATAAGGCAGAAAATCTGCACTATTGCGCCTCGTGACCCCGGAAATCGCCGATTTTTCGGGCAATAAGACATTTTTCTTGTCTAAATTCCGCCGGATATAAACAAAGAGCGGAAATAGCGCAGAAATACTGCCCTATTTTCCGCTCTCTCCACATTCTACTCTCCGCCCCAGAGGCGAACACCGACCGATCCTTCAGCGGCCAACCTTTACGCATCGCGATAACGGCAGCGAAGAATCCAGACCGAGTCGTGCTTCTCGAAGAATTCGTTCTGATCTGCGATGACTTGGGCTTCGGCGTCCTCAAAGTGGATAGTGCCTGTATACAACACCTCGCACGGATCTTTCTCGCGCGCCTTCAAGACAGCCTGCACTTTTTCCTTTGCCTTGTCTTTGCCATCGCCGTCCGCCTTGGAAAAAATCGTGAGCACCTGGCGCGTCGCTTTTGAATCGGCAAGGAATACATAACATTGCGCGTTGGACAAATTCCCCACACCCGTTTCATGAAATTGGCTGCGCATCTAGGATGCACAAACAGGCTGGGAATATGCCCAGATACACTACACCGCAACATGCACTGCACAGCGCGTACAGACTCCTCTTCCTGGCAACGACACCTACCCGCCCATAGCACGCGGCGATGCCTACCGCCGTATCAGTTCGTTCAGTCTGCGACACCCTCGGCGCGAAACTGCCGGCAAGCGGCCAAAAATTCCGCGCCATAGCGGTTCAATTTCATTTCTCCGACGCCGCGAATCGCCAGCATCGACGACTTGTCCGTTGGACAAGCTGCCGCCATTTCACGCAACGTGCTGTCGGAGAAAATCACGTACGGCGGCACGCCATCGCGCTTCGAAAGGTCTCTGCGCAACGCCCGCAACACTTCAAACAAACCGTTATCATGCTGTACAGCCGCCTTGACGCGCTTCGGCACACGAACGACGACACTCGCCTGCCCTTTCAATACCGGTACAGCGGTCGACTGAAGTTGCACGACTGGGAATTGGCCGTCTGAAAGCTTCAAATAACCGTCGGCAATCAGTGTCTGAATATAGCCGACGACCTCCTTCTCCGATTTCCCCTTCATCAGCCCGTACGTGGAAAGCGTATCGAGGTTCAGTTCCTGGATGCGCTTATCGCGGGAGCCCCGCAACACGCCCGCAACCAGTTTGACGCCAAAGCGCTCCCGCATGCGAAGCACGCAGGAAAAAATCTGCTGCGCTGCGACAGTGACGTCCTGTTTGTCGAAATCGCCGTTACAGTTGCTGCAGTTGTCGCATTGATGTGGGGGATGCTCGTCGCCAAAATACGTCAGGATGTGGCCGCGCAAGCAGTGTGTCGTGTGGCAGTAATCCACCATCGCCTGCAGTTTCTGATAATCGAGTGACCGTCGATCCGGCGCCGTGTCCGTCTGCTCAATGAGGAACTTTTGTACCTGGACATCGCGCGGTTGGAACAATAGCACGCAGTCAGCGGGATCCCCATCGCGCCCGGCCCTCCCGGCTTCTTGATAATACGACTCAAGGTTTTTCGGCAGGTTGTAGTGAATCACAAAACGGATATTCGACTTGTCAATACCCATGCCAAATGCGTTCGTCGCCACCATAATCCGCGTTTCGTCATAGAGAAACTGGTCTTGATTCCGACTGCGCTGTTCATCGCTTAGCCCCGCGTGATAACGGCTGACCGGCACCCGTTTCTTCTCCAAAAACTCATAGAGACTATCGACTTCTTTTCTCGTTGACGCATAAATAATTCCTGCTTCATTCGGTCGACGTTCCAGATAGGTAAGAACGTAATCGCGCTTATCGATCCCTGTGACGACAGAAAACGAAAGATTTTCCCTATCAAAGCCGGTCACAAACACATTGGGCTGATGAAGGTGCAGTAATTCGACGATGTCCTTGCGCACTTCGGGCGTCGCCGTCGCGGTCAGCGCCGCAATGACAGGGCGCTCGTCCAGTTGCTGAAGAAGCGGTGAAATCGCGCGATAACTCGGCCGAAAATCATGGCCCCAACTCGATAAGCAGTGCGCCTCGTCAATAGCCACCATGCGCGGGCGCAAACGGTTGATAAACGCCATGAACGCGCCGGCCTCCAAACGTTCTGGCGACACGTAAATGAGTCGGAACTCCCCGTTCTCCGCCTGTCTCATCCGTTGGTAAACCTCGTCAGCGGTGAGGCTGCTGTTGATATAGGTCGCTGGGATGCCAACGTTCGACAGCGCATCTACCTGATCTTTCATCAGGGAAATCAAAGGAGAAATCACAATCGAAATCCCTTCGAATAAAAGCGCCGGAATCTGGTAACAAATTGATTTTCCGCCACCTGTAGGCATAATGCCGACCGTATCTCTACCTGCGAGAACACTCTCGACAATGTCAATTTGGCCAGGGCGGAAATCGGGATATCCATAATATTTTCGCAGCAATTCTCTTGCTTCATATAATCGCGTGTCAGTCTGAGTCATGGCTTGCTCTCCTCTTACCCATGATCTTATCATGAAACGCTCGACAAATCGTTCATCTTTAGGAGAATCAGCGTACGAGCAGAAAACCAACACAAAAAACACCGCCAGAGGCAGTGTCAGATTACCTATATCCCTATTTCTCACGGTCTTCCTTTAAGTCCCCATATTCCAAGTTCCCACGTTCCGCAGGCCAATCCATGCACTTAGCGGAAGACTTTGAGCCGCGCGTCGAGGGGTTTGAAATCTTTGTCGCCGGGATCGGAAGTCGGTTTCCCAAACGGCATTTGCGCGACCAGTTGCCACTTTTCAGGCAAATTCCAATTGCTTTTCACACGCTCGTCA
Source organism: Alicyclobacillus acidoterrestris (assembly GCF_022674245.1). GTDB lineage: Bacteria > Bacillota > Bacilli > Alicyclobacillales > Alicyclobacillaceae > Alicyclobacillus > Alicyclobacillus acidoterrestris. Next base: position 3,830,188 of record NZ_CP080467.1, read on the forward strand.
ATGAGCGGATTATAGTGCTGTAGACTTGCGCCGAGTCCCTCAATCTCCAAAGCAGTCCAGATGACAAACTGATGCATCGCATTCGTGTGTTGGGCCCAGACCGGGAAGTTTTCTTGATAGAGCGGGAATTGACGCTGCAAATCCTCAACCACGGACAAATCTTCGAAGTACAGCACCGTCCCATGCCCAGCGCGGAAACTGTCCATCTTTTGCTGAGTAGGGGCAAACTGTCCCTCAGGGACCACGGCGCGCAGCACATCCGTCGTGATATCCCAAAGCTTTTGGTGCTCTTTGCCGAGCAACAGGACAATACGCGTACTCTGGGAGTTAAACGAGGACGGTGTGTGTTTCACGGCTTCCTCGACGATTTCCTGTATACGCTCGTCCGAAATCGGAGATTCATCGCTAATCCCATAATAGGAACGCCGTTGGCGAAGCGCCTCGTAAAAATCCTTGGCCATTTGAGTCTTCTCTCCTTCACTGCAGGCTTCGACAGCTGCTCCTGAGTTCATCAGCCACAGCCGCTCATCCTTGTGAATTTTGTCCGACTCGGCCAACTCTTATCCCAAATGCGCCAACTTCAACAACGTGTGATACAGCACACTGGCGCCCGCCGCGCAGTCCTCCGGCGCGCTCCATTCGTCGGGGTGATGGCTGATTCCATCCTTCGATCGCACGAAAATCATGCCCACAGGACACAAATCCTGCAACTGCATGCAGTCGTGACCCGCCCCACTGACCACCGGCATCGTCTTAATGCCTACTGTTTCGCACGCGTCGTAAATCGCGTCTTGAATCTCCTTTGCACATGCCAGTGGCGCAATATCCTGCAACGTCTCAACGCTGAGCGTCAACCCGCGATTTGCGCAGATCTGCTCGGCGTTGCGACAAATCTCATCCGCCACAGCGCGGCGGGTGGAGGCGTCGACGTCGCGGAGATCGAGCGTAAATTCGACCCGCCCAGGAATGATGTTCACGCCGCCAGGATACACCGTCAATTGTCCCACCGTACCAACCGTTCGCGTTTCTCGCGCAGCCGCCTGCTCAATTTCTAATATTATCTCTGCTGCGCCAGTCAAAGCGTCGCTCCGCAGCGCCATGGGGGTTGTCCCTGCGTGGCCAGCCGTCCCCGTCACGGTGAATTTCAGCCAGAGCGGTCCAGCAAGTCCCGTCACAACGCCCACTTGCAAACCGGTCTGCTCCAATACCTTTCCTTGCTCAATATGGACCTCGACGTAAGCGTGGACAGACCCTTTCGGGCGCGCAGCCTCGCCAATTCGCGCCGGATTGAATCCGCACGCGCGCATCGCCTCAGCAATGCTGACGCCAGCATCGTCCTGCGCCTCCAATTCCTCTATGCGCAGGTTGCCTGCCAATCCGCGGCTGCCCGTCATGCCAAAGCGAAAACGCGCACCTTCCTCATCCGTAAATGCCACCACTTCAATCGGTCGCTCCGGTTGAATCCCCGCTTCCCCCATGCACTGGAGTGCCTCAACTGCCGCCAAGACGCCCAGTGGGCCATCGAAGTTGCCACCGTGAAACACCGAATCAATATGCGATCCCGCCAGTACCACCGCCGCCTCCGGATGGACTCCCTCCTTGCGACCAATGAGGTTGCCCACGGCGTCCTCGCGAACTTCCAGTCCCGCCTCTTGCATCCACTTGCTCACCAAGTCTTTTGCCTCGCGCTCTTCCCGTGTAAACGCCAAGCGCGTAATGCCACCCGACGCCTGCTTGCCAACCTCGCCGAGTGCCATCAACCGACGCCATAACCTTTCCTGGTTCACCACGTAGCGCTCATCCTCTCGTTTCACAACCAAATTTGTAGCTCGAGTCCCGTTGATGAATGAGTCAAATACTACTGAATCTTTTGCTGATGTCAATCGCAAAAAAAACGAGTTTCCGAGGGAACAGGCGCTTGCCCGTTACCATCAGCCCTATCCGTGCATGGATTATAAGGCAACCACAATTTACGGAGGTGCTGTTCAGATGATGAAGAAATGCCCGCCTATCATTTGCGATCCGCAGTACATCGTCCGGGACTGCTACATTCCCCGCGAAGTACCCATCATCCATCCAATCGTCAACGTGGAGCGCCGAGTGATTGTCAACGTGCCAAGACACTATGTCCAACCGATGACAAGAAATGAAGTCGTCGATCCCGGCTGCCCCGGCTGCCATAAACCCTGACTTATCGCAGAATCGCCAGGCAAGCCGCGTTGGACTCCCCGGTTCGCGCCAGCGCCCGAACGGCGCGAACCGGGCGATGCACCATCGCGTGCATCCACCCGACAGCCCACGAAAATTTTCCTACCCGTCTGACAACCGCGCCTCAATCCACTGTTTGAGCGTGACGTAGTCCGTCTTGCCGCTACCCAACAACGGAACCTCTAAATGGACAATTTTACTTGGAATGTGGAGCCGAGAGTACCCATGCGCGTCAATAAATTGCTGAAAAGGTGCCAAAGTGAGATCGGTTGCGGTCGTGGCCAAGATGATTTTTTCACCCCGTCGCTCATCAGGGAGGTTGACGGCTGCAAAATCGGCCAGCCCGTAGCACTGTGCGGCGAGCTGTTCAATGAGATTCAGTGAAATCATCTCGCCAGCGATTTTCGCAAAGCGTTTGAGTCGGCCAATAATGGTGACAAACCCATCCTCGTCGACCGTCACCACATCCCCCGTGTCATACCAACCTTCCTGTTGGGTATACCCCTCGTTGTGCGTGAGATAGCCCACCATCAAATTTGGCCCCTGTATCAGCAACTTGCCACCCGTATCAATGCCCTGCACAGGTTCGAGACGGTAGCGAATGCCTGGCAAAAATCGACCGACGCTATCCTTTTTGTGGTTCAGCGGCGTATCGAGACACATAATCGGGGACGTCTCCGTAGCCCCATAGCCTTGCATAATCTGCAGTCCAAACTTGTTCAGCCAATAACTTTCCACTTCCGCATTCAGACGTTCTGCACCGACCACGGCGTACCGTAGCGATCGAAAATCGTCTTCACTCGCATATTGGCCGTACTTTTCAAGAAACGAGGAGGTGCCAAACAAAATGGTGGATTGCTCCTCGCCCGCCAACTCCGGAATCCGCTTGAAATGCAGCGGAGAGGGATACAAATACGTTTGTACACCGCACAGCAGTGGCAAGATAGCGCCGGCTGTCAGCCCAAAACTGTGGAACATAGGCATGGCATTGAGCATCTTGTCGACCGTGCCAAAATCGATGACGGATCGCGTTTGTTGCACGTTCGCAAAAATGTTTTCGTGCGACAAGACGATGCCCCGCGGGCGGTACTCACTGCCAGACGTGAACAGAACCAACCTCTGGTCGACTGCCCGCGCCCGACGCCGACGCCGAAACTGAAGAAACCCTGTGATCTTATCCATCATCGAGATAGATTGGCGCACATCCTCCAAATAAAAAACGCGACACTTCGCGGTGAGCGCCTGGGCGACCGCCTCGAGCTGCCCTTTTTCGATAAATTCCCGCGAAGTCAGCACAACGGAGACCTGCGCCGTGTCACACGCGTCTGAAATCGTTTGTACACCAGCGGAGTAATTTAACATGACAGGCGTTTTCCCCAAGTAAAACAAGGAGAACAACGTCACTAAGTTGCCAATCGAATTCGGCAAGAAGACGCCGATGTGTTGCGCGCCCCGGGTGATCTTTTGCAGTCGCTGACTCAACACGTAGGTGTTGAGCAAGACGTCGCGATACGTCACGCGCCCAGACATGTCCTTGGCAATCAGCCAATCCTCACCGTAATATTTGGCCGCCTCCAGCAACTCATTAAACAAGTTCATCTGCATGTCGCGGCCCGTCCCCAGATAGCTGTCCAGCAAAAACGACTGAATTTGATTCAAGACAGACACCCACTGGTCCGCGACAATCTCCTCTGCGGCGAAAAACTTATCCCCCAACACATGTACCGGTACAATCGGGACGTTCGCCCTCATGGCAATCCGGCCAATGATTTGGAAGCCAGCTTGATCGACATCAAGTGCAACAAGCACAGGTTGACCCTTTGCGATAGCACCCAACAAGGCCCGAAACGAGAACAGGTTCCCAGACGAGAGAACGGTGTACGTGCGCCCCTTGAGTGCCTCTCGGTAGCGCGCTTCGAGCGTCGCATTGACAAAAATAGGGACGCCAATCGGCACGTGCCGAAGGAACTTATCAAAACGCGTATAGATGGTATTGTTCACCAAATAAATCGCGTGTCGTTGAAAACTCACTCGGTTTATATTCTGCGGCGTCATAGCCATCTCCCTAACGCACGTGGCGACACAGTATCTAGAAGGATTCCATAAATCCTTCCATTATCATTAACCTCTTGCCCATATGTATATGATACTTGTAATTCTGCGCGCCTTGCGCGAATCCCTGTCGGGCGCAGCAGTACCGATCACAAAGCGCAACCACGAAACATGCCTCACCAGATGACACAAGCGAGTGCCCATGAATATGTTGCTTAGAGTCTTTGACCGTGTGAAAGGAGACGAGCACCGTGTTCATCTACACTGTACAACCAGGGGACTCCGTGTTTCACATCGCGGCAAAATTTCAGGTCTCGATGAGCGCGCTCAGCACGGCGAATGGTGTCGCCAATACACCGCTCATTCCAGGCGAATCCTTGTTTATTCCGTCGTCGGTGTACATCGTGCAGCCCGGCGACTCCTTATACACCTTGTCGCAAATGAGTTTCACCTCAGAATCCGCACTCCGCGCGGCAAACCGTTTGCCTTCCGATAACCTGACGCCGGGCATGCGCCTGTACATCCCGCCGCGGCCGAAGTATCCCATCGAGGGCCTCAGCTATCTCGTGCCAACCACTCCGTCACAGGATCAATCCATGGCGAACCTCTTCGCGACATACAACGCGTACTACGGCATCTTTGAGTACCACTTTTACGCCAATGGCGATTTAAGCACGCTCGATGACAGCGTTTTTGTGGCCGCCGCGCGAAATAACCATGTCGCGCCTTTGGCCACCATCACGAACCTTACCGCGCAAGGGTTTAGCGGATCGCTCGCGAGTCAAGTCCTCAACTCCCCGAGCGCTCGCCAACGCCTCATCAACAACATCCTGTACCTGAGGACTTCACACCAATTTGCGGGCGTCAATGTGGATTTCGAGGAGGTATTAGAGGGGGATCGCGATGCATACACGGGCTTCCTCCACCAACTGAAACAAGCGCTGAGTCCGCGCGGTTACTACACCTCTGTCGCCTTGCCGCCAAAGACCAGCGACAACGTACCATGGCTGCGCGGGTACGACTACGGCGGCATCGGCAGCGTCGTTGATTTCGCCTTCATCATGGCCTACGATTTCCACGAAGCGCACACACAACCTGGGCCGGTCGCGCCGATCACTGGCGTCACCCAGACCATCGAGTACACGCTCCAATACATGCGCGCGAACAAAATCATCCTCGGTGTGCCACGCTACGGCTACGACTGGATTCTCGACGCAAACGGAACGGCCACATCCGCATCAGCGGTCTCGGTGTCCTCAGCGGTTCAAACCGCGCGGCAGTACCAAGTGCCCATCCAATTCTCTACCCAGGACCAGCAGCCCTACTTCCGCTATCAAGATACAAGTGGCCGCTCACACGTCGTCTGGTTCGAAGACGCCCGCGCTCGGGCAGCCAAGTTCCAACTGGTCGTCAACTACCGCCTGCGCGGCGTCGGCGCCTGGCAGCTTCAATTTGAATTTCCGCAAGCGATTCCCCTGATTCAGGAATTCTTCACGCCGAAAAAGATCATTTAACGCGCCACAGCGAACAGGCCGCTGCACGTGGAGCGGCCTGTGAGGAGGATCGGTGGAGTGGCGGATCGGGGGGACCCTGGGCCAGCGGTGAGGGGGCGGATCGGGGGCCCTTGGCCGCGGTGAGGGGCGGATCGGCGGCGGTTCGGCGGCGGATCGGAGGAATTAAGGTCACTTTTCTGCCTTATTCCTGCCATTTCAGGGGACATCGCGCCGATAAGACAAATTTTCGACCTTAATCCGCCTCAAACTACCCAAAATCCGCCCCTTCGTGGTAGATAAGGCAGATTATCTACTCTATTTCCGTGTCATCCGATGGCGTAAAATAGTTTGTGTAAGCAGTCCACAAAATAGGAAAAGTAGGGTATCCTCAAGATTGCTGAAGTCCAGAGGAGATGACCCTACTTTGTATCAGACTAACAAAGAGTTGCTTGCCGCACAACTGGAAATGGAAATGTCGAAGTTCATCCAAGAGCGTTTGGAGCTCATTATGCGTGAGGAGATCCACAACTTCCTGACGGTAGAGCATCCGGAATTGAAGAACAGTCGCAACGGATATTACACGAGGACGCTGGATACACGGTTTGGGCGGATTGAGGATTTACATGTTCCTCGAGACCGGGAAGGTGAGTTTCAAACCAGCATATTTGAGCCGTATAGTCGGCGAGATGCTTGGTTGGAAGAAACCATCATCGCAATGTACAAGGGCGGTATGAGTACGCGTGAGGTGGGGCAATTCATTGAACGGATGCTTGGTGTTCAATACTCGCCGACCACCATTAGCAACATCACGAATATCGTATTACAGGATGTAGATGCTTGGCGCAAGCGCCCCTTAAAACGACGGTACTCTGTCGTGTACATGGATGGGATGTATGTGGCGCTCAAGCGGGATACCGTGGACAACGAATCCATCTATGTCGTGATGGGAATTGATGAGGATGGACACCGAGAAATCCTTGGCTACTATGTGGGTGGCACGGAGAGCGCTACATCTTGCCGAGAGATTTTCAATGATCTGCGTGCGCGTGGGCTTGAGGAAATCCTGATTGGTGTAGCAGATGGGTTGACCGGACTGCAGGAAGCCTTCTTATCCGTCTACCCGAAGGCCGATTTCCAACGCTGTGTTGTTCACAAATTACGCAACATCATTGTGAAAGTCCGAGCCAAGGACAAGGCAACGGTTCTTGCGGATTTGAAGGGCGTATATTCCAGTGAGACCTACGAGGAAGCGCTAGGATGCTTCAGGCAATTCGAGAGCAAGTGGAACGCGAAGTACCCACGTGAGGTGCAGTCGTGGCGAGAGGACTTGGACAACCTCCTGGTCTTCTATAAGTACCCTGCAGCGATACGGTATGCTATCTATACGACTAACGCGATCGAGCGGACAATTAAGGAAATCCGCAAGAGAGTCAAGCCAATGAATAGCATCGCGAACCTTGAGGCGGCTGAGAAGATCGTGTATCTGTTCGCAACAGGCTATAACGAGAAATGGTCGAAACGCGCCTTGCGGGGATTTGCGGATACAGGTACCCAGAAGCGCCTCCGTGAGATGTTTGCTGAAAGGTACGGTACTGAGGAAACGAAATAAAGCCTGTGGATTTGATGGACAACCCAAGAATAGGGTTGCCCACAAGCTCCACAGGCTCTGCACAGGGGAAGCCGCTTCGCTCCTCCCCTCTGGCCAAAGGCCATTCACCCCTCCCACTCAGGCTGTAAGACGTGAGGGATGGATATATTTACCTTGGTAACGTACAAGACAGCAAGGTGCCTGTTCGGAATATTCAACGAAGAGACTTAAAAAACACGAAGACTCGCAATGATGAGGATCTCCCCTGATTCCTACATGCGGATTTACACAGACTTCTTGACGCTACCTGTCATCCGGGGCATCTGTCTTAATAAGACATCCCCGCCCGCATTCGGCCAGTCAACAGTGGACATTCGCACGCTCATTGCACCATCCCAACGCATACTACGCGCAAAGCGACGGTCGATCACGCCGCAACAGGCACACCCACGCCCCATGACGCCCCCACGCACCCCCACGCACCCCCACGCACCCCCACGCACCCCCACGCACCCACACGACGCCCGGGCCACGCCCGCCCCGCTGCTCTACGCTTAGCCCCTGGCACGCGGCGTGCGGTTCACGAGATAGATGCTGACGACAATCAGCACAAGCCCAATCAGCAGGTAATCTGTGAACGGCTCGTGCAGAAACAACGTGCCGAGGAAAATTGCGATGAGCGGCACAAGGAACGTGAACGAGGCCACTTTGCTGGCGTCGCCGGATCGGACCAAAGTAAAGAAGACCACCCACGAGATAGGAATGCCAAACACTGCGCCGTAGATGAGGCCGCAGAGATACGGCGCGTTCCAAACGATACTCGACCAGTGCTCGAAGCCGGATCCGACGGCGGTCATCACCAACCCACCGATACCGCACTGAAAGGCCACCAGCCACAAGGCGTCCACGCGGTTGCCAATCTTTTTCACATAGATGGTTCCGATTGCCCACCCGACGGCGGTCGCGATAGCCAGGATGATGCCGATTGGCGAGACGTGCCCCGAGATGCTCGAGACACTAATGACACCGACGCCAACGAATCCGAGGAGCAGCCCGACCAATTTCAAAACCGACAGCCGTTCGCCGAGCCACAACCATGTCAGCAAACCAATCAGCACTGGCTGCAAATACACAACCACCGTAAACAATCCCTCAGGCAAATAGCGCAAACCGACAGTCTGCAGACCATAGAACACGATCGCGTTAAAAAAAGCAGCAATGAGATAAATATGCCAAGTTTGTTTCCATCGAATTTCCCGGTACTTCGGCAACCTCACGATACCGAGCAGAATACCGCCAATCAGCGTTCGCAATCCGGCGAACAAAATGGGCGGCGTATCATTCAATGCAATTTTGTAAATCGGCCAACTGACTCCCCACATAATCACCAATGCGGCTATGAGGAGGACAGATTTGGTTCTCGACGCTCTCCCACGGTGAACCCTCCCCATCTTTGTGCACAAAGAGAACCGCTCATCGCAGTCATGCGGATGAACGGTTCTTCATATACCCTTTGACTCGTACGCACAAACCCAAATGACGGTATGCCGTCACATTAAACGACTGGGAACCAGCCCGGCGTGTTGATAATCGCCTGCCAAAGCGGTTCAGGTATCACCAGGGTTTCGCGGTCATTCTTCGACAGCGTGGTTCGGATTTCGGACTCGCGTCCTTGCTCCACCTTTTCTACCCAATCCGGTTCCATGATAAGTTCGCGACCGAGTGCAATCAGCGGCACCCCTGTCTCCAGTGCCTTTCGTGCTTCGTCGGGTGTATGAATCGATCCGACCCCCATCACCGGCACCCGCTCACCCACTTGCCGCTGAATCAACGCCAACCGGGTCTGCGACGTATCCGCACCCGTATGCGGCTTCGACCAAAAGTCCATCAACGAGACGTGTAGATAATCGAGTGGCTGATCCGCCAATCGATCGACCAACGCCAGCGTATCGTTCATGGTGATACCAGGCGTTGTCGGCTCCTCAGGAGAAAACCGGTAGCCAACCAAAAACGGTCGATTTGCGTGTTCACGGACCACCCGCGTCACTTCATCGACAATCGCCAATGGGAAGGCCATACGCTTTTCCAGACTGCCACCCCATTCGTCGGTACGACGGTTGGAATGCGGTGAGAAAAACTGCTGTATCAAGTAACCATTGGCGCCGTGAATCTCGACCCCATCGTACCCAGCCTCGATAGCACGCCGCGTGGCTTCGCCAAACGCCGTCACAATATCGCGAATCTCCGCGTCCTCAAGCGCGCGCGGGACGACGGCACCCTCTGCCTCATTCGCCACGGCACTGGCGCTGACGACGTCGCCATTTGGCACCAGTTCTGGCGGGCAACTGCGGCCACCGTGGAAAATCTGCAGCACCGCCTTCGCGCCCTTCGCCTGAATCGCTTGCGCGAGGCGCCGCAAACTCGGAATCATCTCATCCCGATGCGCTGCAAATTCGCCATGGAATCCCTTTCCATTTTCCGTCACGTTCGCGCAGGCTGTAATGACCATGCCGACGCCGCCCGATCGGCGAGCGTAATATGCCACCTCATCATCCGACACCGTACCGTCATCGTGGGACGAAAAGTTGGTCATCGGCGCCATGACAATTCGATTCTTAACCTCCACGCCACTTCGCAGCGTCATCGATTGAAATAACGGTTGATACACTGAATTCACTGCACTTCGCTCCTTGTCAAAAGGCAAGTTTCTCTCTCATCATGCCCCGAATGGCACTCCTCTACCATCCTACTAGTTACAAAAAGGAAGTGCAAATGCTGGGCGCACCAAAAGACCACAGCCCATTCACAGAGGCTGTGGTCTATTTGGTCCATTCGAAAGATATGGTATTGCGTCGCCGAAATCAGACGAACGCGTCTTGTCATCCATCACATCGGAGCTGGTGCAGCATCCAGTCAGATACCGCTCGACGATTAGTCGAGGTTAATCCACACGTCCTTCACTTCTGTATAGTTGTTCAACGCATACGATCCCATCTCGCGCCCGATACCGGATTGCTTGTATCCGCCAAACGGCGCCGCCGCATCAAAGGCATTGTAGCAGTTCACCCACACCGTTCCGGCTTTGAGCTTGCTGGCTACGTAGTGTGCACTGCGCACGTTTTCCGTCCACAATCCAGCCGCCAATCCATACTCGCTGTTATTGGCGCGGCGAATCACTTCGTCGAGGTCTTCAAACGGCATCGCCGCGACGACAGGTCCAAAGATCTCCTCTTTGGCAATCGCCATATCGTCTTGCACATTGGCAAAAATCGTCGGCGATACAAAGTACCCTTGGTCGTACGGACGTTGCCCGCCTACGAGCAGTTCTGCACCGTCGTTCAAACCGCTGTCAATGTACCCCAACACCTTGTTCTGCTGCTCGTCGGAGACCAGCGGCCCCATTTCCGTGTCCGCTTCCAGGCCATTGCCTTGGCGGATATTCTTCGCCAACGACACCAAGTCCGCCACGACGTTGTCGTACGATTTCTTCTGAATGAAGAGCCGTGATCCTGCGCAGCAAACCTGCCCCTGGTTAAACATAATCCCCATCAGGGCACCCGGAATCGCGCGCGACAAGTCGGCGTCGGGCAAAATGATATTCGGGGACTTGCCTCCGAGTTCCAGCGTCACGCGCTTCAGCGAGTCCGCCGCCTGACGCATAATCAACTTCCCAACTTCAGTCGATCCCGTGAAGGCCACCTTGTTCACCTGCGGGTGATTGACGAGGGGCGCCCCAGCCGTTTCGCCAAAACCAGGCACCACGTTCACGACGCCGTCGGGGAACCCGGCTTCCTGTACCAATGACGCGAGGTACAAGGCCGACAACGGCGTCTGCTCAGCCGGTTTGAGCACGATGGTACATCCCATCGCGAGCGCCGCGCCCATCTTCCACGCCGCCATCAAAAGCGGGAAGTTCCAGGGGATAATCTGCCCCACGACACCGACCGGCTCGTGACGCGTGTAATTGAAAAAGTTCCCATTTACAGGAATCGTTTGCCCGACGATTTTTGATGCCCAACCTGCGTAATATCGAAAATGCTCAATCGCGAGTGGCACGTCTGCATTCGTCGTCTCCCGAATGGGCTTGCCGTTGTCCAGCGTGTCAATCTGAGCCAATTCCTCTTTATGCGCTTCCATTAAATCCGCTAGTTTATACAGAAGCCGCCCGCGTTCGGCGCCGCTCATGGTCGACCATGGGCCCTCGTCAAACGCGCGGCGGGCAGCAGCCACAGCGCGATTGATATCCTCGGCCTCGGCCTCAGACACAACCGCCAGCACTTCGCCCGTTGCTGGATTTACCGTTTCAAATGTCTTTCCTGATGCAGAAGGTACAAACTTCCCATCGATGAACAGTTCCTTGGTCCCACGGAGAAACGCAACGACATTGTCATGAACGTGTAACTGGTTTACCGCCATTCAACTTTGCCCTCCTTGGTTCTAAAGTAAAGTGTTCGAAAGACCAATGGAAATCGCTTTCATAAACATCATAGGCATTTTCAAATTGTTGGTCAATTGAGAATTTTGTCGATTTCATAGCTGTTTTGAAGAAATCTGTCGTCCACGCGAAACAAGCGCGATGTGTTGCAGTTGAGTTGCATCAGTAGAACTCCGTCATTCAATTTCGTAAAATAGTAAATGTCAAATCATTCAGGAGGATCGCATAGACAATGACCGAAAAGACCACAGCAGCTTATGGCAGTTGGAAATCCCCTATCACATCCGACTTGATTGTACAGGGAACTACGCCCGTCGTCAGTGCATCGTTTCACGACGGTGTGCTCTACTTTATCGAAGCAAGACCCGCAGAGCAGGGACGCAATACGATACTTGCACTCGGTGCAAATCAGGAAGTTCGGGAGTTGACCAAAGCCCCATACAACGTCCGCACACGCGTTCACGAGTACGGTGGCGCACCGTACGTCGTACACCAAGGCGAAGTTATCTTCTCAAACTTTGCCGACAACTTACTCTACCGACGCGCGGCAGATGGTCAGATTTCAGCCATCACGTCGAATTCGAACCACCGCTATGCCGACGGTGTCGCCCATCCAACGAGTGGGCGGTTGTTCTTCGTGCGCGAAGATCATACCAAATCTTCCATTCAAGCCGAGACCACGCTCGTCACCATGAACCTCGATGGCAGCGATGAGCGCGTCATCGTCCAAGGCAACGACTTCTATTCCAATCCGCGCTTGAGTCCGGATGGCAAAAGGCTCGCCTGGTTGACCTGGAATCATCCCAACATGCCCTGGGATGAGACGAGCCTTTGGATTGGCGACGTAGCCGCGGATGGCAGCGTCACAAACGCCGTACAAGTCGCAGGGGGTAACGGCGAATCGGTCATCCAACCGAAATGGTCCCCAAGTGGTCAACTCTACTACGTATCGGACAAGTCGAACTGGTGGAACTTGTACCGCCTAGAAGAGGGACAAGCAAAAGCCCTCTACCCGATGGACGCTGAATTTGGCGTGCCCAGTTGGCAGTTCGGCTTCTCCAACTACGACTTTTTGGATGACTCGACTATCCTCGCGGCCTACACGCAAAACGGTACCTGGTACTTGGCGAAAATCCATGTGAACGAGGGTAAACTGACAGTCATTGACACCCCATACACCTCCTTTTCGTCAGTGCACACAAACCGTCATTCCAACCATCACGATGCTGTATTCATCGCCGCGTCACCGACGACGTTCCCGAGTGTCGTTCGCTTTGATGTGAGAAACAACACCGCAAATGTCGTGCGCTCCTCTGGAGATCTGTCCATCGACACCGCCTACCTGTCCATCCCGGAGGCCATTGAGTACCCAACCGAGGGCGGGAAAACGGCGCACGCCATCTATTACCGGCCAAACAATCGCGATTACCAAGCGCCGGTAAACGAGAAACCGCCGCTCCTCGTGCACGTGCACGGCGGTCCGACGTCCGCCTCGTCACCTGTCTTGGACTTGTCCACGCAGTACTGGACGAGCCGCGGATTCGCGGTGGTTGATGTAAACTACGGCGGATCCACCGGATACGGCCGCGAGTACCGAGATCGTTTAAAAGGCAACTGGGGCATAGTCGATGTCCAGGATGCCGTCAGCGCAGTGCGCTACCTCATTGACAAGGGCGAGGTTGACCCACAACGCGTCGCCATTGCCGGCGGCAGCGCTGGCGGCTACACGACGCTCGCGTCGCTTGTGTTCACGGACGTCTACGCGGCGGGCGCAAGCCATTTCGGTTTAAGCGAACTGGAAATCTTCGCCCAGGAAACGCACAAATTTGAATCGCGCTACATGGACGGCCTTATCGGTCCCTATCCAGAGGCCAAGGACGTGTACTACAACCGCTCCCCCATCAACTTCACGGACAAATTGTCCTGCCCGGTCATTTTCTTTCAGGGATTGGACGACAAAATTGTCCCACCCAATCAGGCCGAGTTGATGGTTGACGCACTCAAGAAAAAAGGACTGCCGGTCGCCTACGTCGCATTCGAAGGTGAAGGCCACGGCTTCCGCATGGCGCAGAACATCAAGCGTTCACTCGACGGTGAATTCTATTTCTACAGCCGAGTCTTTGGTTTCACACCTGCAGATGAGATTCCTCCCGTCCATATCGACAACCTGTGAGAATCCCCTTTGTATCATCCTCGGTCGCACGAAGAGGCTGGCGAACACCAGCCTCTGACCGACGCGCAATTCAGAATACACGAGCCCGCTTGTCCCCCATCCATAGGCGATTTTCTATCCGGATGAACCTGTGTTACGATGCACCAGTAACAAATCCATATCAGGTATCATAATGGAACTGAATTATGGCAAGAGAGGGGCTATGCAACACAATGAGCACCATGAATCCCACATCCGCAAATCCCGTCCCGCGCCGTGGCAACATGGCACTGTACGCGTTGACGGTCGGCGCATTTGGGATTGGCATGACCGAATTTATCATCATGGGGCTGCTGCCAAACGTGGCAGACAACCTACACGTCACAATACCCGCGGCCGGATTGCTCATCACGGGCTACGCACTAGGCGTGGCTATCGGAGCGCCCATCCTGACCGTCGCCACACACAAAATGCCGCGCAAGGCACTCCTACTGATGTTGATGGGCATTTTCATTGTCGGCAACGGGCTGTCCGCATTGGCACCGAACTATTCCGTCCTCATGATCGCGCGAGTGATTGCGGCATTGGCGCATGGCTCCTTTTTCGGAGTCGGATCCGTCGTCGCCTCCGAATTGGTTCCAAAAGAACGGCGTGCCGCCGCCATCGCGACCATGTTTACGGGACTCACGCTCGCGAACATCCTCGGGGTGCCCATCGGGACATTTCTCGAGCAGCACTACGGGTGGAGATCGACATTTTGGCTCATTACAGCCCTTGGCTTTGTAGCACTCTTGGGGATTATTCAACTCGTTCCGCGCGTAGAAGCGGCAACTTCGAGCCTGAAACAGGAACTATCCGTACTGCGCAGTCCGCGCGTGATTGTCGCCTTGTGTATGACCGTCTTTGGCTTTGGCGGCGTCTTCACCGCGTTCACGTATATTACGCCTATCCTTGAGAACATCACGAAGTTCTCGCCTGGCATGGTATCTATCATCCTCGTCATCTTCGGCGTCGGCATCACTGTGGGAAATATCTACGGCGGAAAGCTCGCAGACAGGAAACTGATGCCATCCCTGACGGGTATTCTCGTTCTGCTCGCAATCATTTTGGCAGTGTTTAGCATCACCGATGAGAACAAGCCGCTCGCCATCTTCACCATCCTCGTGTGGGGGGCTGCCGCCTTCGGCATTGTTCCAGGGCTGCAAGTGCGCACGCTCAACGTGGCAAAAGCGGCGCCGACCGTCGCTTCAGCACTCAACATCGCCGCGTTCAACCTCGGCAACGCGGGCGGCGCATTTCTTGGCGGCGTGATCATCAGCGGCATCAGCCTTCGCGCCGTGCCCATTGCCGCCGCGCTAATTACCGTCGTCGGCATTCTTCTAGCGCTCGTCAGCATGCTCCAGGACAGAGCGCGCCGCGCCTAGCTGAAGGCCTGACGTTGTGGTGACGAGTCATACAGCAATGTAAAACGAAGACGAACGCGGCGTTCCAATCCACCGCGTTCGTCCCTTCATAAAATAAAGCGCTCGATTCAATTACAAGTCCAGGTGACTCGCACTCTGTTCATCAAGAATCACTGTGACGTCCTTATGAAGTTGTAAAATGCTCGCCGGAACATCTGTACGAATTCCATCTTTCAGTGCTTCACGGATAATTTCAGCCTTATGCTCTCCGAACGCCAAGAGAATGATTTGTTTCGCTTGCAATATCGATTGCACGCCCATTGTGATGGCTTGCCGAGGAACTTCCTCTTCATTTTGAAAAAATCGCGCGTTCATCTTAATCGTTTCCGCTGACAAGTTTACGACGTGTGTACCTGTGATCAGCGTATGACTGGGTTCGTTAAAACCAATATGTCCGTTCACACCAATACCCAATATTTGAATATCGATAGGGTTTTTTCGTATCACTGCATTGTACCGTTCGCATTCTGCTGCTAAGTCCGATGCGATTCCATTGGGTAAATGAGTCGATTCTGCAGGAATCCCCACCTTTGAAAACAGATGCTCATTCATGAACGCACGATAGCTTTGCGGATGGTCAGGTGCAAGTCCGATGTATTCGTCTAAGTTCAGCGTCGTGACATGGGAAACATCCAGCCCACAACGAACCAGATTCACAAATGCTTCATATAAAGGGATGACCGTTCCGCCCGTCGCCAGGCCGAGGACGGGTCGCTCCTTAGAGGTGACAACTCGTTCCAGTATCGACGCAGCATAAATGCCTGCATCGGACGGCGTACGAAACACTCGAATATTCATGTTCTCTCCTCCATCTTCGCATCTTCTCCTGATGGGATTATCATCTTTCATCTATAGCGTACTATTCACCAGATTCAGCCGATGGTGTTGCATAAACCTCCTGAATGACTTTCTTTCCAAAAGGCCATTCCTTCTTCCGATATGCCCAAATCAAGAATGCAATGATACCCAGAGCAGTCCAGATCATCGCTAGACGGATGGCCGACCAGCCGGACGAGTAAAACACGTAAGCCCATCCAATGAAAGCGAGAATACTCGGAATCGGGTACAGCCATTGACGAAATGGTCGTTTCAAGTTCGGTTGACGTTTCCTGAGGACCGTTAAGGCGACAATTTGTCCCATAAATTGAATCACGATTGCCATTGCCATCAGCGCATTAATGATTGTGGTTAAGTTAAAGAAGCAGCAGATGGCCATGATGACACCCATCACGAGAAGACTCACATGCGGGAAATTCAGTTTCGGATGCAACTTAGCAAAGGATTTAAAGAACAAACCGTCACGCGCCGCGTTATAAGGAAGTCGGGAGGCCCCAAGAAGACCCGCGTACACAGATGCAAAACAAGTCCAAATAATTAACACCGTGATAATAATCGCGCCAGGACGCCCCCAAACGCTTTGAACCAACTGCGTACCGATATCGGTACTCTTCATCGCCGTCTGCCACGGGATGTTTCCGATGATGCCTATGTTCATGCTGAGATCGATCATAGCGACGAATAGAATCGCCATGAGAATCGCACGAGGAATCGTCTTACCGGGATTGGAAACCTCATCTCCAAGGTACGACGCCGTGTAGTAGCCCAGGTAGTCGTAAATCGAAAGCAACATTCCACTCCCGAGGCCAAGCAGGAATTTCGACGGCGCAAATGCGTTAGGTGGGAACGAGAAAGCGACATGCGCATTAAAGTGTGTAGAAGCAGCAATGATGACCATCACGACCGTGAGGATGACACCTATCCACAACACAGTCGTCAACTTTGCGACAGAATGAATTCTCCGCCAGAGCAGCGCTATGGTCATGATCGTAATAAAGACTGCGACCAATTTAGACTCAAGGCCTGTCATGTGCGGGAAGAAGTATCCCAGGTACTGCGTAAGACCAATTGCACCCGTGGACATGATGAGGGGTGTGACGATAATCGTAGACCAGATAAAGAGAAATGGCATGAGTTTGCCCGACCGATATTGGAACGCTTCCCGCAAATACACGTATGTCCCGCCTTCGCCGGGCATTGCGGATCCCAATTCACTCCAGACCAATCCATCCAGCGCCGCTAGAATGGCGCCTGTCATCCAACCAAAAACAGCCTGAGGGCCGCCCATTTCCTGCAAAATAATCGGTATCGTAATAAACGGGCCAGCCCCCATCATCTGTGACATATTGGTGGCCGTGGCTTGAAATAGGCCGATGCCACGTTCCAATCTTTGTCCTTCTCGTTGAGCCATGATAGTTCACCTCATGAATACGAATTAAACATACGTTCCGTACATATCAAAAATCGGACTTGCTGCTGCGCCATAAGCGCCTGCCAGTTCCCCCAACTGCGCTAACGCCAGATTCGTTCGAATCGGCATAATTTGTTTCAAACGCCGATCAATTTCCGTGAGAAGCGTATCTCCAACCTGCATAACACCACCACCAAGAATAATCTTGCCCGGATTGACCAAGGCAACCATATGTGACAACGCAAAAGCCAAATACTTCACTGTTCTATCTACAATGAATTGACCCAATTCATCGCCCAGACGGGCAGCTTCGAACACCGATTCCGCCTGAATTTCTCCACGTTTCAGTCGAGAATTCGGAAATTCACTCAAGTGCGCTTCCGCCTCGATTCGAATTCCCGTTCCCGATGCCAGCTTCTCCAGGGCCCCAAATTCGGCGACATCACTTTGGAGGTTTGTGAAAGGATCTACCGGGACATATCCAACCTCCCCCGCATACCCCGCAACACCGCGATGAATTTGTCCGCCTATCATCAACGCAGCCCCAATTCCTGTGCCGATTCCCACAAAAATCACATCCTCGTCCTCACCGCCAGCACCCATCCACATTTCACCGAGAAGCGCCATATTGACGTCGTTATCGACGATAATTGGCTCGGGCAAATACGAGCGAAACGCTTCGTTGAGATTGACGTTGATCCAATTTAGACCCGGTGCAGCGATGACAGTCCCCTCCGCATGATTGACGAGACCTGGTGCCCCAATTCCGGAACCCACAATTTTGTCCAGTGAAACACCCGACTCCTCAAGAAAGGCTTGGGCCTCGTTGCGCAAATGCTCTACGATATCCCGCCCAACGCCATGCGATGAAATCTTTCGCTGAGCGATAACAGCCCCACTTAAATCCGTGATCATAAACATCGTCTTTGTCCCACCGATGTCCATTCCAAACGAATATCGGGCTGTTGGAACAAACTCCAATCGAACGGACGGACGCCCACCTTTAGACGTTGAGTTTCCGGTACCGATCTCGCGAACAAACCCTTCTTCAATTAAAGAATCGACGATTTCGGAGACAACCGACCGGCTAAGCTCCAAGCGCTTTGCGATGTCCGCTCTTGAAATGGGGTGATTCAATCGCACCTCCTTCAACACGTTTGCTCGATTCACATTGCGCACGACTGTCCCCATACGCATTTCTCCACACTCCCAAGCGGGTTTGTTTGTTCTGGTACCAAACAAACTGTTTTTGATTTATTGTACAGCTAAACCGCCGATATGTAAACGCATTCAAATATAAGTTTAGACATGGTTGAATAGGTACTTCCTTTATCGTGTTCTCAAGGAAATTCATGTTATCTATGAGGACCTGATGTGAAGAGACGTTCAAGATGCACTGCACCAAGTAAGCTCCTCGAACAAGGTGGATGCAATATGTAGAATGAACTGCGCACGACCAGGGTATTCAGGTCAATGACATACCATGGTGCAGCCATCGGGATATTAAAGTCGCTAACAACTGTTCGGCTTCTGATCGCAAAGGTGCGAATTGAATTAAAAAAACCGTTCTACCTACCGCCGAAAATGAAGACGAACGCGGCATATGGAAATGCCGCGTTCGTCTTCATGGTTCATTGATTAGAAACAGAATACCATCGTCGCTGTGTTCCTAGGTTTATCCACCAGGGCTGGCGTATACAACATCTCACGTCACCACTGGAATCTCGCAGCGGCGACTTGCAAGTCTCCTGCCATCTGGCTCATTGTCGAGGCACTCCTCGACACTTCCTCCATCATCGACAACTGTTCCTCGCTGGACGCGGCGACGGTCTCAATCGCCTCCGATTGCGAAGATGAAATGGCGACCAACGACTGCATGAACTCGTCCACAGTTCCGGCTTGTTCACTAATTCCTTCCGCCGCCGCGTGGACGTTTTGCACGCGCTGTTCCAAGTCATGAATATCCTCCACAATCGACAAAAACGACTGCTCCGTGGCCGTAACTGCCCGCGCGCCCTCCGAAACGTTGGCGGCGACTGACTCAATCGAAGACACAGACGCCTTTGCGTGCTGTTCCATCTCTACGACGACGCCGTGTATCCGTTCCGAGTCGTCGCTCGCCTGTTCCGCCAACTTGCGAACCTGCCCTGCAACAACGGCGAAACCGCGACCCGCGTCCCCCGCACGCGCAGCTTCAATCGCCGCGTTGAGCGCAAGCAAATTCGTTTGTTCCGCAATGGAACGTATGGCCTGACTCGTCGACATGACCTGCGAAGCCCAATGCGCCAACTCCTTCGCACGCTGCGACAATTCTTGTACCTCCCGTTCAATGTCGCCCATGCGCCGCGTGGTTCCAGCCATTTCGTCCTTGCCCGATTGCGCCTTGGAAAGCATTACCTGTGACAACTTACTTGTATCCAAGGACATCTCTTGAATCTGACGAACGGTTGCGAGCGTTTGTGCCATGGCTGCCTGCGTCTTTTGCGTCAGTTGGTGCTGTGTCTCGACAGCCCCTGCCATATCCATCACCACGGAGGCGTTTTGCTTCGACGCCAAACTCGTCTCACTGGCGCCCGTTCGCAACGACGATGAAGAGTCCGCCAAATCGTTGGAAACCTGTTTGAGTTGCACGAGAATGTCGCGGATGCTCCGCTTTGCGTCTTGTAGCGCCCGAACGACCAGCACTAAATCCGTTCGCCCAGCAACCTGCACGGCATGGTCTCCCAAATCGCCTCGTTGAAGTTGCATTACTTCGTGATACAAGATGCGAATTGGCCGAAATAATACTCGAAAGCGCCATTGTACTAAGAGCGCAAGCACAACAATCAGCAGAATGACGCCAATGAGGCTCGCCTCTAACCAAGTGGCATGCATTCGCGCAGCCATCCGCCACAAAATCAGATCCGCCAAAATCGCCCCCGCCGACGCCCCTAGCCAGTAACATGTGACTTCTCCCCGCAACTGACGCAAAAATGGCACATGCATTTCACGCCCACCGGGTGCCGCAGTCGGCGGTTTACCGGGGCCCTCTGGTTTACGCCCGCCTGCCGGTGGTGCGGCCTTTGACTGCAATGATTTCAATGTCGTCTCCATCGTCGTTCATCCTCTCAGCACAAACACTAAACGATGATTTCATAGCGAATAAATTCCAATCTCAGACTAGCAAGATTCACCAATATTCGACAGATGCAGATGGACTAGTAGAAATAGACTACAAAGGACTTGCGGCAGCAACACATGCGCTGTAGAATAACTCTCAACAAGAAAACAGAACATATGTTCGTATAAAATCCTCTAGTTTACGAAATCAGGTGAGGTCATGCGCAAGCCGCCCGTATTTGAGTCGATTGCACCAAAACAAGTGATGAATAAAGTCACGGCACCAGAGATGCCCTTCCAGTGGTCCATCAATCCCTATCGCGGATGCACGCACGGTTGCAGTTTCTGTTACGCGCGCGTCACGCACACGTACATGGGTCTCGCCGCAGACGATACATTTCGTCACCATGTCTTCGTCAAGGAAAATGCTGCTGATGTGTTAAACGCGCAACTTCGTCGCAAACTCAAACATCACCAAGGAGATTACGCAAGGCTCCAAAGAGACATTGGTCTCGTCAACATCGGTACCGCAACAGATCCCTATCAGCCCATCGAGGCACGTCAGCGAGAGACGCGTAAGTGCCTTGAGGTACTTGCGCACTACGGTATTCAAACATCCATCACGACGCGCTCTCCCCTTATCCGTCGCGATATCGACGTCTTGAAACACATGAACATCCAGTCCATCCATATCAGTGTCAATACATTAGACAAATCGGTTTGGCGAAACCTCGAACCGGCAACGCCAGCGCCGCAGAAACGGCTCGAAACCATCCAAACATTGGCGGATGCAGGTCTCCCTGTCGGTATCCTGCTTGCCCCTATCATCCCGCACCTGACGGATTCACGCGAACAATTACATGACGTCATTCATCTCGCGATTCAGCACGGTGCGCATTTTATCATCCCGTCGGTTCTTCGCCTGAGCGGGGAGGTAAAGACGTGGTTCTTGCAGACCATTCAACGACACTACCCCGAACTTGTCGGGAAATACCAGCGTCTATATAAAGGCGCCTATGCCCCACAGTCATATGTGCGGCCCCTCATGGACTCCGTGCACACCATGCTAGACGAACTGCAGATGACGACAGACATTCCAGCACGTCCTCTCTCCCGTTACAATACAGGGCAAGAAGACACTCGTTCGTCCGAGAGTGATGCGTTTACCGGTATTTCGTGTGTAAATAGAGAAGGAATGAACTCGCAGAGCGTACAGTTAACGCTCCCCATCTAACGATTGACGGCACTCCTGTGTTGGATATCAAGCCGTATATGGAGGAATTCGGACCAATCGGAGATGTACATCAACCGTATTGGTCAAGGGAGATGATGTCAAAGTACTATCTCTGACTGCAAAAAGCTCCTCATCATTGAAAAGCAGTCATTCAATTTTGAACGCGTGCCAGTCCGAGGGCCAAGTACTTCCAAAGGATATTTTCAACGCTGTCGGCTTGGTCTTCCCGACACTCAACAATGAGCGTTTTGCAGAATTAACGTTCACAACGCATTTGACACTATATATAGTGTTCCATTGATAGTTCGTACACTATATATGTGCGAGAAACGGTGAAAAATCGAATTCTGCAAAACGCTCAACAATTAATATCACTTGAGGATTCTTGCCCTTCAGGAGACGTTTGTGCTTTTTTAGCACCTTATTGATAAACAAATCAATGAAAAATCCAATCAAAAATCCACTTCCCGCGCTAATGAGCCCCCAGTAAATCGGTCCCCATTTGAGTGAAAACCCAATACTGGCTCCGACAACAGCAAACGCTGTCGCAAGAGCCGCACCTGTGCTAAACAAAGTAACGCCATCGGAATTATGCAGGTTGTCGAGTAGTCTTCTGTCTACCTTCCGATTGGTTAATGGCACGGCAAAAATGTGCTGCTTTTGAATGCCTGCAAGTTCCAGCGCACTAATCGCCAATTCCAGTTTTACTGAATGCTCGAAAGTGGACATAATTTGCATCATTCCGCTATCACTTTTCCCTTTTTAATGGTAAAACTGCGGCTCTGGTAGTTTTTCCGAAGAAAAGTTCTTTGCTCGTATTCGAACAGCTTGTTGTTTTCCACTGTATTGATGTAGGAGTCATACGCGGCAAATCCCCATACGGAAGGCATGAACAACAGCCACTCCGGATTGAGTACATTTGTTGACTTCTGTATGTCACCCGAAAATAAAAATTGCACAGCTTCGAGCAACCGCGATTGATACAAAAAGACAATCCCCCACGCCAGCGCGAAAGACGCCATTAACACTCGATGAATGTGTAGCTGCCCGAGGCCCGGCATAAATAATGACCCCGGATTTCGACGATTAGGTGATTAAGGTCACTGATCGGAACCTGTTTTCGAGTATTTGGTGGATTTGTTAGCGGACACGGCGAAATCATGGTACGGAACTAGAGCAATGGACACACTTCCCCCCTCCCCAAGCCAGGCTATGAACTCCACTTTTTCAATTGGAAGAAAATCTACGTGGCGGCATGAAGCATGAGCAACGACCGATGCTTGGCATACACGGGAAGACGAATGCTCCACTGGCGTGCATGACGCACTAGAATCCCAGGTAGATGGAATAGTCTTCGTCTGAGCCGTCCGGCGGTCCACTGTCGCACCCTTGGTTGAAGCGCGACGTGCTTGTACAGCAGGAGTAGATTATACGCAAGTAGCTTTAGACCTTGTAGCGCTTTGTTGGCATCGAAATTTTGGCTGGAGAATTGGTCGATGGCGAATCCATATTTGGCTTCCTTGATGTGATTCTCAGCGTTACCACGAAAGTTATAGAAGTGCCATACATCCTCGCCGCGCCAGTCAAGCGTTGTGGCAATCGCCTCGTATTCCCAGAGCCACTCCGCACACAGGCACTCCTGTGGGTCAATGTCCAAGCGACGCACAATCACGACCCGCCGAGGCCTGTCCCAGGATGTTGCCTGATACATGATGGAAGTAACGTCACAATGTTTCCGGTCACTCTCTGTGATGCAGTGCCAGAGGAGATTTGGCGCTTGCGCCAACTGTGCGAGTCGCTTGGTCCACTTCAGTTTGATGACGTAATCCCGCTTGTCTTGCTCCAATATCTGAAACACTTTTTCTCCGGTAAACCCTTTATCCATGCGGACGGCACGAATGTTGACGCCATCCGGCAACTGGTCTTTCATCGCCTTGTAGAAATTCGCAAATCTATCTGATGTATGGGCGTCACCAGAGCGCAACTCATCATAGAGACAACAACCAGTGAGTGAATCAAACGCCAGCAAGGGATGGAAACTCGCTCGTCCGTGATGGTGTGGATTATATCCAACAGCGGACTGTTGCTGCGCGCCATAAACAGTCTCTACAGAGGAGTCGATATCGACCACGATGCTTTGTCCTTTGGGGAGAAGTGACTTTAGGATTTGTCTATGCGCCGAACGTATCGCCTTGATGCCAGCGTCGGAGCCAAGCCGCTTGAGGTCCTTATATAACAGAGTCGTATCAGGCAGTTTTGGCACGTCCAACTTCAGCTTCAACAGGGGATCTTGTTCGATGTCCTCAAAGTGGAAAATCCGTTCCTGACCCAGCAAGGAACCGAAAATGACGGTCAGAGCAATATCGTCCATGTGGAACTGGGTGTTTCTGCCCTTGCGTAATCCATGTACCCAAAACTCCCTGTCAATACCCGTTCCCAAAACGAAATCTATGAGACCAGCTGCACCGCCAAAGGAGGTGGCGGCATTCAAATCGTAGCGAGTATGAATTGTAGAGCTTTTACGAGCAAACTGACTTCGTGTATGATTATATTGTTTCACCCAAAAGGTGCTCCTTCCTAGCGAAGATGTGGTTCTTGACAAACTCATCTTAGCCATACGGGGAGCACCTTTTCAATTATTCACACCAGTTCATGAGGACACAATCGTCGAAATCCGGGATGACCACAAAACCGACATGATGGGATTTCTCTTGTCCAAATAATTAATTTCAGCACTCCCAACCGTATATGAGTTAAATGGCGCATCCTCCCGTTCAGCAAGCAAGTACACATTATTCATATCTACACACGTTCGATAGCTGTCCCAGATACCAAATAGGAAGACAGGGATATACATCAACATCCATCTGGGGTTTAGATCTGTCTTTGCAAGTTCAAACTTTCCCTCGAACGAGTGCACCATCGCGGTGTTGATGTCCGCCTGCACGTTGACAACCACTTCCCAAATAAACAAAATATAGCCTCGCAAATATTTACTCAAAAGCAGATGACCAAACCCGGGAAACGCCGCAGACCACCAAGCAATCATATAAGGATTGCGCAATGCAGTTGCGTCGTGCCAAGCACACTGACATGCGCTTTGTAACGTCTGTACTGATTGGATATATTCCGAAAATTCTCCGCGGACAAAACAACCTTTTTAGGATACGTTTTCAAGGCCTCATACAGGTATTGTGTCATTCTCGCAAATCGATATTCACCGTGTGCATGGATAAACCGCTTATTGCGCACACATGGCTTCCGTCACAGCGGTATTGTTTTCAGGGAGCGCACTATTTCCCTACTGAAGTAATCCCGAGGCGGTTAAAAAATTCTTTGCCACTGTTGCCGGACTCATGCCCTCCACATCCACCTCGTAGTTCATTTTTCGCATTTCACAGTCCGTGATTTTTCCAGAAAGTTTATCTAAAACCGGTACAATCTGTGGATATTCTTGAACTGTATCTTGTCGTAGTAAGGGTGCCCCTTGATACGGTGGGAAGAAGTGCTCATTATCCTGCAAGACAACCAAGTGATATTTTTGCAAAGCGCTGTCGGTTGAATAAGCGTCCACAAGATTGACCTCGCCCTTCTCCAGCGCCGCATAGCGAACGCCCGGATCCAACGAAACAATGAAGAAATGAAAACCGTATTTCTTAGCGAGACCAAGGTAGCCATCCTGAATGGTGGAAAATTCGGGATCAAATCCTGCTTTCACATACTGTTGAACACGTGCCAGGTCAGAAATCGTTTTGAGGTGGTATTTGTCAGCAAAACTTTGTGTCACCGCGAGTGCGTAAGTATCGTTAAACTGCGTTGGTTCTAACAAATCCATATTGAATTTTTCGCCATACCCACTTTAGCCTGCTGATAAACCGACGCCGAATTTGTACTTTTCGGGGTTTCTTTTAGCAGTTCAGTAATGGCGGTTCCTGTAAATTCCGGATAGAGATCAATATCCTTCGATTCAAGTGCGTTAAACACAAAAGTTGTATCCCCAAGACCAGGCTTTAGTTGAACATGTA
Source organism: Alicyclobacillus acidoterrestris (assembly GCF_022674245.1). Classification (GTDB taxonomy): domain Bacteria; phylum Bacillota; class Bacilli; order Alicyclobacillales; family Alicyclobacillaceae; genus Alicyclobacillus; species Alicyclobacillus acidoterrestris. The sequence goes on from NZ_CP080467.1 coordinate 3,856,185, forward strand.
AATTCGTGTCGTGCTCAATGAGCAGTGCGTACATGTTGTCGAGAATTTCTGGTTCGGCGCCAAGTTTCCCGGAAATCACAATCGTCTTCTTCGCGCCCGGATTGATCAACCGTGCGCCAAACATGGATCCCACGATGAGAAGAATGATGAGCACAAAGACACTCGCGACAATGGTCGTTCGTTTGAACGAGATTCGTTCAAGCTGCCGCAGCAGAACGTCGAAGACAATCGCGAGCAGCGCCGTGGGAATGGCGCCGATAATGATCAGTGGGTAATCGTTGCGGTCGATGCCAAGTAAGATGACGGATCCGAGTCCGCCAGCCCCAATCAATGCCGCAATGGTTGCGGTTCCGATAATTAAAATGGTCGCTGTTCGAATACCCGCCAGAATCACAGGCGTTGCCAACGGGAGTTCGACTTTGAGCAGTCGTTTTCGCGTGTTCATCCCCATGGCGCGTGCGGCTTCAATTAAAGAAGGGTCAACTTCCTTGATGCCCGTGTATGTATTGCGTAAGAGGGGGAGCAAAGCATATGCCACAAGGGCGATGACGGCCGGTACCGTCCCGATTCCGAAGACAGGAATTAAAATACCCAATAAAGCCAGAGAAGGAATGGTTTGCACAACCCCAGCAAAGCCGATGATGACCTCGGCAATCTTCTGCCGTCGCGTCAAATAAATGCCGAGGGGTATCGCAATGACCAATGAGAAGAAGAGGGCAATCAGAGAAATTTCAATATGCTGTAACAAGGCGCTTAAAAGCTGAGACTTCGTCTGTGAAAACGCGCGAACCAAATTATTCATTCCGCTGCCCTCCGACCCTCAAATATTGCGACATGTACGAAAGTACATGCTGACGATTGATGATCCCGATTGGATGCCCATCTTCCTCGACACAGAGTTGTTCAAATCGGGATAGGTGTTCCAACACCTCATCGAAAGGCGTATCGAGTGGAATCATCTTTGTTTCAGCGGCAGCGGTTTGCACCGGATGCACAAGTTCCTTTAAATTGACGGTGAATTTATAGCCGCCGACAAACTCCCGCACAAAATCGTTCGCCGGATCCGTCAAGAACTCATGAGGGGTTCCAACCTGAACCAGTTCTCCCCCTTTCATCAGACCAATCCGATCCCCAAGTTTCATCGCCTCTTGCATATCATGCGTGACAAATACAATCGTCTTCTTGAGTTTCTGTTGGATTTCCAAAAGGTCATCCTGTAATTTTTCTCTACTGAACGGATCGAGCGCACTAAAGGGTTCGTCCATGAGGAGGATTTCCGGATCAGCCGCAAGCGCCCGTATGACCCCCACGCGTTGCTGTTGACCGCCGGACAACTCTCGCGGCTTACGGTTTCTATAAACGCTCGGCTCCAGTCCCACCATCGTCAGTAACTCATCCACCCGCGCAGCGATTCTTCGCTTATCCCAGTGCCTGAGTTCCGGTACGACAGCGATATTTTCGGCAATCGTCATATGGGGAAAAAGCGCAATTTGCTGAAGGACGTAGCCAATATTCCAACGAAGTTCATCGATATCGTAGTCGCTGATTTTCTTGTCGTTCACCCAGACGGTCCCCTCAGACAAGTCAATCAAGCGATTAATCATTTTCAATGTGGTCGTCTTTCCGCAACCGCTCGGGCCAATCAGCACAAAAAATTCTCCGTCGTGAATTTGCAAGTTTAGCGACTGCACGGCAAACCTGCCGCCTGCGTACTGTTTGGACACATGATCAAATCGGATCACGCTATCGCTCCTTTGACTCGTGAGACACACATTACGTTTTATATAAAACTTTCATCCCGAACATTCATACCTGTATTTTTCCGTCACATTCATTCCTGTCCCCTCGTCTATTAAATCAGAATTATATTTTGACAACGAGGTGACAGTAGATGAAACAAAGACGGTTCCTTGGCGCGGCAGCAGTTGTGACAACGACAGCGGCAGTCATCACAACCTTTGCCACAGGGAATGCATCCGTGTATGCGGCGAAGCAAAATCAGCCCATCGTGCGCGCAAGCATTATCGTAAACGACACGACAGTTGAACAAAACATTTCCGGTTATGTACAGTCGAACACGGTATGGCTGCCGCTCAGTGACGTCGTTCAGGCGTTGCGTCAGTTGGGTCCAACCATCACGTATGCCAATCATCAATTACTCATTGGTAATCTGGCACACCAAAGCGGAACGTTAGGGACCGCCAAACCGGGGACACTGGATATCGCGTGCGGATCGACCGTCTTTACAAATGTTCCCGTGCAAGAAACAACCCGTTCAAATTCAACATCCACCGCTTACATCCCTGTGTGGTACGTATTGCAAGCGTTGACTTAAGGGCTTCCAGGCTATGACGCGCAGTGGAGTGGGAATCAGTTGACGCTCACGGACGACGCCCTGGGTGCGCCCAGCGTGCGTGAAATTGAATCCGTCATGCAACGTACGGTGGAGACAAACGATGCAACCGAACATTTTCAACTTACCGGCACCCCGGTGAGCATCACAAGTTCAAACGGAGATACATTTACAGCGGCCCTAGGCACACGCTCTCCGACAGCCGATGGATACGGGCAGATTGTGTTTTTCTTCCACAATCATCGCTTCGTCGGACTCGATTCATCCTCAGAAAAGGTAGCCGTTCAATCCATCAAACCTGCGCAAAGCGGAATGCAATTCGATGTGACTTATGCAAACTATGCGCCATCCGATCCGATGTATGCCCCCTCCCTCGCACCTGTCACCGTTTCGTACGCGTGGAACGGATCTTCCGTGACCATGGAAGGAAATACGTCAATCCCAAGCGGCGCATTGAACGGCTTCAGCGTGCAAACGACGCAATCTCCGGTCAACACTTCAGCACCGGCAGATGCTGTGCAAGCCATTCAGTCTGGGCTGCCGAAACTTGCGAAACTAGTCAATCTCCCTGGAGAATCCACCCCGTATCTATCTGTTGATCTCAACGCAGACGGCCAACCTGAACTCGCCTCGGCGTATCAAACCACGGATGGAAACATCGGCCTCATCGTCGTTGGCCTCGTCAATGGCACATGGAAAACACTGTGGCAAAAGACAACCGATGGCACCCAGTTGCGCGAATTCAACTCAGGCGCCATGACGGGCGATGGTACTGAGGAAATTGCATTTCAAACGTATATCGGAGACGGAGCGAACAACGTTATCGTTCTCAAGTGGACGAAGGGTCAGGTGACCCCTGTGCTCAATGTGTCGGGCTCAGCAGATATCGGCGATTTCAACGGCAACGGACAAATGGAGGTTGCCAATTGGGTCCACGACACGGGTCCATTAGAAAATATCCAACTATACGCATGGAACCAGACGGACAATCGGTTCATGGCGGTGCCAAACTCGCTATATCCCGCTTACTTCGCAGGGGCAGTATACCAGTACGACAAAGCAATCTCCACTGCAAATGCCACACTTGTACCCAAAATGGTGGACTATGCGTGGGCTGAAACCTATCTGAACATGGGGGATTACAGCAAGGCCCTCGCGAAAGCACAAGCCGGTTTACGCCAACCCAAAACGGATTACCCAAGCGATAGCGCCTTACAATCCATCGCAAACCAAGCACAAAAGAATGAGGCAGCAACGAAAACATGGAGTAACCTACCAGCATCCATCAAGCAATCCATCAATCAAATCATTCAACACTACGCGAATTTCTATCATCCGGTGCCTGAGTCCACTCCGCTTGTAACGAAGCAGTCGAACGGATTATGGTCGGTTCACGTCAGTGGATTATTCGACTCGACGCACAACGGGCAATATTTGACGGCAACCTCGCTCACGTTTCAAGTGAACGCTTCCGGACTTGTCACAGGCTCATTAACAGCGACTGATCCATTTGCAACAGTGATATGGACAGCCTAAATGAAGGTGAGACGTCGCAAGTGACGTCTGAGAAATGGCGTTGGTAAGTGTTACTCATCACCTACTGAAAGTGGCAGCGTCCCTCGCATAGACGAGGAACGTTGCCACTTCATCACATATTTCTTGGTTCAACTTTCTTGGTTCAACGCAGTGAACTACAAAACAGCGTAGTCTTCATCCCGTTTGTCCGTAATCAACATGTGCCCTGGCGCGTGTGTGATCATCAGGTCCGGCTTTACCTGCATCGCGATAGCTTGCGGCGTGACACCGCACGCCCAAAAGACAGGCACTTCATTCGGACGAATAGAAACGGAATCGCCAAAATCAGGTTTTGTAATATCAACAATACCGATAGCCGCGGGGTCTCCAATATGGACAGGTGCACCGTGTACCGATGGAAATCGCGACGTCACTTGCACTGCGCGAATGACATCTTCATGCGGAATGGGTCGCATACTGACCACCATCGGCCCTTCGAATCTGCCAGCTTTCACGGTTTGAATATTTGTCTTATACATCGGTACATTGCAGTGCTCATCGATATGTCGAATGGAAATACCATTGTTCATGAGGGGGTATTCAAATGTAAAGCTGCAGCCAATCAGAAACGCGACCATGTCATCTTCCCAATATTCCAGTATGTCATGGACTTCGTCTGTCAGTTCCCCATGACGATAAATGCGGTACTTCGGAAGATCAGTACGGACGTCCGCGGTAGGTGCCACGAGACGCGGTATCGGTAACCCAGGCTCCGTTACATCGAGAACCGGGCAGGGTTTCGGATTCCGTTGACAAAACAAAAGAAACTCGAAGGCCAATTCCTTTTTCAAAATCGCCATGTTTGCTTGCGTATAACCACTGGCCATGCCTGCGGTTGGGCGAGTCCATTCGTTACAACGAATTCGCCTTCGGGCTTCGGCAGGTAACAGCCTTTCTTCATCCATTCCGCGTTCGTCCCCCTGACATCGTGTACGTATCTGTCATATTCACAATGAAACAACCCCGATGGTTTAAATTTATAAAAAATTAATATACTTACGATTAATTTATATTATTGAGCGTTTTGCAGATTGATAAAGCCTTGTAGGACAAGGGCTTGGAAGACATGAAAAAGGACTTCACCCCAACCTTCGAGAAGATTTCAAGTGACCAAACCAGAAATTTTCGAGGAGGGAAGTCCCACTATGTATATTCTCCAACCATCGCTCTTTTCCTTTGAGGACTGGCTAGAAATTGACTCCAGCGATCGTCTGCCCTTGTTCTTTGCTGTCTTGGATTTACAACCCTATGCTTCGAAATTGAGAAAACAGTCACCCCAAGGCGCGAAACCTATGAATCGTGAAGCGATTCTGCGTGCACTGCTGGCTGCTCCGCTTGAAGGAATCTCAACGTTCACAAGGCTTCATGAACGGTTGGCGCGAGATATACGCTTTCGCTACCAGTGTGGGTTTCGAATCGACGAAGCAGCCCCGTCGGTCTCCACACTGAGTCGCGTGTTTTCAGCCGTTGTTGAGTTGGGTCTCGCTGAGAAGCTCTTCATTGACCTGGTCAGTCAATGTAAAGAAGCGAGCATCATCAACGGTCGCCATTTGGCTGTGGACAGTGCCGCCGTGAAGTCCTACGAGAAAAAGCAACCTAAGTCCAAGAGCCAGGAAACGGGCAATGCCAACTGGGGCGCAAAATACGATACCTTTGGCAACAAACTTGCTTGGTTCGGATACAAATTCCACTTGGCTGTGGACACCGCGAGTGAACTGCCAGTTGCTTTGGATGTCACACCAGCGAACGTCTTTGATGGTGAGATGGCGGCGCCATTGCTGGAACACGTCGTGACGACGCACGGTTGGAAAATCGACTTTGTCATGATGGACGCTGGATATGATCAAGTCAAAAACTATGAAACGGTTCGTCAATATGGTGCACAGGCAATTATCGCGATGAACAAGCGCGGTGAAAAAGAACCGCCTGAAGGAATAGCATCGGACGGGACGCCGCGTTGCACGATGGGATATGACATGGTGTATTGGGGTGCAGACGGTGACCGACTAAAGTTTCGCTGCCCGCACGCGGTTGGGAAGGTAGATTGTCCGCTTGGAATCGCGACATGTTCCGAATCCAACTACGGTATGGTGGTCAAAAAGCGGATCACAGAAGATATTCGGCGTTACTGCGCACCACACCGAGGCACGCAGAATTGGAAGCTGTTATACAACGAGCGAACTGCTGTAGAGCGTTGTAACGCAAGACTTAAGACGAATTTGACGGCGAACGACGTCCATGTCCGAGGCATTCGAAAAGTAAAGACGTACATGTTCCTCAACGCGATCGTGTTACTTGCATCGGCACTAGCTGTGAACCATATCGAACGACACAAGAAAACTGCATAAATCATAACGAGTTGACCTGACGAGAAACGGCGCTCGAATACCAGTATGTGGAATTCAGTTCACTTACCCTAGATGCTGTTCCTTTTTCACCTCTACCCAAAACGACCATTCTGCAAAACGCTCTTATTTATATAGTGTATTATATTCTAAATTTAAAAAGTGAGAAAAGAGGTACTGAATTGAGCGACCGCCCAATTGCTGCAAACAAGCGCCCTGCGGGAATGAAAGCCGCGAGTATTTCCACGCTGATTGGCGCTGCATTTTTGATGGCGACATCGGCCATTGGACCTGGATTCTTGACGCAAACTGCAGTCTTCACGCAAACCTATGGCGTGAATTTCGCATTCGCTATCCTAGCATCCATTTTGCTCGACATTGGGGCACAGATGAATACGTGGAGAGTCATTGGCTATACCGGGCTTCGAGGACAGGAGATTGGCAACAAAGTCCTTCCCGGACTAGGTGTCTTGCTTTCGATTTTGATTGTCATTGGGGGACTTGCGTTTAACATCGGCAACCTCGCCGGCGCGGGCCTCGGGCTCAATGTGCTGTTCGGTTTGAATACGAAGTTGATGGCCACCGTCTCTGCTCTCATTGCAATTCTCATCTTCCTGTCGCGCAATGCCGGCCGCATTGTCGATCGCGTCGCACAGATTCTCGGCGCCATCATGATTATCTTGGTGATTGTCGTCATGGTCACAAGCCACCCTCCGGTCGGCAAAGCAGCGATTGCAAGTATCCTGCCTGCGAGTTATGGCGCGATGATGCTCCCAATGATTACGCTCGTTGGCGGCACCGTCGGCGGTTATATCACATTCGCGGGCGGACACCGTTTAGTCGAAGCCGGCATCTCTGGTGAAGAACACCTCGGCCAAGTGACCAAGTCATCGTTTTCCGGCGTCATCATCACAGGTCTGATGCGCATCTTTCTGTTCCTCGCGATTCTTGGCGTCGTTTCGGCCGGACACGTGCTCGACAGCCAGAATCCCCCCGCATCTGCATTCCGTTTTGCACTCGGTGTGGTAGGTTACAAATTCTTCGGCATTGTCCTGTGGAGTGCGGCCATCACTTCCGTCATCGGGGCCGCCTATACAAGTGCCACCTTTCTACACGGGTTTGGCCCTTGGTTTCGCGAGCACCAACGCACAATCATCATCGCATTTATTGTCTTCTCCACACTTGTATTCGATCTCTACGGTCAACCCGCCAAAGTCCTCGTGCTCGTCGGTGCATTAAATGGGTTAATTCTGCCGTTGACGCTGATTGTCATTCTCATCGCCGCGCGCAGCAAGCGAATCATGGGCGAGAAATACCGACATCCAGTTTGGCTATACGTATTCGGCGTACTTGCCTTCCTCGTGACACTCTATGCCGCGATTATCTCCATACATCAACTGCCTGGGTTGTAATGCACAGACTGGGGAGACATAACAACTGTACTAGTGATTCCCTTTGAGAGACAAAGTATCAAATAGCGCATGACACAATCAGCACCGATGCACCCATACCTCGGGCTATATCAATAGCCCGAAACCTGTTCTTCGAATCTCTGTCCGCACTACTACAGATCTACATTGCAAAATAAAAATGAGCATTTTGGAAAAAGACTATCCCATATACGAGAATAGATATATGTTTCAGGTTTCTTACATTTAATTATTCACCTGTCTTAATTGCACAGATTCTTGATTTTTATTCCGTATATATTCCAAAATGGCTCTCTTGATAAATGAGCGTTTTGCAGAATTAACGTTCACAACGCATTTGACACTATATATAGTGTTCCATTGATATTTCGTACACTATATATGTGCGAGAAACGGTGAAAAATCGAATTCTGCAAAACGCTCAAATACTAAAGGAATGGAGAATATAGTAGAAAATATAATCAATTTTATTGGTGGGAATGTATCGAGGACAGCTTGACTCATAAGATGATGAGGATTGCCCATCAGTAAATGCTCGGTTAGAGGAATTACGGCAAATAGAACAAGAGCATACGAAACGAACATGAACAACGGGTTACATGAGCTATGCAGTTGCTGGATGAATAAGGTAGTTAAAATATTTTGAACAAACTTCGATAACCAGACAAAAGTACTTGACTTTTTCAAAACACCCCAACAATCGCTGAGGAGGCACCTAAATGCCTATCTCTTAGCGATTCGGGTGTAGATGATGGCGCGTTTATGTAAACCTAAGTTCAAAGAACTATCGTCGTTCAGCAATGTCGGCGGAGCGCCTGTATTACGTACTCTTTGGGACCGTTTTGACCTGTCCCTTCTCTTGTCCCAGTCAGGCATCTTCAAAATCCGTGGCGTAGCCACCTGGGTCCTTGCCTTTCTCTATGTTGTCGGACTCATCAATCGTTGCCAGTCTGTCAATACCCTGGCTTCATTCTTCAACCAAGACGGTTTGTTACAACGCATGTTTGGCGTCCAGAAAATTACCCAGTCTGCACTAAGCCGCTTTTTGACGGGGTTTTCCCAGTGGGATACGTTCAACAAGAAACGCACAGCCCGCCTTCAAGAAGACCCCGACACTGCCCTCACACAAGGAGATGTCCTCGCGTTGGACGATACGCACGCTCCACATCCATACGCCAATGAGATTCCGTTTCTCTATTGGCTCTACGACAGTTCAAGCAAAGTCTACACATGGGCGATGAATATCGTCGCATTACACGCTGTCCGGGTAGTGTCCCGTCAAGTGGTGTAAATTGAGTGCAACCCCTAGTGTTAGCTATTTATGCAAAACTGACGTTGGAGCTAGTAACTGCTGTTCATCAGTGCCAATGAGTTTTGCCATAGACTCTCGGCTGAAGTAGCGCCTTGCAACTATCCATTCATCGTTCTGCTCTTGGAGAATCGATCCTCCAAGGCGCAATACAGACTCTCGGTTGGGGAATATGCCAACCACATCAAAGCGCCGCCTTAGTTCACGATTTAAGCGCTCAAGTGGGTTTGTCGAGCAAATCTGCTTCCAGTGCTCCTTCGGGAATCCCATGTATGCTAATACGTCTTCCTCTGCACGTTCCAGAACACCCATCGCTTTTGGAAACTTTCCTTGAAGTTGTTTCACAACGACAGATAATTGCTGTTTGGCGGCTTCCTGCGTCGGCTGCGCAAAGATGGTCCGGACAATGGATGAGACCATCGCTTGTGACGCTCTAGGCACCTGGCTGAGAATATTGCGCATTGTGTGGACACGACAGCGCTGCCAGGTCGCTCCAGTCAGCGCAGAAGCAATGGCACTACGCAGTCCTTCGTGCGCGTCGCTAATTACTAACTGTACGCCACGCAATCCACGTGCAATCAGACTGCGGATGAATGTGAGCCAAAACGCGCCGTCCTCGCTGGTGCCAATGTCAAATCCCAATACTTCACGCTCACCGGTGTTTCGCACACCAATGGCAATCACAAACGCCATGCTCTGCACCCGTCCGCCTTCTCGCACTTTCGGGAAAGTGGCATCTAGCCAAAGATATGGATACGTCCCCTCCAGCGGGCGGTTTTTGAAGTCCTGCACTACATCGTCGAGTTCTTTACAGATTCGAGACACTTCGCTTTTGCTGATTCCTTGAATCCCCATAGATTCGACCAACTCATCCACTTTACGAGTGCTCACATATACTGGCCCCAGAGTCAACCCAGACAGATGACGTGAGGTAAAATAGACGTAGTGAGGTGTTTGACTCATGCCAGGACGTAAGTGGACTGTGGACGAGAAAATGAACATTGTGTTGGAAGGGATGGTTCCCGGGGCGAATATCAGCGAGGTTTGCCGACAGCATGGTGTGGCCCAAAGTCTGTATTACAAGTGGCGTGACGCATTTCTGACTGGTGGACGAGCAGGGCTTCAGTCAGGTCCTTCTACCCGGGAGCAGGAGTTGGAGAAGCAGTTGCAGGAAGCCATGAGCAAAATTGGCGAGCAGGCTATGGAAATCGATGTGTTGCGAAAAAAATCGAACTGGGGCCGGAAGTAAGCAGCCGTTCCTTGGTTGCTCAGCTCGTCAAGGAAGGGTTTCGGGTCCCAGTGATTGCGAAAGCATTGGAGCTGAATCGAACTTATTGTTATAGCTTGTTAAAGGAGCCTGTGAAGAAGGCGAAAAAAGCGGTTATAGATAAAGACGCCCTATTGAAACAGCGGATTCGCCATCTATGCGAGAGGTTCCCACGATATGGATACCGTAGAATCAAGGTCATGTTGCGTCGTCAATACAGCATGCAGGTAAACCACAAACGAGTACACCGGCTCATGCGGGAAATGGGATTGTTGGTCAAATCCCCACAGCGAGAAGCTTCCCGAAAGAAGCGGTCTGGAAAGATTCCGGTGAGTCAGTCAAACGAACACTTCCAGTGCGATATGACAAAGATTTGGTGTGGTAAGGATGGCTGGGGATATCTATTCGCGGTAATCGATGCGTACGACCGTGAAATTGTGGGGTATTCGTTTTCGCGCTATTGCCGGACAGAGGAATTGCTGCAGGCTGTGGATAACGCATTCAACTACCGATTCCCGAGCGGGGTACTAGGCGCAAACTTAACGCTCAGAACTGACAACGGATGCCAAATGACAAGTCGACGATTCGTACAAGCCATGAAGGACTGCCAGGTGAAACATGAACGGACAGGTTATAACAACCCGGACGCAGATGGCTATATCGAACGTTTCTTCCGTTCGTTGAAGGAGGAAGAAGTTTGGATGCAGGAATACGACAACTTCGCGGAAGCCCAGATCGCAATCAAAACGTATATTGAGTTCTACAACAAAGAGCGCCCGCACTCAGCGTTGGGCTATCGTACACCGCAGGAATTCAGAAAATGGAAGGAATCAAAAGAGGCAGCGTAGACCTGATAATTATCAGAATAGAATGGCGTTATCTCAAAAAATTATGCACATCTGTCTTGACAGGACGGGGTTCAATACGCACACCATGCACATACGCTTCTTGAACAACGGACAGAAGGGCTTTTTCAGCCTTCCGCCGAGGTTCTAGGATACTTGGGAAGTAACTCCCTTTACGAAGCTTGGGAATCTGCAAATCGATCGTTCCGACACGAGTATCCCATTCTCGTTCTCTATACCCATTACGGCTGTTGCTACGCTTCTCACTACGCTCATATCGCTCAGCGCCAATCAGGGAGCTCACCTCAGCCTCCATCACTGCTTGGGTGAGAACCCTCAGCCCTTCTTTCAAGAAATCCACATCACCATCTTCTAATCCGATCTTGCGAATTAACTCCAAAAGTGCGATCTTATCCGTATAAGCCATCGAAGTGCCTCCTCTACTGATTGCTGCACACTTTTAGTAGATTGCACTCGATGGCTTTTTCGTCAAGATTCAGCCTCCTGAAGAATTTACACCACTACTTGAGACTTTAACGCTGTCCGCTGTAACGGCATCGAATATCCCTGGTCGTATACCATCTGGACGAAGCCCGAAGATGATACGAACAAAAAGCAATCCAAGTTGGATCTGGCGTGGCAAATGCTCCTCGATGTCCGCAAGCAGGTAACGTGCCGGTTGTGGGTAGTGATGGACCGCTGGTATTTCAGCAAACCGTTCCTGCGCCAGTGTGAATCGCAGAACTTCGACTGGGTTACGAAAGCCAAACGCAACACGCAACTGTTCCGCCGACTGATTGAGCCAGGCACGGGCCGTGAACGGTTCGTTCCGGTACGTCCAAAGGACCTCATCCGTGAGGTTTATCCGCTGCTTATGCAGCAACGCGATGTAGATGTAGCCTCCGTCGCATGTGAGAATATCTACCTCAAGATGCCCACCACTTCGGTAAATCGCAAGGGTGAAGTGGTCGTGAAAATGAAGTACGCCCCAATCGCCGCCGTGGTCGGCCAACGGGTAAAACCAGATAACAAGACCACAGAACAAAACGGGCTTGTGGATCCAAACGAACCCGTTGATAAAGACGACTTGGCCGCTGAATACAAGGGAGCGTATCTCCTGATAAGCAACCGTCACGATGCACCCAAAGAGGTTCTCAGTGCCTGGTTAAGACGATGGCATATTGAAATCCTCTTCCGTACCGCAAAGCAGGAACTGGGAATGCTGAATTGTCATTCCTCCAACGAGAATCACATTCACGCACATCTTACACTGCTGTTCACAGCAGAGACGCTGATTCGATATCTGCTTTGGGAACAACGAAAAACAGCGGGCAAAGAAGATTGCACACACGGCCAAGTGATCCGCAATCTGATTTGCATCCGCTGCCGAAACCGTCAAGCCGCTCGAACTAACGAGCCAGGCTCGATCACTATCGATCTTGACACAGAGGCAAAACAATTTGCAAGACTCATTCGCAAACTATGGCCGCTAAATTTAGAATTGCGGTGGTTCGACTCCACCAATAACCAATTATTGAGAGCAACTGCATAGCTCATGTTTAACTTATCCATAGGTACAGTATCACCCAATTCCATGTATTATCATTTATTACATACATGTAGAGTTCCCTTTCTGGGTAATGGTACAACGCGTACAGCACTCTCGCACGTGAATCTTAGTCTATTCAGGAAATTACGTAGATCATGTTCTTATTTTAAGAATGGAAAAGGGATTAGCGAAGAACTCTTTGTTGGATAACAGGTTAAAGCAAATGTGGTGTTAGGATCAAAGAGTGGACATAACGAATCGAGAATGTAAGAATAAGGCGATTTGAGGTGTCCACGTGATGAAGCAATATGACAAGGAATTTAAACTGCATGCTGTTCAATTAGTTTCGGAAAGTGGGAAGCCAGCGAGCCAGGTAGCTCGTGAACTGGGTGTATCACAAAAGACGTTGTATGGCTGGATGTCGAAGTTCAAGGAGGATCCGTCTACTCCGTTCGTTGGCAGCGGGAACCTCAAGCCGGAAGCGAAGGCCCTGCGGGATCTTGAGCGGGAGAACCGCGAACTGCGAGAGGAGAATGCCATCCTAAAAAAAGCCGCGCGCATCTTCATGAACGACCGGAAGTAAGGTACCATTTCATCCACAGAAACCGCTCCAAATTTTCGGTTGAGAAGATGTGCAAGATGTTGGATGTATCTCGGAGCGGGTATTACGCTTGGCGCAGGCGCCCGGAGAGCGAGCGTTCCAAACGCCGAAAACGAATCACGAAACGGATTCACCAGATATTTGTGAAGTCCCGTCGACTTTATGGCAGCCCCAAAATCACGCAAATCCTGCGCAGAGAAGATGGTGAGCGGGTGTCGTAGAAGATGGTGGCGAAAATCATGCGAGAGAACGAACTTCGCAGTCGTACAGTTCGCAAATATAAGGCGACTACATACTCAAACCACAACTATCCGGTACAGGAGAATGGTGAGCGTCAAATGCGCCACACATCCCATGTTTCAAGATAGAAGGTCTAGTATATAAATCACCCCCCACCATCGCTGGTGAGGGTCTTTTGAATTTGGGGGTTATTTTTTCCTGGGGTTGCGGACACTTTCTGGCAAAGCACTTGACCAAGGAAGGAGATCCCGTAGTGTCTCTGGATTGTCTATGTCCACGTTCGGCATTTGTTCGAAGAGATAGGTCAGGTAGTGCAAGGGGCTCAAGCCGTTCTCCTTGGCGGTTTCTACGATGCTGTAGATCATCGCACTGGCCCTCGCTCCGCTAGGCGTGTTACTGAACAGCCACGCCTTGCGCCCCATCACGAATGGTTTAATCGCTCGTTCCGCACGATTGTTGTCAATCTCCAAGTTCCCATCTTCTAAAAAGGCAACAAGTTTTGGCCATCGGTTCAAACAGTATCCAATCGCTTTTCCCAACAGACTTTTTGGTAGAACCTGATCCTTTTGAACTTCAAGCCACGCCAAAAAAGCGTCTAAAACCGGGCGACTTCGTTTTAGCCGCTGGTCATAACGTTCCTCTGGGGTCGCGTCTTTTAAATCGCGTTCAATTTTGAAAAGTTGGTTGCAGTAATTGAGACCTTCCCTCGCAGCAACCGGGGCATTTCTTTTGTTGGAGGGAAGCGATTTAATCGCTTCGTCAAAACCACGTCGAGCATGGCTCCAACAAGACACGGTGACTACATTCGGAATCTGGTTGTACCCGGCGTAGCCATCCACATGAAGGTAACCCTTGAACCCGTTGAGAAAATGAATCGGGTGCTCTTGAGCCCGGGTCATTTGGTACTCATACAGTACGATTGGCGGAGCATCCCGCCCCGTACGGTATAGCCACATGTATGAGTTTGTCTCAGCGGCTCGACCGTATTCATGCAAGACCTGAACAGTGGTCTCATCTGCGTGCAAGTACTTGCATCTAAGCAGTTCTCTGTGCATTCGTTCGTAGATTTTCTGGAGCCATTGGTTCGCCCCAGTTAGTACCCAGTTCGCCATGGTCTGTCGTGATAATGGCATGCCTTGGCGTGCAAATTGCTGCTCCAGCCGATAAAGCGGCATACCATCCCCATACTTCTTGTCCATGATGTAGGCCACCGCCGATGGCGATGCCAAGCTACCCGGAAAAGCTGGACGCGGCATCTTCGCCTTCACCACAGGCGTTTCAGTCCCATTGCGTTCGCACGGTCGACAACTGTATATGATTTGCACATGTTCGATGACGATTTTCTGAGCCGGAATAATCTTCAGCTCTTTACGAATCTCAGAACTCATCTCGTGCATGCATTCTCCACAGCAAGGGCAGACCCGCTCGTCTTCCGAGAGCCGATACTCGATACGCTCCACGGGCAGATTCTTGAGCAGTTCGTCCCGAAAGCCTGGTTGCTTCTTGCGGGGCTTAACCGAGACGGATTCGGTCGTCGGTTCCTCAATTGCAGGCTCTGATTCGACTTCCACTTCATTGAACAGCCGCAATTGCTCTGAGTCGGAACGCTCGCTCGTCGCACCAAAGCGTTTATGCTTAGACAAACGAAGTTGCTCTAGGAGGAGACTGACCTGCTGTTTCAAATCCGATATTTCTTGTTTTAATAACCGGTTTTCGTTCTGTATGGATTCAAGCTGTTCGGTCTGTGAAGCCGATGATTTTTCATGTTTACTGATTCGACATTGATGACCATAATCCCTTGTCATGATTGGATTCTTAAGCAATTTTTCACGGTCATATGACCGTCTTCGCCACCACCTTTGGATGTGCTTGACGTTGTGTGATGGACAACCCGTCCAGCAACCAGCGAAGTTCTCGACGGCTGACACAGATAGGGCCTTCTTGGGATGCATCTGGCCACTGAAAACGACCGCGCTCTAAGCGACGGTAGTGCAGCCAGAATCCGGCGTGATCCCACTGGAGAATCTTTAACTTGTCTCGTTGCCGATTGCAGAAGACGAAAAGACAGGGCGAGAACGGATTCAAGTCGAACACCTCTTTGACGAGTACGGCGAGTCCGTCAATGGATTTGCGCATATCCGTAACACCGCCCGCCAAGTAGACTTTCTGCTCCGATGTCGCGTCATTCAGCATAATGTCGCCAAGGTCTGAACGACCTCGCGTAAAAAGACGAGATTACACCCTGGCTCCACTTCAACACGGGCATCGCCGATACAAATTGCAATTTTACCTCCTGACATTGGCTGGCCACCACTGCCCTCGGCAACCTCGACGGACAACCATTTCACCGGTGACCTAGGTCCCGACTTGTGGCTAGTGCTCGTCTTCTGCAGCCAATACCGCAAGGTATGAATATTGACACCGTGCTCGTCGCACCAGACTGGCGCACTTTGGCCACTGGCACGAAAGCTCGCGATCCGTCCCTCCCACAGATCTCGTAACTCCGTTCTGCACAAACAAAAAACCTCCTCGATGTATTTGAGGAGATTATCTCGCCATTTTCATGTAGTTACGAGGTGTGCGCTACTTTACGCTCACGGAGAATGTGCTGAACCAGACGTTCGTCGCAGAGCGGCCAAACCAGGTGTATATGGCGGATATCACGTATATTCCAACGGATGAAGGATGGGTCTACCTAGCCAGTTTAATGGACTTGTACAGCCGAAAAATCGTGGGGTGGCGTGCCGACGCACGAATGACGAAAGAATTGTGCATCGCGGCACTCGAACAGGCTTTTAAACGTCAAAGTCCCGTTGGTTCTGTGTTGCATCATTCAGACCGTGGGAGCCAATACGCCTCTCATGACTACCAGAACAAGATGCAAGAATACGACATGGTCGGGAGCATGAGTCGCAAAGGAAACTGCTTTGATAATGCGTGTATCGAGTCGTTTCATAGCATCATCAAGCGGGAACTTGTCTATCTCGAAAAGTTCAAAACGCGTAAGCAAGCCATACAACGGATTTTCGAGTACATCGAAATCTGGTACAACCGGGAGCGTGTTCACGCGTCCATCGACTTTCTATCACCGGCCGAGTATGAAAGAAGATATTTCCACACGCAACAGGTTAAAGCAAGCTGAGTAGGTCCGTATCAGAATATTAAAACTTACAAATTCTCTGTTTGGGTGTCCGTTCTATTGACTTAATACCAATGTGCCTCCTCTACTATTTGCTGGACACTTGTAGTAGATTGCACTCGGTGGCTTTTACATCAAGATTTAATCGTGGAATTTACACCACTACCTAAGACTCTAACCTCACCCCCCCATCACGTTCAAATCAGCCAAGCCGTCTGAAATCATCTGATTGATGTCAAACGACGCCTTGATCATACGGTCAAACAGTTCTTGCATCGTGGGAATATCTTTGATTGCACCGGCCACTTGCCCTGCATTCACATGTCCCACTTCGAATAATCCCTCTAACGCGCCTCTCACGTGACTATCTTCGCTTAGGGCCTGTTCGAATTCAGACAGCGACATGCCACATTGCTCCTTCTCGTAGAGTTCCTTCGAGCGTGGCGTGGCAAGCACGCGGGTTATTCGGCCAATGGATCGGCCAAGAACCAGCGTATCGCTTTCTGTGGCATGTAGTAGCGCTTCCTTGTATCGCAGATTGACAAGCGCTTCCTTTGTCGCAATCAGACGGGTCCCCATTTGAACCCCACTCGCCCCCAAAGCAAGGGCGGCAACCAGGCCGTTTGCGTCCGCAATTCCACCTGCGGCGACGACTGGAACCCGAACGGCTCTTGCAACCAAAGGCACCAATACCATCGTTGTAATCTCCAGCGGAGAGTTTTTCCCGGCCGCTTCCACACCTTCAGCAACCAATATATCCGCTCCAGCCTCTGCCGCCTTGACTGCATGTTTTTCCGAGGCCACAGTGACCATCACCGTCTTACCGATGCGATGTAAACGTGGAATCCAAGGGCTTGGGTTGCCCGCTGATAGACTCACAACTGGCACATCATGAGTTTGAATTAACTCGATAACCCCTTGTGGATCAGGATGGATATTGACAGGCAAATTGACTCCAAAAGGGTTGCGCGTCAATTGTTTCGCAACGACGATACGCCTTTCAACTTCATCCAGCGGTAGCGTTCCAGCACCAATCTGACCCAGTCCGCCTGCTTCCGAAACAGCGGCACATAACTCGCCGCTACTGACGTTTCCCATTCCACCCTGAATAATCGGATAACGAATACCCAGTGTATCGATTAATCGTCGGGTATACATGGTCATCCCCCCTTTGGTAGCAAATAAAGAACAAGGCGAATATCAAATTCCGAACGACACGAATTTGGTTTCAAGAAAGGCATCCATTGCATATCGCCCGCCTTCTCGCCCAATCCCACTTTCCTTAAAACCACCAAACGGTGCCTGCGTCTGCGTCGGTGCGCCGTCATTCACGCCGACAATACCGTACTCAAGACCCTCTGCCATGCGGAAACAGCGACTATTATCGCGGGTGTAAACATATGCGGCCAATCCATAAGTCGAGTCATTCGCCATACGCAAGACCGAGGCTTCATCTTGAAATGGAAT
Source organism: Alicyclobacillus acidoterrestris (assembly GCF_022674245.1). GTDB lineage: Bacteria > Bacillota > Bacilli > Alicyclobacillales > Alicyclobacillaceae > Alicyclobacillus > Alicyclobacillus acidoterrestris. Next base: position 3,874,305 of record NZ_CP080467.1, read on the forward strand.
CATGGGAACAACCGGTCCAAACGTTTCTTCCCGTAAAATTTTCATGTCCGGTGTCACATCCACAAGCACCGTAGGCTCAATATAGAATCCATTCGCATATTCACCCTCAACGAGTCGACGCCCGCCATATACAACTTTGGCGCCTTTCGCGACCGCATCCTCAATATGCTCTAAAACCTTATTCATGCCTTTCTCATTCACCAAAGGTCCAATTTCCGTAGCCTTATCCCGTCCGTCGCCAACCTTCGCGTGTTTTAAACGTTCAATGAGTTTTTGAGTAAATTCCTGTAGAACTGACTCGTGCACAAAGAGTCGATTCGTACAAATACACATCTGCCCCGACGTGCGGTATTTACTTTCAAATAACCCTTGAACAGCGGCATCCAAATCGGCATCGTCGAAGACGATGAACGGGGCATGACCGCCCAATTCCAGGCTAACGCGCTTCACCTGCCTTGCCGCGCCTTCCATTAAAAGTTTTCCAACTCGTGTCGATCCGGTAAAAGCAATCTTTCGGACATTTGGATTCTCCAGAAATTCCTTGCCGATTTTCTCAGGATCCCCAATGACCAGGTTCGCCACGCCTTTCGGAAACCCAGCTTCCTCAATCAACTCAAACAGACGAATAGCACTCAGTGGCGTACTCTCAGCCGGTTTCAAAATCACCGTGCAACCGGCTGCCAACGCAGGTGCAATCTTTCGAGCGACCATGTTCACAGGGAAGTTCCACGGCGTAATCGCCGCAACGACGCCAACCGGTTGACGCATCACCATCAATCGTTTTTTCGGATCAGAACTCGGAACGGTTTCCCCGTACACGCGCTTCGCTTCTTCCGCATACCACATGAAGTTATCCGCAGCACCAAGTACTTCCCATTTCGCTTCCCGTAGTGGCTTGCCCATCTCTGTAGCGATAATGGTCGCCAACTCGTCTCGGTGATTGCGCACCAATTCATAGAGCTGATAGAGGCATTTCGCACGTTTTTGCGCTGTGGTCGTCGACCAATCTGGATATGCTTCGTGTGCAGCGGCAATCGCCTTCGCCGCATCACGCTCATCGCCAAACGTGACAACCCCTACCTCTTCCCCATTTGCAGGACTTATCACACGCAGGACTTCTTTACTCTCCGACTCAATCCATTCATGATTCACAAACATGCGTTTCACTTCAGCCATGGTGACACATCCACCTTTCACATTGGTTTGTCTACGACAACCTTTCCACAAGCGTGGCTAAGCCTTGACCCACACCAATACACAACGACGCAAGTCCGTATCGCCCCTGACGGCGAATGAGTTCATAGGTCAGCGTCCCGACCAATCGCGCACCGCTTGCGCCCAGCGGATGTCCATACGCGATCGCGCCACCGTTCACATTGACCTTATCTGTGTCCATCCCGAGTTCTCGAATGCAAGCTAAGGATTGTGCAGCAAACGCCTCGTTAATTTCGACAATATCTACATCATGGATTGAAATCCCAACGCGGTTGAGTAGCTTGCGAGTCGCGTAAATCGGGCCAAGCCCCATGACATCCGGATTGACCCCCGCTACTGCAAATGAAACAATCCTAGCAAGTGGCTGCAAACCCAACGACTCCGCATAATCCTTATCCATGAGGAGCAGCGCTGCGGCGCCATCGTTAATCCCAGATGAATTTCCGGCAGTCACCGTTCCACCAGAACGAAAAACTGGTTTTAACTTTGCAAGGCTCTCCATCGTCACATTGGGTCGTATGTGCTCATCTCTCTCTACGATTTGAGTCTGCCCGCGCGCTAACGGCACTTCGACGGGAATGACTTCTCGCTCAAAGATGCCTCTATCCCATGCATCGGCAGCTCTACGCTGACTAACCAGCGCAAATTCATCCTGATCTTCTCGCGAAATTTGGTATTGCTCCGCGACGTTCTCTGCAGTCTCACCCATACTAATGGGCGGATGCAGCGCTGCCAGCTTAGGATTCACAAAGCGCCATCCAATTGTCGTGTCCGCCACCTCGGGATTCCCCCGCGGAAATGCCTGCTCAGCCTTTAACATCACAAGCGGAGCCCGTGACATACTCTCCACGCCACCGGCAATGTATGCCTTCCCAACGCCCATCCGAATGGCGGCAGCCGCTTGATTCACCGCTTCCAAGCCAGAGGCGCAAAGCCTGTTTACAGTTACGCCGCCCACGGTTTCAGGTAAACCAGCAAGCAAAAGCGCCATCCTCGCAATGTTCCGGTTGTCCTCACCAGCCTGATTGGCGCATCCGAAGATGACATCCTCGATATCACTGGGATTCAACAGTGGATTTCTCTCGATTAATGAACGAATCACGATGGCTGCCAAGTCATCTGGTCGAACGCGAGACAACGCACCACCATATTTGCCAAATGGGGTTCTTACAGCGTCTACAATTACCGCTTCACACGCCATCGTCGCCCGTGGTAAGAGAGTTATAGCCCCCCTTACTACGGTCCTCACCACCCTTCCATGTGGAGCTCCACCAAAATTGATCACTTCAGGAATGACTTTTGCAGATGCATACGCGTATCATCAGAAATCGGCGAGGAGGTCTTACACATCCGACATAACCTCCTGTTCATACTGGTAAAAACCGCGGCCTGCGTATTTTCCAGTTCGCCCAGCGTATACGAGCTTTTTCAAATATAAAGAGGGTCGATACCGATCTTCACCTAATTCTCTGTGTAAGCTCGCGAGAACAGCCAAAATCTCATCAACACCAATTTCATCAGCCCAAGTAAAGGGCCCTTTGGGATAATTCGTGCCAAGAACCATGGCACTATCGATGTCCTGTGCCGTAGCCACCCCTTCACTGAGTGCGAACGAAGCCTCGTTGACAAGCAGTGACAAAATCCTGGGGAAGACCAGCCCTGGTGCGTCATCCACCACTTCGACATGTTTGCCACGTTCTGCCCAGAATTGCTCCAATCTCCCCCATCTATGATCATTTTCCTCCTGAAGGGGGCGAGAGAGCTCCATGACATCAAGCGTTTCAATTGCCCAGGGATGAAAACCAGCAACAAGTAGATTCCTATCCATGAGCGCTGCTACTTGCGTGACACACGCGGCAGTACAAGAGGTGAACACCATCGCATCATCCGTTACACAATTGCGAACAGACGCCCATGCTGTCATCTTTCGATTTATATCGAAATGAGCGTCGATCATCACATCAAAAGGCGGACACGAATTCAAATCAATCGGGTGGTTTACACGATATTGCGTTACATGATCTCCTTTTGATTGGAGCCATCTCGCGAGATCATCCGCCGTCTTTCCGTCACCGAGAAGAAGAATATTACTCGTCATACCTGTAATACCCCCTCCCGGTTTTTCGACCGAGCATACCAGAATTGACCATGGTTCGCTGAATGGGATGCGGTCGAAACCTAGGTTCGCCAAAAAAGGATTCATACGTGGAACTCGTCGCCGCAAAGTTAATGTCGAGCCCAATCATATCTTGCAGTTCAAAAGGTCCCATCTTAAACCCGGCACTTCTCATAATCCTATCCACTTGCTCAATCGTCGCGACCCTATCCCCAACCAGGCGAAGTGCTTCATTATAGAAGGGACGGGCAACCCGATTCACGATGAACCCCGGTGTGTCACGGACTTGAATTGGCACCTTGCCAACATCATTCGCCAAACGCATCGCCGTAGATATGGCGTCATCGCTGCTCATGCGGGATCGAACAATTTCTACTAAGGGCATACGTGGCGCTGGGTTAAAAAAGTGCATACCAATCACGCGTTCAGGATGATTGGTTACCGATGCAATCTCTGTGACAGACATCGAGGAGGTATTGGTCGCCAAAATGGTTGTCGGCGAATGGATGTTATCGAGACTACGGAAAATATCTTGTTTGACATCCAGCCTCTCAAGTGCCGCCTCCATCACCAAAGCTGAGCCTTCCGACCGCTCCAGCGTTGGAATTCCCTGAATACGACTCATGATTTCCTGCGGTTTCGCACGAAGTCTTCCGCGCTCAAATTGTTTTTGAAGGCGCAGTAAAATCGCTCGAATGCCATGATCCCTAGCCTCTTCGTTCACATCGAACAGCTTTACAAAATAGCCAGCCACAGCAAAGACTTCCACAATGCCATTGCCCATGGTTCCGGCACCGACAACAGTCACTGTCCCCTTACGCACAAAGACCAACCTCCTTCCGAACCAAATCGCAAATGCGTCGACTAGCGTCCTTGATATTCCGGCGTTCGCTTTTCAAAAAATGCCCGCAATCCTTCCTGATGATCGTTTGTCCGTCCAGCCAGCTCTTGTAATTGAGCTTCATATTCCAACGACTGTTCCAACGTATTGCCAAGTCCCTTATATAAAGCCCGCTTCGTCATGCCAATCGCTTTCGTCGGCAATTTGCCAAGACGCTCTGCCAACGCCATTGCCTCCGGCAGCAGTTGTTCTGGTGGGCAGGTACGATGAATGAGCCCAATCCGCGCTGCATCGACAGCTGATATTTTTTCGCCAAGAAACATTAACTCTATCGCTTTCGTCAGTCCGATAATTCTCGGTAGCAGCCATGTGCTCCCGGAATCCGGAATCAATCCAATGTTTACGAAAGATTGAATCAATGAGGCACGTTCTGACGCTATCCTGAAATCACAGGCTAAAGCCAGGCTGACACCCGCTCCAGCCGCAACGCCGTTGATTGCAGCAATGACCGGTTTCTCCAACTTCGTCAGCTTCAAAATCAAGGGGTTATATCCCTGTTTCAAAACTTCACCGTAGTTTAGGTCTGGATGATGCTGAATGGACTCCAGGTCTTGACCTGCGCAGAATGCTCGACCCTCACCAGTTAGTACCACCGCACGAATTTCTTCGTTCCGTTCAACCCCCGTCAGCACGTCTTGGAGCGCACGTTGCATGTCTGGCGTAAATGCATTGAGTTTATCTGGCCGATTCAGAGAAATTACGGCGACAGCATCACGCTGTTCTACTCGTATTGAGGTGTCCATGTCATATCCCCTCTATCTACCTTGGAAAAAAGGTTGCCGTTTTTCCATAAACGCGCGCATGCCCTCCGTTTTATCCTGACTCCCACAAAGGAGATAAAAGCAATTGCGCTCGTACTCCATACCGTCTTGAAGCGTACTGTCGTAGGCTTTTCCCACAGATTCTTTAATCAATTGAACAGCCAATGGCGCCTTGCTTGAAATCACCTGCGCAATGCGTAACGCTTCTTGTACACATAACTCGCTTGGAACCACCCGATTGATAAGCCCGAACTGCAAGGCTTCCTCCGCTGTGATGGGTTCACCCGTTAACAAGATCTCCAACGCCCGCGCTTTCCCGACCGCTCGAACCAAGCGCTGCGTTCCACCGGCCCCCGGCATGATGCCTAAGTTCACTTCCGGTTGCCCAAATTTCGCATTTTCACCCGCGACAATGATGTCGCAAGCCATCGCCAGCTCGCAGCCACCACCAAGTGCATACCCATTGACTGCCGCAATCAGCGGCTTTCTTAACCAGCGAATTCTGTCCCAACAGCGAAACTGATTGCGCAATTTCATTTCTACCGCCGTCGCATCGACCATCTCCGATATATCAGCACCAGCGGCGAAAGCACGCGTGCTACCGGTTAGGACGGTACAGCGCACATCATCATCCACATCTAGTCGCTCGAGCTCCGCCACCAATTCCTCCATCAATTCTAGATTCAGCGCATTGTGCGCCTGATGGCGCCGAAGCTCGACGAGTGCGACAAAACCGTCGACGTCTACAGAGATATACTTGTATGAACGCCCCATTCTAATCACCAATTACTCCCCTACGACTTCGCCAATCGTCATCGACACTATCGATCCGGCGAAGCCCATCAAATCCTTTGCCGCAGCTCGCCCCTCTGGTGACTTCATGGAATTCTTCAGTTCCTCGTGATTTAAAAAGTACATTTCGGCCATCAGGTAGTAATCCGGTTCGGTTCCCATCGGCGTTCCAACAAATCGGGTTACTTCAACCTTCTGCAAGCCGGGCATTTTCTTCACCAAAGGCGTATGAACGCTTTCATAATGCGCATCAAATGCTTCCTTATCCTTGGGCATTTTGTACATCGCGACTAGTTTTACCATATCAGATTCCCTTCCTTTTCAATGGAATGTCGTTCATTTATCCAGATAATCAATCAAACGTGATAGAGATTACGGTGATCGACAATGCGCACGGCCTTCCCCTCACTTCGAGGCAGCGTTCCCGGTTCGCAAAGCGTTATTTTTGTTCCAATTCCCAGTGTGTTTTTAAGCTCATGGCCCAATTGATGATGCAACGACCGAAAAGCCTCATGTTGCAGGTTGAACTCACCTGCCATACTGACCAATCGTTCGTTCACTTCCACACACAGGGTCAACTCATCTAACGTGCCCTGACGCTCAACGACAATTTGATAGTAAGGAGAGAGATCAGCAATATTCATCACAACCGATTCAATTTCCGACGGAAATACGTTGACGCCACGGACAATCAGCATGTCATCCAGACGACCTTTTATCCGCGACATCCTGACATGCGTTCGCCCACAACGACAAGCTTCTGGATAGATATAGGCCATGTCACCTGTGCGATAGCGAATCACGGGGAGCGCTTCCTTCGTAAGCGTCGTAAAGACAACCTCACCTAACTCCCCATCGGGTACGGGCTCACCCGTTTGTGGATGAACGATTTCAATCAGGAAATGATCCTCCGCAATATGCAAACCATCCTGTGCCTCTGCACACTCGATTCCGACACCCGGGCCCATCACTTCCGACAGACCGTAAATATCCAGCGCCTTCATCCCGAGCTTTTCTTCCAGGGCCTTTCGCATTTCCTCAGACCACGGTTCTGCACCCAGAATTCCGTACTCCAAACTGACTTGTCGCGGATCTTTCCCCATTGCCTCCAGTGTTTCAACAATGTTCAAAAGGTAGGATGGCGTTCCTGCGACACCGCGTGGTTTAAAATCCTCAATCAGTGTAATTTGACGACTCGTGTTGCCGACGGAAACCGGCACAACCGTCATGCCTAATCGTTCTGCGCCATAATGCAAACCAAGCCCACCTGTAAAAAGTCCATACCCATACAACACGTGAAAAATGTCACCCGGAATACCACCTGCCGTCGCGATGGCTCTTGCAACACATTCAGCCCAATTTTCAATATCTCGTTTTGTATAGCCAACGACTGTAGGCTTACCCTTTGTCCCGGATGAACCATGTAATCGAACAACGTCCGTTTGGTTGACTGCAAATAAGCCAAAAGGATAATTCTCCCGAAAATCGGTTTTCTTCATAAAAGGCAAACGATAAATATCCTCTATCCCACGAATGTCTTCAGGCCGCACGCCGAGTTCATCAAATTTCCGACGATAAAAGGGAACATGTTCGTAGGCGCGATAAACGGTTTCCTTCAATCTCTCAGATTGCAAAGCTTGCAGCGTCTTACGGTCCATCTGTTCAATTTCCGGTTGGAAGAGCACGTGAATCATTCCCTTCTTTATCCTTGTGTAGGGCTCATCTCTATACAACCTTCATCCCTTCAAAGGGTTGACAACAGTTTTTACAGTAGAAAATTGCTCTACATGCCGTTGGCCCAAATAAATTTTCAATTTCCGTATCTGCGGCTCCGCAATACGGACACGGTGGGACAACACGATGTTTTGCATTCGAAAGCGGTGGTGCAATGCCGAATTCCCGAAGCTTGCGAATCCCCTCCGGCGTGATTCTGTCCGACGACCATGGCTTCGTCATCACAAACTCAACATCAATACCCACTAAACCATCCAGCCCGCGAACACTCGACAAGACACGATTGCGAATAAACTCAAGCGCAGGACACCCAACAAATGTCGGCAACAACTCAACCTTTCCGTAACCGTTTTCAACCTTGACGCTATAGACCATTCCCAGTTCGCTGATGCTCACCGCAGGAATTTCTGGATCTTTCACATCATGAAGCGCACGAATCAACGCTGAAGTTAACGCTTCATCTGAATAGAGCGTATCCTTCTCCATTTCCGCTCCCTCACTTCACAAATCGGCAATCACCATTTCGCCCCTGGTTGAAGCCGATAAACTTCACTCATCGTGTCCAACAGATTTGTTAAAGGCAAGGTATGCTCTCCAACGCGCCCTCCATCTGACATCATCGGGATATGCGGTAAGCAAAAGCCAATTTCATCAAATGTCGGCTTGAGTAATGAAATCCACTCATCGCGCAATTGCTCTGCATTCTTGGAGATAATCCCCGCCTCTACAAGCGTTACAGCATATTCCCCAAGCGAAAATAAATCGTCTAAAGAACCCCATATCGCATCCACTGCGGTCAACAGTTTCCCTCTCGATTCCTCTCCACCATAAGCAAGTCGTTTGAACCAGGTTTCCATGTGCAATCGATGGTAGCGTTCTTCCCGAATGATCTTAGATGCCCCCAGAGCCAACGGCTCGTAGCTGGAATGTAAAATTGCCGACAAGCGAACCTGTTCAAACAAATCGTAGAAATAATGGCGAGTGATGGTCGCAGCCCAATCTCCATTTTCGGCCTCGACCAAACGGGCATTCCGGCGAGAACGGGTATCGCGTTCAAACGCTAACGCATCAGATGGAGCAACGTGCAATTCCTCTAATAAATTGTAGTAGAATGTGGCATGACCGATTTCATCTTGTGCAATAGACGAAAAGGCGACGTCTTCCTCTATATCTGGCGCAACCCCCAGCCACTCAGAATTGCGATGACCAACCATCAATTCATCATCTGCAAGTTGAAAGAGGAAATCGACAAGTGCAGATTGATGGCTCTCTTGTGATTTCACACATCCTACCTCCCCATCACTTTTTTACATCCTCAATAATTTCCTCAAGCGTCATGGCGCGCTCCTTAAACGCTTTCCAACGTCGTGCGTTGTCTGCATAGCCACCCACTTCACGGTATTTGCGATCCAGTTCGCGCGCAAAAAAATCCATATCATCATACGGTGTCGAGTAAATATCGCTTTGCCGAACAACCCAAATGTTCACTGCCCGATCGCGACGCAAAAAATTTTCTCTTGCGGTTTGCAACGCAATGTCTGCTGTTGGTGCTAGGACGCTTCCAACATGCTCATGTTGATCTAAATGGGTCCGTTGCACAAAAACCTCAAAGGCTACGTAATGCTGTGACATACTCACCCCTCCTCAAGCAAGCGGTTGCTTTTGAAAGACAAACGTTTGGACACTATTCTCCAAGAAATACCGGCTTTCTTCTTTCCGCAAAGGCATCTAACGCTTCCAGGCGATCTTTCGTGGGAATCAACAATTCATAAGCCTGTGACTCGATTTCCAACCCTGTGGTGAGATCGACATTCTGTCCTTGATTGATCGCAAACTTCGCTTGTCGAACAGCAATCGGCCCGTTCTCAGCAATTCCCCTCGCGATTGTAATCGCTTTCTTTTTAGCGGATTCAAAATCCTCTTCGACACCAGTCAATATGCCAAGTTGCAGCGCAAGATCCGACTGAATCCGTTCAGCTGTGAATATCAACTTCTTCGCCCACATTGGGCCCACAAGCCGAGTTAACCGTTGTGTTCCGCCAGCACCTGGAATAATCGCCAAACTCGTCTCAATTAAACCGAATTGCGTATGTTTCGCTGCGTATCTCAAATCGCATGCGAGTGAAAGCTCAAATCCACCACCCAATGCGAAACCATGAAGTACAGCGATGGTTGGCTGTGGCAGGTTCTCAATTTCCGTAAATACGTCTCTTATTTTGAGTACATTGCGTCTTACTTGGTCGGGAGAGAGCGTTCGCCGCTCTTTTAAATCAGCGCCAGCGCAAAATGCCTTGCCCTCCCCAAAAAACACAACGGCCCTTAGATCCCGACGCACGCGAATCTCGTTGACTAGCTCACCCAAAACGCACAAAGACTCATAGTTTAAGGCGTTCAGCGCATGCGGTCGGTTTAACTTCACAAACGCAATGTGTTCCTCCTCATATTTCACAACCACTTGTTCATCGGTCATCTCCCGAACCCTCTCCAGACTCATGATTTAAATGACCGCTTTCTCCTGAGAATGAAGCAACGCATCACGGACCCATCGATTCCCCTCGTGCGCCTCACGCCGCAATTGTACGCGTTCCTGGGATTTTGGCCCCTGATTCTTTCGAACAATGTTCGAGAAGTATTCCCAATCTGGCTCTGTATAGTGCCACTTTTGTTCAGCCTCGTCGTAATAGAGATTTGCATCCGGAACGGTTAAGCCGATGGTGCGGATGCGTGGCACATAGCGACTCAAGAATTTTTGGCGCAACGCTTCATTCGATTTAAAGCGGATGCGATAGTAAATCATTCGAGAAGCTGCATCCGAAACTTCAGTGGGACCAAAGAAAAACATTAAAGAATTCCACCAACGATTCAAGGCTTCTTGGAGCATCTGTCGCTGCGCTTCTGTCCCCTCCGCCAATGACAAAATGATGGATTCCCCGTGATGCATATGAAAACTCTCTTCCGCACATATCCGCTTTAATACACGGGCATAAGGTCCGTAGGAACAATCCAACAGTGCAGTTTGTGTGATGATGGCCGCACCGTCCACGAGCCAACCAATGATTCCAGCGTCCGCCCATGTAGGCGCTTCCATATGGAACACATTGTGAAACTTTATTTTTCCCGTAAAAATGTCCGTAATCAAATCATCCCGAACTTTACCCAAGGGCGCTGCTAAGTCTTCCGCTACTCTTAGCAGTAATTGACCATGCCCCATCTCATCCTGAACCTTTGCGAGCAAAGATAACTTTCTGCGCAGCGTAGGTGCCTTGGGTACCCATTCTTTTTCCGGATAGGCCCCCATAATTTCACTCACGCCATGCATATGAATCAACCGTAATAAGAGAAGTCGATACTCATCGGGCATCCAGTCCGTTGCTTCAATCTTTTGACCCCGTTCAATCCTCTCCATAAATTCCTTCATTCGCACGTCACTCATCGCTCGGATTCACCTCTCATTCAGAATGCCTCAGCCCAAATAAGATCACGTTGGCAAACCTATCCGCTATATCCTCTGGTGTAAGTTCACCATCAGGCTGGTACCAGTTATATACCCAATTTGCTACGGACAAGATCAGCAATCTTGCGAACTTTGGATCCGAAATGACAAACTCCCCCGCCTGAACACCGCTCTCTAAGATGTCTTTCCAATACATCTCATACTCATCACGCTTTTGTTGTATGATGTCGCGGCGTTCATCCGAAAGCGCATGCCACTCGTGCAAAAAGACCCTAGACACATCCAAATGGTTCGAAATGACCCGAATGTGAGCTGCAAGCCCCGCCCGTACCTTCTCAGTTGGGGTCATAGAGCTATTTGCGACACTCTGAATAGCGGTGACAAACGCCTCAGCACCGTCGCTCGCAATCTCAAATAGCAAGTCTTCTTTGGATGAAATATGACTGTATAAGCTTCCAGAAAGTATCCCTCGCGCATTCGCGATATCTCGGATTTTTGTGCCGTGATACCCCTTTTGACTGAATAAACGACGGGCCTCCTGCAAAATCTGCTCTCTTTGTGCCGATTTCTTCTCCATAAAATCCCCTACACAACGATTATGCAAGCGCTTGCTTGTTATATCTTTATCTTATGATCACGACATTAAATTGTCAATTGTTCGCCAATTCCGTGTTCACACCATATAGCACAGGCGACGCCAAAAATGAATAATACGTCAGAAGGCTCTTGGTAGTGTCCCGTCAAGTGGTGTAAATTGAGTGCAACCACTTCGTGTCGGCTATTTATGCAAAACTGACGTTGGCGCCAGTAATTGCGGTTCTTGAGTGCTCATGAGTTTTGCCATTGACTCTCGGCTAAAGTAGCGCCTTGCTACAATCCATTCATCGTTCTGTTCCTGGAGGATTGCTCCGCCTAGACGAATGACAGACTCTCGGTTCGGGAAGATACCAACGACATCGAAGCGTCGCCTGAGTTCACGATTTAAGCGCTCAAGCGGGTTTGTCGAGCATATCTGTTTCCAGTGTTCCTTTGGGAATGCCATGTACGCTAGCACGTCTTCCTCTGCACGTTCCAAGACATCCATCGCCTTTGGAAACTTTCCACGAAGTTGCTCTACAACCACATCCAGTTGCTGTTTGGCTGTTTCCTGTGTTGGCTGAGCGAATATGGTCCGGACAATAGACGAGACCATCGGTTGCGACGCTCTAGGCACCTGGCTGAGGATGTTGCGCATTGTATGAACTCGACAGCGCTGCCAGGTCGCTCCGGTCAACGCAGAGCCAATCGCACTGCGCAGTCCTTCGTGAGCATCACTAATTACCAGCTGTACACCACGCAACCCACGCGCAACCAGACTTCGGATGAATGTCAGCCAAAACGAGCCGTCCTCACTAGTCCCAATGTCAAACCCCAACACCTCACGCTCACCGGTGTCTCGCACGCCAATTGCAATTACAAATGCCATACTCTGAACTCGTCCGCCTTCACGGACTCTCGGGAATGTCGCATCCAACCATAGATATGGGTATGTCCCCTCAAGTGGGCGGTTTTTAAATTCCTGCACTACTTCGTCTAACTCTTTGCAGATACGAGATACTTCACTCTTGCTAATTCCTTGAATGCCCATAGACTCAACCAACTCGTCCACCTTGCGGGTGCTCACACCATGCACATACGCCTCTTGAACAACGGACAGCAACGCCTTCTCAGCTTTCCGCCGAGGCTCTAGCATGCTGGGGAAGTAGCTTCCTTTCCGAAGCTTCGGAATCTGCAAATCAATCGTTCCGACACGGGTGTCCCATTCCCGTTCTCTGTAACCATTACGGCTATTGCTGCGTTTCTCACTGCGCTCATACCGTTCAGCGCCAATCAAAGAGCTCACTTCAGCCTCCATCACCGCCTGGGTTAGGACTCTCAGCCCTTCCTTCAAAAAATCGACATCACCATCTTCTAATCCGATCTTGCGAATTAACTCCAAAAGTGCGATCTTGTCTGTAGAAGCCATCGATGTGCCTCCTCTACTATTTGCTCGACACTTTTAGTAGATTGCACTCGATGGCTTTTTCGTCAAGATCTAGCCGTGGAATTTACACCACTACCTAAGACTCTAACAGGCTCTTCGTTCAAGGCGACAATGATCTGTCGTATTCGGTTCACTGGGTGCTATGACTTGTCTGAATCATGGGGATGTGAATTTGAAGGTAAACAGTACATCAGTGAAGAATCCCAACACCCGTTGTCGTAGGGCTTATCCGTCAATCCCAATAAGAAACAACGCATTGATTGATCATCTCTTGACCACGACGTATCATTTCTTCCATTTTTTCTTCTTCTCGGGATAATTATCGCTTAACAATGGGGATGGTTCTAACTTGTATGGCGTGCCTGTTGGGGATCCGTCAAACACAGTACCAGTTCCCGGAAAATCATGCCACCACCCGCGATTTTTATCTTCTTCAATCTTGAATGTATGCGTATTTTCATCAAACTTCTGTCTAAATTCCTGTTCCTTCTGTTTAGCCAGCGCTTCGTTTATACACAATTCAGCCTCAACAATGTGTTTATCTTTCCACACTTGTACTCGCCACACTTAAACTTCACCTCGCCATTCGTGTTTTAAATGTGATCCTAAACAACATCGTACCATACATACCGACACCATGCTTATATCGCGTTATGCCCATATATTTACTGTAATCAATCTTTGACATCAGTTCTTCACATCCGCAGAATGTAAATAAACCTTTACATAAGAGAAGGTCGGTATGTGGTAAAAAATCGAATACGTGAACTTCGAAATCAACTAGGCATATCGCAAATTGAGCTCGCAAAGGAACTGCAGATTACTCGGCAAACCGTCATCGCCATTGAATTGGGCAAGTACAATCCAAGTCTGGAGTTAGCACTAAAAATATGTCGATATTTCCATCTGAGGGTTGAAGATATTTTTGAATTGGTGGAGGACGAGTCCGTATGAATTTAGGTTGGAAAAATACAGTCGTACTGGTTCTCGGATTTGCCATCGGCTTTGCAGTTTATTCAGCATACACGCATCAATTCAATACAAGCTTATTTTTAGGAATGGCAATCGCTATTTTCTTCGGCGTACTATCCGAGGTCATTTCAACACTGCGTGCCATCCGAACGAAGGTCCCCACCGTTGACGAACGCACGGTGGAAAACTGCCGCAAGGTCGGTTTTGTCATAATATTTGTCTTACTATTCGCGATTCCTGCTGTCGGGATGATGGTCGCCATGGTGATTGGCTATCCGTCGATCTCGATTCCAATAGCTTTTGGATATCTCCTATTCAGTATGGTCGTTCTCTCCATCGGACTCCATTGGGCACTGAAACACTGAATTTTCAATTCCGTCCGTTCGTAAAACACACCCGGTTGAACTTACACCACGAATTTCTCTTCACGTCATTCCATCTGGAGGAAATGATATGCGCAGAAAACCGATGTCTCTTTACACCATGCTTTGCTGGGTCATCATCGCCATTGTCATTCTTGGGCAACCAAGCTTCATTGCCCATCAATACGGGTTTATCCTCATCCTTGTCGTTATGCCAATAGGCTACTTTTTAGCGTTCCGATTGAAATATCGTTGGCTGTTCACTGCCATTGAAGCCATCGTGATTGACGGCCTCAGCTTGATTTCTCTTCATCACAACGTAAAGGAGATTCTGATAAGCATTTTCTTGGGTCCCGTTCTCTCTATAGGAAATCTTATAGGAACACAAGCGAAACAAGAGAACGCGAATCGCGACAAAGAAGGTGTAGAGGTGGCTATTCACGATGAACGAGTAAAGCAACGTGTAAGCCGCTTCATTAGCGCCTGCGCACTCCCATTTTTAGTCGTGTCTTTGGTCGTCGCTTTTGTCTTACAACACGATTTTCACATTCAACAAATACCGACATCCTATGTTGAACTCTACTTATTTGGCGCGTGCGTAGCCGTATTGGTTTCTTCAAGCGTGATCATGCGAAGATAGGAAGCAAAGCATGCATTGTCAGAGAATGAGTGGCTCATCAAAGTCGATACCCACCTCTTTACCTAGAGACAGCCGTGTTTATGGGTAAAGTCGCGTACGCGATAGACGCGGACATTGTCTTCCGTCGGGTGAACGAGGTCGCGAAGGGATCGGATAAATTCCACGTATTGCAGTTCATCCAATTGACACTCAAACACAGATTTCTGCACACGCTGGCCACGGCTCACACAGAGTTGGGCTACTCGCCTCCTCGAAGAAATACGATAGATTGGTAAGCGTCAAATCCTCCACACACTTGACTTCGCTGGTTGTAGCAATAATAATGACAATCGATAAAATTCCCCGCCTGAATGTCAGACGGGGAATCACGTGTTTTATGATTTGCCTTTAGGTGCACGTACTTCCTCAGGCAATCGCGGTGACCAAGGTAGGAACTGATCTAACGAGTCATTATCGTTGATGTCGATGTTGGGCAATTGCTCAAATAGATATCTGAGATACGCAAACGGGTTGAGGCGATTCTCTTTCGCCGTCTCCACCAAACTGTAGGTAATCGCACTGGCCTTCGCCCCGCGCGGCGTATTACTGAACAACCACGCCTTTCGACCGATCACAAAGGGTTTAATCGACCGTTCACTTCGGTTGTTATCCAACTCCAGATTCCCGTCTTCCAAGAAAACAACGAGCTTGCTCCATTGATTGATGCAATACGTAATCGCTTTGCCTAAAGCGCTCTTTGGCAACACGAGTGCGCTCTGCTCATGAAGCCATGCTGAAAAAGCGTCAAGCACTGGTCGACTTTGCTTTTCCCGTCCTGCTCGGCGTTCTTCTGCAGTGGCGTTTTTTAGCCCGCGCTCAATTTTGAATAACTCGTTGCAATATTGAAGCCCGCTCCTTGCGGTTGAAGGCTTCTTCTGCTCGGCCGCCGGTAGCGTCTGCAGTGCGTCATTGAAGCCGCGACGGGCATGCGACCAACACCCAACCAGTGTGGCGTTCTCCAGGTCGTGGTAACCGGGATATCCATCTACGTGAAGATACCCCTTGAACCCTTGAAGAAACTTCTTCGGATGCTCCTTCGACCGAGTTTCTTGATAGTCGTACAGAACAATTGGTGGCCCATCACGCCCGCTTCGGTACAGCCACATATATGATTTCGAATCGGCCGCCCGCCCTGGCTCGTGCAGCACTTGCAGTGTCGTCTCATCTGCGTGTAAGTAACGCTGGGTAAGTAGTTCCTCATGGAGCCTTTCGAATATGGGGCTGAGCCAACGCGTGGCTCCGGCCACCACCCAATTTGCCATGGTCTGGCGAGAGATGGCTAAGCCCTGTCGGGTAAACTGCTGTTCCTGCCGATACCGTATTGAACCCCGTCCTGTCAAGACAGATGTGCATAATTTTTTGAGATAACGCCATTCTATTCTGATAATTATCAGGTCTACGCTGCCTCTTTTGATTCCTTCCATTTTCTGAATTCCTGCGGTGTACGATAGCCCAACGCTGAGTGCGGGCGCTCTTTGTTGTAGAACTCAATATACGTTTTGATTGCGATCTGGGCTTCCGCGAAGTTGTCGTATTCCTGCATCCAAACTTCTTCCTCCTTCAACGAACGGAAGAAACGTTCGATATAGCCATCTGCGTCCGGGTTGTTATAACCTGTCCGTTCATGTTTCACCTGGCAGTCCTTCATGGCTTGTACGAATCGTCGACTTGTCATTTGGCATCCGTTGTCAGTTCTGAGCGTTAAGTTTGCGCCTAGTACCCCGCTCGGGAATCGGTAGTTGAATGCGTTATCCACAGCCTGCAGCAATTCCTCTGTCCGGCAATAGCGCGAAAACGAATACCCCACAATTTCACGGTCGTACGCATCGATTACCGCGAATAGATATCCCCAGCCATCCTTACCACACCAAATCTTTGTCATATCGCACTGGAAGTGTTCGTTTGACTGACTCACCGGAATCTTTCCAGACCGCTTCTTTCGGGAAGCTTCTCGCTGTGGGGATTTGACCAACAATCCCATTTCCCGCATGAGCCGGTGTACTCGTTTGTGGTTTACCTGCATGCTGTATTGACGACGCAACATGACCTTGATTCTACGGTATCCATATCGTGGGAACCTCTCGCATAGATGGCGAATCCGCTGTTTCAATAGGGCGTCTTTATCTATAACCGCTTTTTTCGCCTTCTTCACAGGCTCCTTTAACAAGCTATAACAATAAGTTCGATTCAGCTCCAATGCTTTCGCAATCACTGGGACCCGAAACCCTTCCTTGACGAGCTGAGCAACCAAGGAACGGCTGCTTACTTCCGGCCCCAGTTCGATTTTTTTCGCAACACATCGATTTCCATAGCCTGCTCGCCAATTTTGCTCATGGCTTCCTGCAACTGCTTCTCCAACTCCTGCTCCCGGGTAGAAGGACCTGACTGAAGCCCTGCTCGTCCACCAGTCAGAAATGCGTCACGCCACTTGTAATACAGACTTTGGGCCACACCATGCTGTCGGCAAACCTCGCTGATATTCGCCCCGGGAACCATCCCTTCCAACACAATGTTCATTTTCTCGTCCACAGTCCACTTACGTCCTGGCATGAGTCAAACACCTCACTACGTCTATTTTACCTCACGTCATCTGTCTGGGTTGACTCTGGGGCCAGTATAACTTTCAGCATCCTCTCTCACCACCCTAAAGGTCTTCGACAAACCCAAGGGTAGAATTAGTAGAGTGGTGTTGCAAGTGCCCATTCATTTTTCCGCTTTGTAAAAACCGCAGGCTAGCTCTGCATTTTTACGCTGCGTTTTTTTGCACTTTTATTATGCGGTATACACTGACAGCAAGGACACGGGATGCATTCCTCACTCCGAACAAAAAACTCGGGGGGACTGCTCAACGAGCTGATAATCTGATAGAATTATCATATGGGTTGGGGACGTCTCCTGTTGCGTTGCACTGTTAGGGCAGTGCAACGCAACAGGAGACGTCCTTTTCCATTCCTGGATAAGGACATGATATACGTCAAATCCCGGACAGGCAATTCAGTCAACTTTCGGCCATTATGGATTGGCCAAAACACCAGGACTGCCGCTCGCCAAGTACACTCGTTGCTCTGAATTTGCCTCATGGATGAGCATTTGCCAAAGCCTGAACGACCTGTATGAACAGTTTGGCGTTGAAGCCCTCAGACACTTCAATCCTGGCTTGACCAACCTGAACAGTGAGCGCTTCGTTACTGCTCGGTTTAATGACTGATTCCATCTCCACTGAAAGCCAACGAACCTCTCCGTTTGAAGGCTTTCGTCGATTCTCTCGAAGCTTGCTGGACCAGTAGCGGAAACGATGGATATTGATTCCTTGCTCCGCACACCAGGCTGTAGCAGTTTGCCCACTAGGCTCAAACTCGGCGAGGCGACCCTCCCATTCTTCACGTAGCTCGGTTCTTGACATGTGCCTCACTCTCCTCAGCTTCATTTGAGGAGATTATCCCGCCCAGAGCGTAGTCTTGCGAGGTGTGTTACGTTTTACGCTTACTGATGAAGGGAAATCTACAATTCAGTCCACTGTGGGACCGATGGTACTTTACACATGATAAAGTCGAATATGACTTGCATTGCGGAGACGCGATTGAAATCCGGGTTGGCGACAGATATTATGGCGCGAGAATTGAGTTGTGTGCCGAGGGATGGTATGTGATTTTCCGTGACGATGCACAGTGCAGTGACGCATTCGTGCTGATGCGCAACCGAACCTACGCTGCAAGGTGGATATATACCTAGACGAGCACGTTTGTAGAGGGGTCGCCAAAAGCGGCCCCTTTATTTTTCCAAATACCGACAAAGTGCGTGTGATCTCTGCGTCGATTCCAACCGACAATGACACTTGGAATTTCACCGACAAATAATTCGAGCGGCAACAAGAGAGGGCACAGTAATGGGCGACGGAAAAACTGAACTTTACCACCAAGTTGGTGAGTATATTGTTGATTTCCTCGTTAAACAAGGATATCTGAAACTTACAGATTCAACAAATACTAACAGATATTGGATAGTTGTAACGCAATAAGTAAGACAAGTTATTGAAGGTGGTCTTTACATTTGTTTAGTGTCGTAATCACTGTTTTGGTTACTCCCGAAAAAGGCAACTCTGTTGAAGAGTACTCCCGCAACAATAATGCTTAATGCAGAAGCAATGAACAATGACACTGGTCCTCCGTAGGCTAACAGTAAACCACCAATTGATGGGCCTAAGAAAAATCCGACTTGTCTCAACTCACCAGCGCCGTAATACAACGCGCTTTTATTATCTGGAGATATCCTCCCCATTACGACGTCAAAACAAGGAAAGAGTACGGATTCTCCGATAGAAACCACTATTGTTGCGATCACTGTCATAACGTAAGGCTCCCACTCTATAGCATAGAGAGCAAACCCTGCTGCTAAAAGAATAAAACCAAATAAAATGGACCTTCTTAAGGAGCTATTTTTAAAAAGCTTTAAGTGCCCAAGTTGAATTAGAATTACGACAATAGCGTTAAGGGACACTAGGAAACCATAATTTGGTCTAGTACCATGTGCATTTAGTATAACTACAGGCATGAGTGACTCGTAAGCTCCATAAGCAATCAAAATACATGTTCCGCTCATTATCCATAGTTGCAAACTGCCATCCTTAAGAACTGAAAAATTTTTGAGGATGCTTGGTTGGTCGTTCGATTCGTTTTTGAAATCACGTCTTCTAAGACCCGTAAATGTAATTATCAGGTAGACTAAAAACATCAGCATACTAATCAGAAATGTTTTTCCGTAGATAAACCTATAGGCAGCCACTCCGATTAGTGGCCCTATTACGCAAGAAACATTCTGTAGTAAATACCTTAATCTAAAATACCGCTCACTGTCCCCAGTTGATGAAAGATACCTTATCGCAGCACGACTAGAACTATCCGCCATTGCCTTACCTAAGCCCAATAAAAAGAGTGAAAAACAAAATATACTTATATTGGATGCAAAAGTCATTAAAAGAAATGACAGGCCATTTACAGCAGTTCCCCCACGAAGAGTATCCACGTACCCTCGACGCTGTGCCAACATTCCAGTAAAAAAACTCATACAAAATACTGTACCAGGCCATATACCTGAAATAAAACCAATCTGAACCGCTGAAAGATGAAATGCATCCACTGCATATATGTTAATAATTGGAATTGTGATGAATAGACCCAGTGTATTAAGGGCGCTTCCTAAAATCAGCGCCCACATTTTTGTATACCGCATTCCACAAATTCAAGCATCATAATTCTCCCAATCTGATGTGGTATCTATTCTTACCATAAAACAGAATAATCCCGAAGTAGTACCTCTATGTCATCATATATTTGTGAGTTTACCTCGGAAACAAAGACAAAGCTACCTAAGTTGTTAATATACGAAAATGAGCCTGTGTTTGACTGACCTACTTCTGGAACCTTTGACCACATTACTGAGGAAGGCATAGCCTTTGGTAATCGCACCTCAGTTATTCTCCGTTCACTTTCTGCGTAATATTCCTTCGGATACATAAGCCAACCATAATGTACTTCTGACTTATCATTTATAATAGGAATAATACCTAGTTGACACTGCAAATGAGCTTCATCTAAATTAAGCCCTATCGCTTTCTCAATAGTCGAAACAATTAGACCTCCGCCGGGACGAGCGCCTATTTCTAAGAATACTCTCTCTCCTTCATTTGTAAGGAAGGCCTCTAAGTGAAATGCACCATCAGGAATTCTCATTACATCATGAATTTGTTGAACAAACTCTTTCCAAAGCTCCTGCTCACGTCTGTCTCCAACTGAAACTGATCCTACTGGCTCACCCTTAAGGTAGTTAAGAAGTTTACCTAAATATTGAGATGCGCGACAAAAGATGATTTCATTATCAAAAATGAGACCATCGACATGGAATATAGAACCTTCGACGTATTCTTCAAACTCTACTTCATTCATAGAAAACTCGTGGAAGGATTCTATCGCGTCATCCATTATTACATCGTTTGCTTGTAAATACTCGTGCAAATCTTCTTTTGAAGAAAGAATGGAGACACCTTTACTGCCTGCATAAGAACGGGGTTTAGCGACTATAGGGAATAGATCCCTATTTTCAAATAGGTCTTTTGACCCATATACACGCGGTGCTCTCACTTGACCGTTCAGAGCTTTTTTCATTAGTACTTTATCACGGAACTTGATTACATCTGCTGTACAAAGACCTGGAACCTTAAGATATTCACGTATTTCTGCAGCAAGATACACAGCGTATTCGTCAGTTTGGAGGTAAGCGTCAAACGCAGGACACATTGAAGGTAGGTCATTCGTCGTCATTATAATCAGAAATCCCCACCGGTTACGGCGGGGACTACTGTCGTGTTATGGAGTCTTTCTCCTTGGATGTCGCACTTCGTCCGGTAAGTTCCCAGCCCAAGGCAGCAGCGCGGCCAACGAGTCAGATTCATCGTTGGGGACGTTTGGTAGTTGCTCGAACAGATAGCACAGATATTGAAACGGGTCGAGTCCATTCTCTTTTGCAGTTTCCACGATACTGTATGTGACAGCGCTCGCTCTAGCTCCGCGCGGCGTATTGCTGAACAGAAAGTTCTTTCTCCCGATCACAAATGGCTTAATGGAACGTTCACCGCGGTTGTTATCGATCTCCAGATGGCCATCCTCAAGGAACACGGTGAGCTTACCCCATTGGCGTAGGCAATAATTCACTGCCTCTCCCAAGGCACTCTTTGGGAGTGTGTTTTCCTTCTGGAATTCAAGCCATGGCAAAAAAGCATCCAGGACTGGACGACTTTGCTCGGGGCGCTGTTCGTACCGCTTCTCGGGAGTCATGTCTTTTAACCCACGCTCAATCTTGAAGAGACGATTGCAATATTCCAGTCCTTCCCTTGCAGCCACGGGCGTGTTCCGTTTGGATGCGGGTAAGGCCTTGATGGCCTCGTCGAATTTCCTTCGGGCATGACTCCAGCACCCTGACAGGGTCACATCCGGAATGTCCTCGTACCCTACGTAGCCATCCACATGGATGTATCCGTGAAATCCTTGGAGGAACCTTGTTGGATGCTCCCGACTGCGCGTCTCTTGGTAGTCGTACAAAACAATGGGTGGACCGTCCCGTCCACTGCGGTAGAGCCACATGTAGGACTTCGTATCTGCGGCTCTGCCGGATTCGTGAAGTACCTGCAGCGTTGTCTCGTCCGCGTGTAAGTACTTCCGTTGTAGGAGTTCCTGGTGCATCCGGTCGTATATTTTATTCAACCATGTCGTTGCACCAGCGAGGACCCAATTGGCCATGGTTTGTCGTGATAACGGAAAGCCCTGTCGCTCAAACTGTTGCTCCTGCCGATAGAGTGGCATCCCCTCGACGTATTTCTTGCTCATGATGTAAGCCACTGCTGAGGCAGAAGCTAAGCTCCCCGGAAATGCCGGACGTGGCATGGAAGCTTTCACAACAGGGGTTTCAATTTCATGCTTCTCACAATGACGACAGGCGTAGATATATTGAACATGCTCCACGACCTTCATCTGGGCCGGAATGATTTTGATCTCAGTTCGCGTTTCAGAACTCATTTCATGCATGGCGCCACCACAGCAGGAACACACCTGCTCCTCTTCGGGTAGGTGATACTCCATTCGCTCCACAGGCAGATCCTTTAGGAGTTCTTCACGCTGACCCGGACGTTTCTTTTTTCGCTTGTAGGTGATGGTTTCCATGGTGGGCTCTTCAAGCGTAGGTTCAGACTCGACTTCGGCTTCGTTAAACAACAGCGTCTGTACGGAGTCGGTCTTGGTCCGCTCACTGGACGCAGCAAAACGTTGGTGAGTTGCTTTGCGCAATTTCTCCTCAAGCCACTCTACCTTAGACTTGAGTTCGTCATTTTGCTGCTTAAGTATGGTGTTTTCTTGCTGCAAGGATTCAACCTGTTCGGTGGTGGGGTTCATTGGTTTCGCCATGCTTTATATTTCGCCATGACGAGCTGAAACCCTTGTCACAAAAGAGATTACGGAACTTTTATTTTGCCATTGAGAGACTAGATGACCGTGCGCGCGGTTACCTTTTTATGAGCCTGCCGTTGGGTGATGGACAGTCCATCTAGCAACCACCGCAACTGCTGCCGACTGACCGTAACCGTTTCGCTGTTCGTTGCCTCCGGCCATTGAAAGCGACCACGCTCCAAACGACGATAATGGAGCCAGAATCCATTCGTATCCCACTCTAGGATTTTAAGCTTGTCTCGTTTTCGGTTGCAGAAAACGAAGAGGGAAGGCGAAAATGGACTGAGCTGAAAGACCTCTTGAACCAGGACTGCCAGCCCGTCGATAGACTTACGAAGATCTGTACTGCCGCTCGCCAAGTACACCCGTTGCTCTGAATTCGCCTCATGGATGAGCATCTGCCAAAGCCTGAACGACCTGTATGAACAGTTTGGTGTTGAAGCCCTCAGACACTTCAATCCTGGCTTGACCAACCTGAACAGTGAGAGCTTCGTTACTGCTCGGTTTAATGACTGATTCCATCTCCACTGAAAGCCAACGAACCTCTCCGTTTGAAGGCTTTCGTCGATTCCCTCGAAGCTTGCTGGACCAGTAGCGAAAGCGATGAATATTGATCCCGTGCACCGCACACCAGACTGTAGCAGTTTGCCCACTGGACTCAAACTCGGTGAGGCGACTCTCCCATTCTTCACGTAGCTCGGTTCTTGACATGTACCTCACTCTCCTCAGTTTCATTTGAGGAGATTATCCCACCCAGAGTGTAGCCTTGCGAGGTGTGCTACGTTTTACGCTTACATATAAACTGAACAAAAGCTTTAGAAGAGGAGAATGAGATTGAAACAACACAAGCATTCTTGGTTAAAAGAATGGGTATTGCCGATTGGTGTCGGAGTAGTTGTTGCCTTTGGATTGAAAACATGGGTTGTAAGTGCCGCTGTAGTTCCTTCATCGTCTATGTACCCAACGATCCCTGCAACAGAGACTCACCATGTGTATATCTTGGATGAGCGTTTTGCAGATTTATAAACTCCCGCAGGGCAAGGGTTCTGAGGGCATGAAAAAGGACTTCACCCCAACCTTCGAGAAAATTTCAAGTAACCCAAACCAGAAATTTTCGAGGAGGGAAGTCCCACTATGTATATTCTCCAACCATCGCTCTTTTCCTTTGAAGACTGGTTAGAAATTGACTCCAGCGATCGTCTGCCCTTGTTCTTTGCTGTCTTGGATTTACAACCCTATGCTTCAAAATTGAGAAAACAGTCACCCCAAGGCGCGAAACCTATGAATCGTGAAGCGATTCTGCGTGCATTGCTGGCTGCTCCGCTTGAAGGAATCTCAACGTTCACAAGGCTTCATGAACGGTTGGCGCTAGATATATGCTTTCGCTACCAGTGTGGGTTTCGAATCGACGAAGCAGCCCCGTCGGTCTCCACACTGAGTCGCGTGTTTTCAGCCGTTGTTGAGTTGGGTCTCGCTGAGAAGCTCTTCATTGACCTGGTTAGTCAATGTAAAGAAGCGAGCATCATCAACGGACGCCATTTGGCTGTGGACAGTGCCGCCGTGAAGTCCTACGAGAAAAAACAACCTAAGTCCAAGAGCCAGGAAACGGGCAATGCCAACTGGGGCGCAAAATACGATACCTTTGGCAACAAGCTTGCTTGGTTCGGATACAAATTCCACTTGGCTGTGGACACCGCGAGTGAACTGCCAGTTGCTTTGGATGTCACACCAGCGAACGTCTTTGATGGTGAGATGGCGGCGCCATTGCTGGAACACGTCGTGACGACGCACGGTTGGAAAATCGACTTTGTCATGATGGATGCTGGATATGATCAAGTCAAAAACTATGAAACGGTTCGTCAATATGGTGCACAGGCGATTATCGCGATGAACAAGCGCGGTGAAAAAGAACCGCCTGAAGGAATCGCATCGGACGGGACGCCGCGTTGCACGATGGGATATAACATGGTGTATTGGGGTGCGGACGGTGACCGACTAAAGTTTCGCTGTCCGCACGCGGTTGGGAAGGTGGATTGTCCGCTTGGAATCGCGGCATGTTCCGAATCCAACTACGGTATGGTGGTCAAAAAGCGGATCACAGAAGATATTCGGCGGTACTGCACACCACACCGAGGCACGCAGAATTGGAAGTTGTTATACAACGAGCGAACTGCTGTAGAGCGTTGCAACGCAAGGCTTAAGACAAATTTGACGGCAAACGACGTCCATGTCCGAGGCATCCGAAAAGTAAAGGCGTACATGTTCCTCAACGCGATCGTGTTACTTGCATCGGCACTAGCTGTGAACCATATCGAACGACACAAGAAAACTGCATAAATCATAACAAGTTGACCTGATGAGACACGGCGCAAGAATACCGATATATGGAATATTGTCTGCTTACCCTAGGTGTTGTTCCTTTTTCACCTCCACCCAAAACGACCATTCTGCAAAACGCTCGGTTAAAAGAATGGGTATTGCCGATTGGTGTCGGAGTAGTTGTTGCCTTTGGATTGAAAACATGGGTTGTAAGTGCCGCTGTAGTTCCTTCATCGTCTATGTACCCAACGATCCCTGCAACAGAGACTCACCATGTGTATATCTTGGATAATAAATTAGCAACAGATTTTGGTCGAAAAATTTACCGAGGGGAAGTCGTAGTATTCCATTTTCCAGACAACCCAAAGGAGTTGTACGTTAAGCGAGTCATCGGTCTCCCTGGGGACACGGTTGAAGTTACAGCTAATGCAGTGTATATAAATGGGAAAAAATTAAATGAATCCAATCAATTTATCGCCAAGTCAAACGAACCAAAATTAGGTATTTATCATGTGCCAGCTGGGCACTATTTTATGTTAGGAGATAACCGTACAGTTTCCATAGATAGTCGCTATTGGGTTCACAAATATGTGGCGCGTTCTGCCATCATAGGGGAAGCGGATTTTGTGATTGCCCCAATTAGCGACATTGGTCCAATTTCACAAAGTTTATCTGCTTCAAATGGAATTGGCTCAAAAAAATAAAAAGTCGCACCAATTTAACAAGAGTAAATACAAAAATCATGATATTTTATAAATAATGGAATCAAAAGCAAGTGTATGATGTGCGCGGCTCCCTGGATTTTATCAGCGTTCTCGTTGAATTTCTTACACGGGCTGTCATGGAGTATCAACGAACTAACAAGCCTTGGAGGCAGAGAAACGACTTAAGCACCGAACACAGGATATGAGTATGCGATATAAATACATTTAATCAATAAAAATACATCATTTCTATTCGTAAAGGCTCGTGGAATAGTGGAGGCCACATTAAATATGCAGCCGATATACGCTCGAAACTAGGAATTAGGCTAGGAGAAATATCAAATCCGGCACATCCAATGAAGCCCGTGTGATTGGGCTATGTCATAACCGGTCGTTTGACATAGGATCAACACGGAGCCAGAACAACTGGACACACCAGGATATTTTCAAATGTAAAGGAACAAAACGAAGTCCGATCATATATTCCTTTAGGGGAATATCCAGCTTCAACAGGGCTGCGGCACAATGCGCGAAGTTCATCCCATCATACATCGGTGCGCCGTATGTCTCCATACAGAATCCGAAAAACCGAGATAATATCAAGCCTTCGTCATTGCGCGAAACGACCTTATTTTTAACCCCACTTCAGGTTCGCGCGAGCATAACCCATCAATCGTTCAAATCCATGTTCCCCAATGTCCATCTCACAAGTTGTCGAATCTGGCCGCCGCCTCATGGCTACGCGTATCTCAAGCGTCACTCGCCATAGCCCCAACCTAGGGCCGAAGTCGCGCGGAAAACCAAAAGCAAGCGACAAAATATCAAACGCGTGATACCCGGGAAAATCCCCAACACCGTATCACGCGTTTGATGTTCCTGCATGTACAAAAACCACATCTTACTTTTTGCCGATGGCGACCACTTCAATGCCGTTGCGTGTCAATTCCGAGCGAATTTCATTGGCGAATGCCAGTGCATGCGCGCCGTCTCCATGAATACACACCGTATCAGCCTGAATGGATACGTCTACCCCTTGTTGCGACAAAACCTTGCCTTCTTGCACCATGCGCACGACCTGCGCAACCGACTGCTTCGTGTCCAGAATCAACGCGTCCGCTTGTCGGCGCGGGGTGAGCGTGCCATCCTGCTGATACGTTCTATCCGCGAAAACTTCGCTCGCCGTACGCAGCCCGATTTGCTGTCCAGCCTTAATCAACTCGCTACCGGATAACCCGTAGAGAATCAGTTCCGGATTGACGTCGTAGACGGCTTTCGCAATCGCTGCTGCCAGCGCATAGTTGACTGAAGCCATGTTGTAGAGCGCACCGTGCGCCTTGACGTGCTGCACTGTGCCGCCCTGGGCTTTGACGAATCCGTAGAGGGCACCGATTTGATAAACGACCATGTCGTACGCTTCCTCTGGGCTAATTGCCATGTTTCTGCGCCCGAACCCGACAAGGTCCGGCAAGCCCGGATGCGCGCCAATCGCCACACCTTTTTCCAGGGCCAACGCGACTGTCTTGCGCATGGATGCCGGATCCCCTCCGTGAAATCCGCACGCCACGTTGGCAGACGTCACGAAATCTAGAATCTCAGCGTCCGTTCCGAGCTTATACACACCAAAACTTTCTCCCATGTCGCAGTTGATATCGAGACGAAACATGATTAATCCCTACCTTTCGGATAAATGTTTAAGCGAAGCCTTCAAACGGTTGATATTCTGGTGCTGTTCTCGGAGCCAGCGCTGAGCCTGATCCAACGTGACCAGTTCAAAACCGACGCGTTGCCCTGGGCGGACCTGGGCGATGATGGGGAGATCGGCTTGAATCACTTGCGCGATTTTCGGATAGCCCCCTATCGTCTGCCTGTCTGCAAGAAGAATGATCGGGTTTCCGTCCGACGGGACCTGCACGGTCCCCGCAGTGACTGCCTCGGAAATCAGTTCCACCTGCTCTGTCAACTCAAGTGACGGTCCAGACAAGCGGTATCCCATCCTATCCGATCTCGACGACACCTCAAACCGCTCCCCCAACAACACCTTGCGCGACGCCTCTGTGAAATCCTCAAATTGTCCGCCTGGAATCACGCGGAGGACTGGATTGCCCTGATACCTCGGCAGCATGTCTTTGCTGACAGACCAGTTTGGGTAGGCAAATCGCGATTCGCGAGCCATCACCGATAAAGTGCCTTTAGCAATCAGGGGGCGTTCGACGGCATCGCCCATCTGTAAGACGTCGCCTTGTCGCAGTGCACGGCCTTCGTATCCTCCAATGGCAGCCTTCAGATATGTACTCGCGCTGTTCATCACCATCGGGACGCGAAAACCACCTTCGACGGCCAAGTAGGCTCGGCAGCCATCCGTCGTCGACTTGAAAGTTAGCGTACTGCCCGCGCGGACGTATACAGGACGCCATGTCGGAACAACTCTGTCGTCAATCATCCCCGTCATGCCAAAGCCCGTGATAGCAATGAGGCAATCTTCCTCGAATAAAAGCGAAGGGCCAAGTAGCGTCATCTCGAGCGCCGCCGTATTTTCGCGGTTGCCGACGAGTACATTAGCAACTTTCAGAGCAAATGCGTCCATGGCGCCACTGACAATCACGCCATACTTTTGAAAGCCGAATCGGCCCAAATCTTGAATTGTCGTCAGCATTCCGGAATGTAGGACCCTAATCAATTTCTTGAAAACTCCTCTAACATGAGCTGATATTCATCCTCTGTAATGGCGTAAAAACGCACATGGTCCCCGGCGCGAAGCAAGGTTGGCGGGTGCTC
Source organism: Alicyclobacillus acidoterrestris (assembly GCF_022674245.1). Lineage (GTDB taxonomy): Bacteria > Bacillota > Bacilli > Alicyclobacillales > Alicyclobacillaceae > Alicyclobacillus > Alicyclobacillus acidoterrestris. The sequence continues at coordinate 3,903,106 of NZ_CP080467.1, forward strand.
TTTCGGCCGAAACAACGCCAGGGGCGTGCGACCAATCAGGCGCCAACCGCCTGGCGTCTCAATTGGGTAGACGCCCGTTTGTGCGCCAGCGATGCCAACGGTCCCTGGAGGAATCGCCAAACGGGGCGACGGGAGCCTGGGCGTGGCAATTTTCTCACTCATCCCCCCGATATACGGAAACCCTGGAGCAAATCCAATCATATAAACGAGATAATCCGCTCCAGTATGAATCGCGATGACCTCATCGGGCGTCAAGTGGTTGTGACGAGCGACCGCTTCGAGATCAGGACCAAATTCGCCGCCATAGCACACCGGAATCTCTACCGTCTTCGAAGATTCGTCCGTCCCGGTCACAATTTGGTCTTCCAAACCTTTGAATTGCGCAATCACTTCGTCATACGTGATTTGCATCACGTCGTAAAACGCAGTCACCGTCGTGAACGACGGAACACATTCCACCATCCCGGGAAACGGGTGATCTTCAAGATACGAAACGAGTGCCATCACCGTTCGATGGTTCGCGATGTTGATCTCGCTGCCAACGCGGATGACGACGGCCGCATCACCAAGCGGATAAAAATCCAACAGTTTGCACCCCTCCATCGATTTCAGCGACAAAATAGCGAATTTCCTTTCGCGATTGAATAGGTACCATGGCAATGCGAGCGAGCGAACGAGCAATCTACCATATTAAATTTATTATATTACTAGAATAATATTCTGTATTCATTTGCGGCAAATGATCCGCTCGCAATCAAATGACGCTGGCTGTCATCCGCCAAAACGCCTAGCGCACAGTCTGCCTGACCAACAAAAGCGGGATTCGCCACGCCATCGCAGCGAATCCCGTCTATCTGTGCAATCTGTACCGACGACCCGACGAGCCACCCGACGCACTCACACGCCAGAGTACGCCATGAAGCCTCCGTCTACGGGAATGGTAATGCCTGTCACGAAGCCGGACATATTCTCATCAACCAGCCACAGCAGGGTTCCAAGTAGGTCAACAGGTTTGCCAAAGCGCCGCATAGGCGTGTGCGAGATAATTTTGTGCGAGCGTTCCGTCAGCGACCCATCTTCGTTGGTCAGCAGTTTCTCATTCTGCTTGGTCAGGAAGAATCCCGGTGCGATGGCGTTCACGCGAATGCCCGATTCCGCCAGATGCACCGCCAGCCACTTCGTAAAGTTCTCAATGGCCGCCTTGGCCGCACTATAAGCAGGAACCTTCGTCATCGGACTCGGAGCGCTCATCGACGACATGTTGATAATCGTCGTACCCGCTCGGTTCACCATCTGCTTCGCGAACACTTGCGTCGGAATGAGAGAACCTAAGAAATTCAGGCGGAAGACGAAGTCGATGCCGTCGGTGGCGAGATCGAAAAAGGAAGTCACCTCCGGGTTATCGAGGTCTTCTTGCCGAAAGATTTCGTTGGTCGTCGTGCCTTTTGGGTGATTGCCGCCCGCGCCGTTGATGAGAATATCGCACGGTCCAAGTTCCTTGCGGACGACTTCCTCTGCCCGGCGCACGCTGTCGACATCCAGTACGTCGCACGCGACAGCAATCGCCTCGCCGCCCGCCTCGCGAATTTCTTGCGCGACGCGTTCCCCCGTCTCAGCCGTGCGGTTTAACACGGCTACTTTGGCGCCCTGTCGGCCCAATTCCACGGCCATGGCGCCACACAGCACACCGCTCCCGCCTGTGACGACCGCAACTTTTCCGCGCAAATTTGGATTGATTGGAATCATGCCTGCTCCCCCTTCGCGCGCTCCAGCGAGTCCCAGATGCCCCACAGGTACATAATCCCGAGAGCCCTATCATACAATCCGTATCCTGGTCGACACTGTTCACCCCACAGCTGACGGCCGTGGTCCGGGCGGACGTAGCCCGTGTAACCTTTGTCGTGATACGCCTTGACGATTCCGTAAATATCCAGCGACCCATCCTGCGTCCGATGCGACGTCTCGACAAAGTCGCCATTCTCGTAAATTTTCACGTTGCGAATGTGGGCGAACGGCACCCTGTCGGCAAATTCGTATACCATCGCTATCACGTCATTATCCGGATTCGCGCCCAATGCGCCACTGCACAAGGTCACGCCATTGGCTGGGCTGTCGACGAGCTGTAAGAAGCGGCGCAGATTGTCTTGGTTGGTGATGATGCGTGGGAGTCCGAAGACGGACCACGGCGGATCATCCGGGTGAATGGCCATTGTAATGCCACTCCGCTGTGCCACTGGGATAATCTCTTGGAGAAAATACTCGAGATTCCGCCACAGATCTTCCTCTGTGACCCCTTTGTACAATTCAAAGAGGCGCGAAAGGTCTTGAAGACGCTCGGGTTCCCAGCCAGGCATTGTCAGGGCGGAATTGCGCGTAATTTTTTCGACGAGTTCCATCGGATCGATATTCTCCAACTTGGCCTTCTCGTAGAATAACGCGGTTGAGCCATCCTCGTTCTTTCGGTTCAAATCTGTGCGCACCCAATCGAACACCGGCATGAAGTTGTAGCAGATAACCTTCACGCCCACTTGCCCGAGCTTTTCAATCGTACGCTTGTAGTTTTCAATGTACTTGTCTCTCGTCGGCAGGCCGAGTTTGATATCCTCGTGCACATTGACGCTCTCGACGACTTCCGTGTGAAATCCGTAGCGATTTGCAGCGTCGACCACCGCGCGAATCTTATCCATCGGCCACTCTTCGCCTGCCGGAACATCGTGCAGCGCCCAGACAACACCCTCAACCCCTGGTATTTGCCGAATCTGGTCAAGTGTAACCGTATCGTTGCCTTCGCCGTACCACCGAAACACCATTCTCATCTGCTCATCCCGCCTTGTAGTCGTTCACGATTTGGACAACCCGCCGTGCGTACGCCGTGACGCTTTCCATGTTCCCCTCGGCCTTGGCCTGTTTGGACAAATCGCTGCCAATCCCGACAGCCAAAGCACCTGCCGCGAGCCATTCCCGCAGATTTTCCGCATTTACCCCGCCGGTCGGAATAAACTCCGCCTGGGGCAAGGGTCCCTTGAACGCCTTGATGGCACTTGGGCTAAATAGATTGGATGGGAACAACTTCACAATCCCACATCCGAGTTGCAAGGCCTCGATGGTTCCCTGGATGTTGGCGACCCCTGGAACCACCGGCACTTGATAGAGATGACAGAGACGCACCGTTTCCACGTCGAGTGCCGGACTCACCACAAATTCTGCGCCAGCCAGAATCGCCTGGCGGGCCGTCGTACTGTCGAGCACTGTCCCCGCGCCGATCACGGCTCGACCGTCGTACTTTTTACGCGCCCACGTGATGATCTCGATGGCCCCCGGCGTCGTCATCGTCACTTCCATCAGCGTCATGCCACCGGCAATCGCCGCGTCAATCACCGCCATCGCCGTCTCCTGCGCATTTTCGCGAATGACCGCAATGACACGCTCCTCGATGACTCTCTGAATCACTTGAATACTCCGCATGCCGTGCCCCCCTATCTGCGCCTTAGCGCGCAATGGAACTGCGCTTCCCCAAAAACTGTTCAACTTCCTCCATCGTCGGCAACGCCTCGTAATCGCCGACGGCTGTCACTGCAAGGGCGCCAACCGCATTAGCCAACTCCGCGCACTTGGCAGGTTCCCACCCTTCGAGGTAACCCGTCAAAAAGCCGGCACAGAAGCCGTCCCCCGCACCCACTGAGTCGATCTCGGTGACCTTGAATCCGGGAACCGTGATCCGATTCTCCGACGTCGCGTAGATACACCCGCTTGGACCCAGTTTCAGCACGATGGTGGGAATCCCCATATCCAAAAACCTGTCAAGCACTTCATCTGCATCCGCCTCTGGCCGGTTCAAGAGCAAACGCGCTTCGTCCAGCCCTGGAAAGAAAAAGTCTGCCTCGCGGGCCATTGGCAACAGCGTCGCCCGCGCTTCTTCCGCACTCCACAGCTTCAGGCGCAGGTTCGGGTCAAAGCTGATTCGTACCGAATTTCGTTTCGCAAGTGACATCGCATGCGTCACAACATCCCGGCAGGACGCGCTCAACGCCGGCGTGATACCTGTCAAATGCAGCAGTTTTGCGCCCCGAATCATGTCCTCGCGGACGTCATCCACTTGCAAGGTGGACGCTGCCGACCGCTCTCTGTAATAGTAGACTCGCGAGTCTTCATCGCGAATCCGTTCCTTGAACATGATGCCGGTGGGTGCGTCGGACAAACTGACATACCGGGTGTCCACCCGCTCAGCATTTAGTGTGTATAAGATCTCTTCCCCAAACGGATCTCGCCCCACTTTACTAATCCACGCGCTCTCGTGCCCCAACCGAGAGACGCCAATCGCGACGTTACTCTCCGCGCCGCCAATACTTTTGGATAATACTTGCGAGGATTTTAGCCGCCCACCGCCGTGAAACGGTTTGAGCAGGACCATTGTCTCACCGAGCGTAATGAGTTCTGCCATCGTTGTTCGCCTCCTAGTACAACCCCTTCGACAACACCCAGTCCCGGCCGTCGCAGCGCCCCTTGCCACATGCTGGCGAACTGCGGCGTCGGCTGTCTGTTATCCAGTACCGCCAATCCCTATTCTACTCCGAAAAGAAGGCGCTTACGATCACCCGCTCGCCATAACACATACTAGTATACCAGTCGGGTGTAGCCCTGGCAATTTACGCCTAGGGCCGCCCCGCCAATCCCGACTGCACACGGGTCAAACGGATTGCGATTCTCCCTTTTCCCCAGTCCAATCCCGCTGAATCTGCTCCAGTGACTTCCCTTTCGTCTCCGGCACAAAACGTAGCGTAAAGAGGAACATGATGATGCACATGAGTGCAAAGACCCAAAAGGTGATAGAGGCGCCAAGGTGGCTCATCATTACCGGGAAGAACTGCGTCACCAAGTAGGTTGCGCCCCAGAGCACGAACGATCCGATTGCCATCGCCCGCCCACGAATACGCGTCGGGAAAATCTCGGATATGACAATCCACACGCCACCACCCCACGACAGCTCAAACGCGACCGTGTGGAGCAGGATAAATGCCAAGACCACGCCAATACTGACGGTCGCCGCTTCGAACGAGACCCCGAGGATGATGAGAAAGATGGCCATCATGCTCGCGCCAATCAATAAGAGGCGGCGGCGTCCGACGCGATCGACCAACAACATCAGCACAATCGTGAATATCACCTTAATCGCGCCAATGAGTACGGTTTCAATTAAGGCCGCATTATCGCCTGCACCACCTTGTTTGAAGATAATTGGCGCGTAGTAGGCGACGGCACTGGTCCCAGTGAACTGCTGCATCGCGGCGAGCACGACCGCGACAAGCAACGCGACTCGAATTCCTCGCCGCATCAACTCGCGCCACAGGCCATTTACCTCGCTTTCCTCGCGAAGTGAAGTCGTGATCTGCGCCAGTTCGGCCTGCGCCACAACTGCCCCATTAATCTTCTCAAGGACAGCCAACGCGCGCGCCTCGTGCCCCTGTTTGAGCAAGTAGCGCGGGCTCTCTGGAACCCAAAACAGCAAAATAAAGAAGATGATACCTGGAATCGCACCCACGCCAAACATCCAACGCCAGCCGTACGCTTGATCCCACGCGTGCGTGTGAACGTTTGCAATGACGGCATTGACGATGTAGACAATGAAAATGCCTAGCACAACACCCAACTGATTGGTCCCGACGAGCCTACCGCGTATGCTCGCAGGGGAAATCTCAGAAATATATAGCGGCGATAGCATGGAGGCCACGCCAATTCCGATCCCACCGACAATGCGTGCAATCACCAACACGGCGACAGAGTTGGCCGCCCCCGCCCCCAAACTCGACGCCACGAACAATAACCCTGCGAGCAACAACACCGGCTTTCTCCCCAACCTGTCACTCAAAAACCCCGCAATCAACACACCGAGCATGGCCCCGAGCGGGATACTGGCCGATACAAATCCTTCAAGGCTGGAGTCCATGTGAAACTGTGTCTGCAGAAAGCCAATGGCCCCGGAAATAACCCCTTGGTCGTAGCCAAACAGAAATCCACCAATGGCCGCTACCCCTGACACCAAACTCACAAAACGGGTATTCGATGGCCGTGCATATTGCGTTGAAATCTGCGTAGACAATTCGTTCACCATCCCATCTGCGACAAAATTCCTTGCATCGTTCGTCGGGCTACGGAGTGCTGCGTGTAGTCAGCGCAAGAACTCCAGAAAGCGGTTACAAATCGTGCAACAATACAACCGCCAAAAGCGCCCGATTTCAGTATACTTGTATACTATATGCTGTCCGATTGTTCCATATGATTCTTCGGATAACACAGATTGGGCGCTTGGCGTGTACCGGTAGTATATTCTAGGGGGAAAGTACATTTAGGAGCAAGCGAAACAATGTCTGTTCCGCCTGCTCCTTCTCTCTCATTTCATAGGCTGTTTCAATAGATTATACCGTAAACGAAACAAATTGATTCGTCTCAGCGCTTTGCCATGCAGCTTCCGTAAAACGGGCAACCTGGTACCCGCATTCCGCCGGCGCTGCTGGGGACGCGATGCGCCCTAAAACGAGATCGACAAAATCCGCATCCGGATTGCTCGACGGCGGCAAGTCCTGTTCGGAAACGCGTTCGACAGGTCCGTTCAGCCCTTTTGAAACGAGAATCTTCCCATTTCGGTACAAAGCGGATCCTTTCGTTCCATGAATAGAGACATCCTCCCACCAGTTTACAGTCGCACTGCCAACCACATTGATTGTTCCCATCGCGCCACCCACAAAGCGGATGGTCAGTGCACTGTCAATGTCGACCTCTGTGCCTCGATTGTCGATGTTCGCCAGCACAGCCTCAGGTGTCATACCCGTCAGCCACAATACGACATCTATCAAATGTGATCCTGAATCATTTAACTGACCACCGCAGGAAAGCGACTTGTTTTGCCGCCAGGTCCCGCGCTGCGACTCAAGCCAGTTTTGCGCCTGGTAAGCGGTGATAAACCGAATCTCGCCAAGTTCTCCGCTTTGGATCAGGTTGCGAAGATAGATATACGGCCCTTGCAGATGCCGCTGATAACTGACGACGAGGTGACGACCCACAGCCTCTGCTTCTTTGATGATTTTTCGCGCGTTCTCACTGCCCGCCACAAACGGCTTTTCCATCAACACGTGCAAACCTTTTTGCAGGCAAGCCATACCTTGCTCAAAGTGCTGGCTGTGCGGCGTGACAATCACCGCTGCATCCGCTTGAACAGCTTCAAAGGCGTCTTCGATAGTCGAAAACGAAGGCACGTCTTGCAACACGTGCGAGAGCGACCTTGCTCTTTCGATAGACTGCTCAGACGGATCGACCAATCCAACAATTTCAGCATCCTCGATTTCGAGAATGTTGCGAATATGCGCCTGCCCCATACCGCCTACGCCAATCATCAGGAATCGCACTTTATTCATCGTCATCGCCCCTTCATGTTTGCAAATTAGGAAATGTGTCCGCTGAGATGCGCATAAGCCTTGCGAATCCCATTCAACTCATCGTCTAAGGTTCCAAAGTACCGCGCATCCTCCAACTCAATCGATACACAGCCCTTGTAATCGATGCGTTGCAAGCGATACGCCACACGGGCCCAATCCACTTCGCCCGTGCCGGGAATGCAGTATCTCCATGGCCCTTCTGAAAATGCGGGTGCCGCATCCAGGCGGGCGGCCATGATCCCGTACAAGTACTGCTGCTCGTGAAGCAGCTCCGTGTCTTTGCCATGACAGTGGACGATTCTGTCCGAAAATTCGTCAAAGACGCGAAGATAGTCAATGCCGAGGCGAATGAGATGTGACGGATCGAAACATAATCCCAAAGCGCTCGACGGCACTGCACGGAACATGGCGCGCCACACTTCTGGAGTGTAGCCTAGCGTCGGGTAATGCGGTCCGGGTCCAGGCCACCCTTCAATCGCTATACGAACCCCGTTTTCCTCGCATGTCTTAGCAATGGCCGGAAACGACTCCTCAAAATATTCAAGTGACGCGGCAATCGGCTGATACACATCCTCAGGCACAAGGCAGACAAAAGCGACCTTGCCGCCAAGGCGAGAGATTTGGGCAATCTGATTACAGACGCTTTCTACAGCTCGCTTGCGCTTATCGCTGTCGCGTGAAATCGTTTGGGCGACATCCTTTAAGTCCACCGTTCCGATGGTCAATTCTTTGCGACGGCAGACTTCAGCAATTTCCTCATTTATCTCCGGCAGATCAATGGCAGTTAATCCAATCGATTTCAACAATTCCGAAACACGCGGCATCCCCTCTGCCCTCAATTTAGACGGAATTCTGGCGCCAATCGGTGTGTTCATGACATCGTCTCCTCTCAGTTCCATCATGTTTGCATAAGCTGCTTATAGCTCGACAAGAAACGTCTTGATTTCGTACGGGTTCAATGAAAACGTCAGATGCGGGTTGGTTGTCTTTTCGCCGATAGGCCGCTCAAGCAAGTCGCATTCTTGCCAGCTCTTTACGCGGAGTCCGCTCGTCACCTGAATGACATCGCGGCCGCCGGAAAAATCGTGCAGGCGAACAACCAACTTGCCCTCGTCTTCCGCTCGTTTGACAGCGTCGACCATGACGTGATGAGCTGAAATTTGGAAGAGGCTGAACGCATCCTTCCCGGTGCCGCCTTCACAGTAAGTCAACGGGTTGTTCAAGAACCATGCAGCCTGCACCGTTCCACCTTCATACCAGTCTCCCTGGTGCGGCAACAAGGCGTAAGTGAACTCGTGCTTCCCTTGATCCGCCTCAACGTCCGGGTAAGTAGCAGATTTGATCAGCGAGAGGCGCATCACGTTGTCCTTGACGTCGTGTCCATACTTGCAGTTGTTGAGCAAGCTGACGCCGTACCCGCGCTCCGACAAGTCCACCCACTGGTGCGCAACCGTCTCAAAGCGCGCTTGATCCCAGCTCGTGTTCCAGTGCGTCGGCCGCTTCACATTGCCAAACTGGATATCGTACGTCGCCTCCGTGGCCCGAATGTCGACCGGAAACGCCACTTTCAAAAGTTGCTCCCGCTCGTGCCAATCGACCGTCGTCTCAAAGTCCAACCGCCGATTGTCCGCATATGCCGTCAAGTCCTGTGTAATCGTCGATTGGCCGTACTTCCAGGCAAAGCGAACTTTGATGGAAAGCGGTCCTTCCTCGACAACTTCAGCACCGAGGAAATCGTTCACTTCCCGCATCTTTTCCTGGTAGAAAATATCGATGTCCCAAGCGTCGAACATCATCGGTTTGTCTTCGAAGACCTGAAAAACGTTCCCCCGCTCGCCCGGCTTCAGCACTTCCCTGTCCGCTTCAATGTCGTAAATCCTGTCGAGCTGCCCGTGCTGGTTCCACTGAATGTAGTAATGCGGCGTTGTCAAAGAGTTATCCGCTCTCGCAAACAGCGTCGGCAAAGACTCAGACCCTTCCGACGAAACAAACCGAATGGTTGCAAAGCCCAAAGCCGGCAGATCCTCGACTTGAACAAGCACACCGCCGCCGATGACCTGTGTCGTCAACGCCTCGCCCTTTGCGTCGACAAATTGCCCGCCTGTAAATGCGCCTTCGATGCGAACCAAGCCGGACGCGGTCCAAGGGGCCGAATTGAAAATCGTATACACGCCTTCTGTCCCGCTGGAAACAAGCCCATTGGCGGCCTCGCGCCAGACGCGCCTTGCGATATCCTCTGCTTTCTGATATTCCTCGCGGCTGTCTTCATAGACTTCGTGGATAGATGATCCCGGAATAATATCGTGAAACTGATTGCGAAGGATGATTTTCCACCCAGCGTTAAGACTTGCACATGCATACGACTGCCAATCCTGCTTCAGCGCGCACCCGAGCACAGACAGCCACTCTGTCTCGCGGTACAACAGCTCAAGCTCGCGGTTCTTGCGCTTGTTGTACGCCTGGCTCGTATACGTCCCGCGGTGATACTCCAGGTACAGCTCGCCGTCCCACGTGTGGACGTACGTCTCTGAGGCTTTCACCGTCTCGTGCAAGCGTTCAAAATACGCATCTGCGCGCCCCGTCTGTACTTTCGGAAGACCCGGCATATCTTCAAGCCGTCTGCGCATCTCCAGCATCTCTCGGTTGACGCCGCCGCCTCCGTCTCCGTAACCGTAGGACAACAGCAATTCCCGGTTTACCGACTTGTCGCGGTAACTCTTCCAAATCCCTTGCACCGTGTACGGGGTGATTTGACCGTTGTACGTGTACCACCACATCTTCGGGTTATCGATTTCCGGCGTTGTGATGAAGTGCGCCAACACTTCCGATCCGTCCATGCCCCTCCACACAAATGTATCGTGCGGCATGCGGTTGTACTGGTTCCAGCTGATCTTCGTCGTCATGAACGTGTCAATTCCGGACTTCTTCAAGATCTGAGGCAACGCCCAACTGTATCCAAACACATCCGGAAGCCACAAGTACGTGCTCTTGCGTCCAAACTCCCTTTCGAAGAAACGGGTTCCAAACAGGATTTGCCGCACAAGCGATTCGCCTGAAGTGAGGTTGCAATCCGCTTCAAGCCACATCGCCCCTGCCGCTTCCCATCTTCCTTCATTCACTCGCTGCTTAATTTGCTCGTAAATCTCCGGATAATCCTGCTTGATATAGTCGTAAAGCTGAGGCTGCGTCTGCAAGAACACATACTCCGGATACTTCTCCATCAACCGAAGCACTGTCGAGAACGCTCTCGCCGCTTTCTCTCTCGTATGCCTCAATCTCCAAAGCCACGCCACGTCGATGTGCGTATGCCCTAAAGCTGTCACCGTGACGGCGCGATGGCGTGAAATGCCCTCTATTCCCTCACGCAGCCCTCCTCTTGCCTCCTGAACAGATGCATAAAAGAAATCTGAGCCAGGGACACGCCAGTCAATCATACGAAACGCCTGCTCAAGCGCTTCGATGAGCTGCGTCCTGTCCGGGTGCTCTTCAGGCAATACCTGAACCGTCTCTAAGGCCGCCTTCGCCGTGTAATACAAGTCATCTACATCTGCATCGAGCCAGGCAATTTCCGCCCGCTTCACCTTGTGTTCCTGAGGTGTCGGCTTGCCACCGCCCTCGAGGCCCGACCAAAGGCGAAAATCCAATTGCACGGTCGATCCCGCCAGAGCCTTATCGAAAAACACCTCCTGGTGATTTGCATCAACACCTTGATACGGTTGCCCGTTGACATAGAGCAGCGACTCAAATCCGGAGTTGTTTCCCCCGCCTGTCTTGCCAAAATCAAAACGACCTAACGGGGACCTGTGTCCCCAACTCGCAGGAAGCACAGCGCTTGCCGTGATCCAAAGATACCTGTCTCGGCCAACCCAAGTATCGCCGACCGAAATAGGTCGCCACTCGCCGTCTTCAGCGGGTCTCTGGCCGACTGCGCCATGTTCATCTTCTTTACACTTCATATCAGTAAGCTCTATGGCGTCGCGATATCGATATTCAGAAAGTTCACGAATGCGAGCTCCTAGTTTTTCCTCTGTCCAAAACAACGATATTCCTCCTATCATGACTCGAGCCAAACGGCTTACCCTTTTGTGGCGCCGCCAAAGCTAAATCCTCTGGACATATACCTCTGCCCTAAGATGTACAAGAGAACAGCCGGGATGGTGTACAGCATGGAGAATGCCGCCAACTGTCCATATTCAACTGATCCGTACTGACCAAAGAACTGGAATATTGTCACGGAAGCCGGGAGTTTTGCCGGCGTTTGAATCAGAATGAACGGAACGAAAAAGTTCCCCCAACTGCCTGCAAACGTAAAGATGCCAACCGTGAAGATCCCTGGAATCATGAGGGGAGCCACGACGCTTCGCAGACTTGTCAAAGTAGATGCGCCGTCTGTCCATGCAGCCTCTTCGAGTTCAATTGGCACGGAATCCATGAAGTTTTTCATAATCCAAATGGCGTAAGGAAGGCCTGAGGCGGACAGGAACATCATGGTCCAAAACAACGAGTCGGTCATGTGTATGAAGACGAATAGTTCGTAAACAGGAACCATCACGGCCGTGATGGGCAAGCTTGTCGAGAACAAAATGACATACATGAATGGCCGCTTGTATTTCAGCTGATACCTGGACAGCGGGTACGCCGCCAGTCCCGCCACAACGACGACGATGATGGACTGCCCGATCGACAGGAGAATGCCGTTCAAAAACGCGCGCTGATTCGCCGGATCGGTCAAAATTGAGCCGAAGTTGGACAAAGACCACTGTTTGGAAATTTGCAAGGATAAAGTCGCGTTTGGCTGAAACGATGCAAAGATCATCCACAAGAGCGGTACGACAAATGCGATGCCGATAAGGACAAGGATGACGTGTGCAAGCACTTTATCCGTTGTAAAACGGTTCATGCGCATCATTCCATTCCTCCTCTCAAAATGCTGAATATAGGCGATGGGTCCGTCACATTTCAATTTTGAGCATCCGCATGTAAACGAAGCTTGCGATGATGCCAATGACGAGGAGAATGAGCGAAATAGCCGTTCCATAACCGAGCTGATAATCGGAGAATGCCTGTTGGTACATGTAAATTGGGAGCGTTTCCGTCTTGTTGCCAGGGCCGCCGCCTGTAAGGGAGTAAATCAAGGTGAACAGCCCCAAGGTTTGCAGCGTGATGAGGACCATGTTCGTCGCAATAGAGCCCTTAATGACTGGTAATGTCACGCGAAACAGCCGTTGAAAACGTCCGGCTCCGTCAATTTCCGCGGACTCGAGAATCTCTTTCGGAACATCGCCCAAGGCTGCTTGATAGACAAGCATGGAAAACGCGGTTCCGTGCCAAATGTTCGCTACGACAACGGACACCATAGGAAAGGTGTAGAGCCAAGCGATTGCCTTGATATGAAACCAACCAAGGATCATGTCAAACGTGCCGTTGTTGCTGAAAAAGGCGAAGAAAATGAACGCAACGACAATCTCGGGCGTAACCCATCCAGCCAGAACAAGGACGCCGATGACACTGCGAAACACTCTGTTTCGCTCATTCATGAGAATGGCAAGCAAGAGTCCAAGGACTTGCTGTCCGATGACCGCCGAGAAAATAAGGAAAATGATAGTCTTTAAGACGCTTATGCGAAATGTCGGATCAGCAAACATGGAAGCGAAGTTGCGAAAGCCCACAAACTGTGTGGCGGCGCTCGACGCGCCTGTGAGAGACAAGTTCGTAAAGGCAAAATAGAATGTCAGCAAAATTGGGACGAAAAAGAATACGAGCAGCAGCACCCACGAAGGGAGCATAAACAAAGCCGCGCGCCAACCAGTGTGACCGGCGCGGAAACCGCGCTTTGACTTCGATTTGCTTGGCTGCGAAACTACGTCAACACTAGCGTTGCCCATCACCGCTTTAATCCCTCCTCGAAATCCATGACTTCGCTTGCACCAGGCCTGGGTCACACGTGGGGCAGACAGGTGCGCATTTTCACCAGCAAAACGTGCACCTGTCCACGCCCTGGCCAAGTTTTACTTGGTTTCCGTGTTCCCTGCTCCGACGATGCGCTGCACGTTGTTCGTGTACTGTTGCATCGCCTGCTCTGGTGTAGAAGCCCCCGTGGCCACGGACTCAACAGCCGTTTGAATTTGAGTCGAAACACTTGGATATTGCGAGTTTGCAGGTCTGAAATGCGTGAACTTCGTAAAGCTGGTCGCCTCTTTAAAAAATTGTCCTGGCGCATTTTGGTACTTCGAATCGCTTGCAATGTCATTACGAGGTGTCAGGTTTCCTTGATTAATGTCATACCATTCCATGTTTTGCTTGTTGCATGCCGTCTGAATGAACTCCCAAGCCAGCTTCTGATTTTTCGAAAGCTTGGAAATGGACAATGCCCAACCGCCTGACATAGAGGTGTATCCAGGCGCTTGGCCGTTTTCAGTCGGCATCGCGGTCAACTGGTAATCCTTCGTGCCGTCAGGCCACGGCGATGCACCGTTCGACAACCAGTTGCCGGGCAGCCAGTTTCCGTCGATTGCGATGCCGATTTGCTGTTTCGGCATGAGTTCCTGTACTTCGGTGTTGCCAGCTTGCGCGTTGAGCACAGTAGAGAGGCTCGGACCCAGGTTTTGCGAGTAAATCGTTTGAATGAACTTCAAGGAATCCAAAAATCCAGGGCTTTGAACAATCCATTTGTTGGTCTTCGTGTCATACAAGGTATCGTTTGTGCCGTAGAGTAACATCTCGAACGTCTGCATCGTCGTTGCTTCGCCAGTTGCCTTACCCACCTGGCAATAGAATGGGATCACGCCTGGAACCTTAGCCTTGATGGCCTTCGCAGCGTTGATGACGTCGTTCCAATTCTTCGGGTTCCACGGCACAGGCAACCCGGCCTTTTTGAAGATGTTGACGTCGTAATAGAGGCCGCGCGTATCAGTGCTGTACGGCACACCGTAAATCGTGCCGTCATTCGAGGTTGAACCAGACTTCATGGCATCGCTAAACTGTGACCAGTCAGACCAGTTGTTCACGTCGTCATTCAAAGGCTGTAAGTACCCGGCTGATCCGTCCGCATTAATCAAAAACGTATCCTCTGTCACAACGTCCGGCGCGGTGCTGGCTGATTTCATCATGAGGTCAATCTTCGTGTAAAAGTCATTCTCGGACGCCTCAATCGGCTCCAACTTCACTGTGACCCCAGGATGGTCCTTCTCGAACGCTTTCGCAGATTGCTGCAACCATTCCTCGTTGAAATACGGCGGTTTGCCAAATTGCTGATACGCAACCGTGATGGTGTTGCTTGAGCCGCCACCGGACGATGAATTGGACGATCCATTTCCTCCCGATCCGGACGCAGGCGTCGTCCCGCACCCGCCCAGCACGAGCCCTGCCAATGCGATACTTGATACGGCACCAATAAGACGCTTCGCCATTTTGTCTCCCCCAAACGTTTTCAAAGTCATCAACATCACAAATCTGAACATCCTCGACTCTGTAGCAAGTGTATGAAAGGGCTTACATTGATAACTCACCAGAACCCTGAATACACATAGCAAAGGATTCCAACTGTCTGAGTTATCCGCCAATTTAATTAGTATCAAATATATATATTGTATCTATTTTGTTCAATGGGTGGGCAAGCATTTATTTATCGACATAATTCAACAAAACAGCTGATAAACCTTTTATCACAAGGACCAAGCGAATTCCTCGGCAATTTGGGATGCAAATAAAATCGCAAATTGGCGATACATTTTGTATCCAAGTAATTGATTTGTATCAAATGTATACTATACTTATGTTACTGACTAACCCCACTGCTGAAAGGATATGTGCTGGTTGAGATCCGGAGCACCCTTACAAAATGAAATCTACCAAGCCATTCGAAAGCGGATTCTCGCTCGCGAGTTCACACCTGGGAGTCAACTCCCCACTGAAAAGGAACTCGCAGAGCAATTACATGTAAGTCGGATCACTGTGCATCGCGCACTGCAAAAACTGGCACAGGAGGGTTTCATCCTTCGGTATCCCGGCAAGGGATCATTCGTGGCTGACAAATACGGTGCTGACTTCTCAAGTGAACCGATGGAGAGCGAAGATAACCGTCCCTTGATCGGCTTTATCCTGCCAGATGTCACTGACGATTTTGGCATTGACGTCCTAACTTCTGCCATCGCACAGGCTGAGGCTGCAAACTGGTCTGTATTGGTCAGCTTTACGAACCAGTCACAGGAAGCTGAAGAAACAGCGATTCGCCGAGCCGTCCAAGCAGGTGTCAACGGGCTTCTGGTCAATCCGGTGTACGGTGAATTCTACAACGAAGAGTTGCTGCGGCTTCACGTCGAAAACTTTCCACTTGTCCTCGTTGACAAGCGCCTCGATAAAATCCACGTCCCGTATGTGACGACAGACAATCATGCCGCCGCTTATGAACTGACAAAACATCTCATTGACCTTGGCCATCGACACATTGGCTTTATTTCTCCAGGGGTAACGGCGACGGCGACGCTCGAGGATAGGTTCGCTGGGTATTTAGCCGCACTTGAAGACCACGGCATCCCGTATGAACCGCCGCTCAACCTATCAACGTTGCCAACGGGCGGTGCAGTAAATTCTCCAGACGGACCCGAAGTACGTCGCACTATCCAAAATTATCTCGCTCAACATAATGAGTTAACAGCCATCGTGGCCACGGAGTACGTTTTCGCAAGCATTTTGGATGACATCTGCCGTGAGATGAATTTATCCATCCCGGATGATTTATCCGTCGTCTGCTTTGACAGTCCAAAGCTTGCACATCGTGGTGAATTCACTCACATTGCACAGGAACAGAAACAGATTGGCGCCAAGGCGGTTGATATGTTGTTACGGATTATTCGTGAAGAAAAAAGTGATGGTGAAACATCAATTTTGCTACCGGGGAAACTTGTGACAGGACGCTCTTCCGCCGCACCGTCAGTATGCGGGATGATTTGAATATCAGGAGCCCTGACGCCGATGATCGTGTTCACCGCCAGGTGGGAATACTAGACTACATCGATTTGGTCCTATCCAAAGGGAACCGACACGAAATACGCAGTGGCTTAAGACGGAGAGTACTATGATGAAAATCAAATTCTGTACAATTCCTGTCGCTAACCAAGACAGGGCGCTAAAATTCTATACTGAAAAGCTCGGTTGCGAAGGCTTGACTGACCAACCTTTTGGAAATGGTTCAAGATGGATAGAAGTGGCCTGACCTTACCGTGAGACAGCATTTGTGTTATTTACCCTGCCGGGCATGGAAGAGCATATCGGCGGTTTCGCGATGGCATCCCTTAGTACGGACAACATTGATCAGACTTATGATGAGTTTACAGTCGTAGTGTAGAATTTACTGAGCGTCCTACTCAACAGCCTTGGGGCAAACAAGCCATCTTTAAGGACAGCGAAGGAAACTCTTTTGTTTTGGTTCAGGATTAAAACTTACTGGACAAGTCTATTCGATGGGGTGCCGCTTTTTTAGTTTAAACTTGAATTGCTTCGCCGAATGGCCCATGTGGATTTGTAGAGTCACCGAACCAGGAAGATAGAAACTGATTCGGTGATCTTACACAATCCATAATACATTCGGCTTTTCCACCATCATAAGCCTGTACTTCTGAAAGTTACGGTGGGATGCACTGTTACTATCAAGCGATCACTTTGTTCCCATTGCAGGGATGCTTCAGTATTCAGACTATCCCTCTGTTTGCCACCAATATAAATGCCGCCCTACACCATTTTGCTCTTTGAACTCCCGCACAAACAAGGAACAGCCTTTCATTAATCGCGTAGTCGTCGTACAGTGTTGACGGCGAGAAAACCTTCTCCGACTTGTTTAACGTTTAACGTGATAAAGACGATATCTGTTTTCTTGTCGTCGAGATAGAGCACGCCTCATAGTCAGTAGGCCGCTGAAATAGGGCAGAATTTCTGCCTTATTTACGGAATTACGGTATATTTCACGGAATTAAGACACGTAAAATACCTTATCTACCCAAATGCCGCCCGAAATCGTGCAAAAGCGCGAGAATAGTGCACTTTTCATGCCTTATCGGCCCCGAACTACACATGAATGTCTTATTAAGACACTCATGCGGCATTCTGCGGTATTCAGGCGACGTCCCTGCAGCATTCATACCGCACGCATGCGTCCCAGACAGGCCTCGACAGGCCTCGACAGGCCTGCGCAGGCTTCGCAGCATATCGTTCCCACGTGCGTCAGTCGCTGAAGGCATGGCATTGTACATCGACCTTCTAGGTTATGTGGATAACCCTGTGGACAACACTGTTGATAACGCTATATATCTGTGGATTACTGGCGAATACGCAATATATGACCCCCTCACCCCCCACCAGCCCATCCGAATCCGGATGGGCTGTTCATCAGGGCTCATAAATCGCCACGCCAATTTTCGAGTCGGCCATGCCGTAGTACAAATAGTAGGAATCGCGGTAAGACACGAGTCCCTCTACGAATACCACGTTGTCCACCTGGCCGACGATTTCGTCCGCGGTACCGGGGACGAAAAATGGCAACTTGGTCCGTCGAAGCACCTGCGACGGACAGTCCTTGTCGAACAGCACTTGCCCGGCGGAGTAGCGCATCTTGCCCTGGGCGGGATCGTCCGCTTCCGTGACCATACGAGCTGCGTTGTAAATCAGCAGAATGCCTTCGTCCGTGAGAATGGGTTGCGGGCCCGGTTCCACGAGCGCACTGTCGAAGTCATCTGGGTGGGCTGACGGGGTGATGACCGGTTGTGGATCCGGCGTCCAATGGATTAAATCCTCCGAATAGGCCACCCAGATGTTTGTATCACCAAAGTACATGACGTAACGACCGTCCAGCGGCTGCGGCAGAATCGCGCCGGATTTTGACCATACCTTATTCATTCCGCCCGTCCACGTCGAAAAGAGAATGCCGTGCTTCGTCCAGTGAAACAAGTCGTTGGACGTGGCCAAACACAAGTACGCACCGTCTCCATCAAACGCGGTATAGGTCAGATAATAGGTGTCGCCAACCTGCGTGATTCGCGGGTCTTCACATCCCCCAGGCAGTTCGTATGGCTCTGTGGGAACTAGTACCGGATCAGGATAGCGCTCAAAATGAATGCCATCCTCACTGACAGCCAGGCCGATTCGGGATGTGCCGTTCCACGCGCCAGGGCCGGTATTGTCCTCGGCGCGGTACAGCATATAAACCTTTTCGTCCCGGACGACGGCCGTCGGATTAAACAAGTCTTTCGCTTCCCACGTTTCGCCTTGCGGTGTCATAATCGGGTTGTGCTCATACTTGCGAAACGGACCGATTGGAAATCGGACAACCGATGTCATGCAATCAATTCCTCCAATATCCCATTAAGGCAATCGCACAGATATCAGTAACGTCGTCAATCTGTTTTTGTATATGTGCCATCTTCGCGTGTTTTCCTGTGTGAACTTGTCGACTTCTATGCTGGAATGATGTGTGTGAATGTGAGTTGAACGTTGCGGAGAAGTTCATCAGCGTGGAGAACCATGAAACGCGAACGTATTTCTCTCCCTTCAAAACAGACTCTCTGGAGCGGATGTGCGGTCACATCTGCTGTCCCGCCCGCCATGTCATCGTGCTGACATGTTGAATCAGGACTTTTTTGTTGATCTTAAAACCCTTGTGATGAGTTGGCAAGTCAAAACCCCAGGCGCCCAACAATTTCACGATAATCTGAAAAATCGGCCCCACCATGGGAACGAACACGCGCCCCAACGCGGCAACCGTCTCACAACGCCAATGGAATGAACCGCAATTCGTCTTGAGGTTCACTCGTGCAAATTGACACGCGGTAGTTCCCCAGCATCAATGTACGAAAGTGCCATTCCTTCAAAGAGAAGGACGCTTGATGCAAGACAGACTCATCGAATTGGATCGCTTTGAGATCATCTGTAATGCCCGTGCCAATGGCTTTCACAAATGCCTCCTTCAGCGTCCACAGCCTGAAGAAATCATCGACATTCCCATTGCCATTTCGCATGAGGAAGTGCCGTTCCTCGTGCGTCAAGAACTCAGACGCTATCGAGACATCGATATTTGTCACCTTCTCGATGTCGACGCCAATCATGCCGTGCCGTGTCACACCACAAATCATCATCTTGTCGGCGTGAGAAATATTAAAATCAAATCCAAGCGATTCCCGTATCTTCGGTTTGCCCGCCGGAAGCTTCTCAAGCGATACGTCCTGACCATAAAAATTGCGAAACACGATGGGAACTATCCCTTGCGTTCGGTGAATGTGCGGATCGTAGTTGTCCATGATATAGAGTTCCATCGCACCACGTGCCCCTTGTTGAAATACACAGGGCAAATGGATACCCCATTTGCCCCAAGTCGTTATCTCGTTTGAGAAGTTGTTTGTTGCGACGTCGGGAAGTAGCCTATTTCAGCTGCGTAACCCAGCAGTTTTTCAAAGAACGCTTGCGTGACCGCCGTTCGATTCAGCTGGGCCTTATCGACCAGTCCCTCGACGTTTTTACAGTCGAAGATGTATGGAGAGTCAATCGCCCCATCGCCTTCTAACTGTGTGATAGCAAATTGAATCGCGTCCTGATAGCGATCGTCCGTTTGATTCAAAACCCAATTGACATACGCGGCATTGTCCATCAACTCAATATGGTAGCCACACGCCCGTATCATGTCTATCATCGCGGTGTAGTGAATCGGCGTCGGATTACACACGTGAAACACTTTGCCTGACGTGCGACTGTCCTGCATCAGCTTCAAGATAACCCCACTTGCATAATCGACTGGCGTAATGTCCACGTGCCAGTCCACGAGGGGCGCCCGCTCCAAGAGTAACATCGCCTTCAGCATGCGATAGAACGCATTGCTGTCGATGTTTCTCTGAAATCGTCCGGTCTCCGAGTGACAGACCAAGTTCCCGATACGGTAGATAGTCGCCTGCAATCCCGTCTCCGCCGCATCGTAAACCAACATTTCGGCCTGAAGTTTCGAGTCGGTATAGACATTTTCCACGTGCAAACCGCTCGGAAATTGCCCCGTGCTAGCAATGGACGCCCATTGTCCACTCAGTGCTAACTCCTCCGGAATGCCCACCGTAGAGATATGGTGGAATCGGACGCCTGGTGTGGATCGCGCGAGTTCTAAAACATGTTTGGTCCCCTCGACGTTTGTCTTCTCGAAATGCTGTCTATCGCCAAAATGCCGCACGTCTGCAGCACAGTGAACAATCGCGTCCAGCGTATTCGTGAGGAATATCCATTGGTTTTCCTCAAGTCCCAGCCTTGGCGCCTGCAGGTTCCCCTCATACACATAGAGCCTGTCGCTTTGCTGCTTCGCAAAGTCTTCCCCGAAGTAAAGGGCGAGCGTTTCCAGCAGTCGTTCTAACCCTGTTTGATTCGTCGTACCTCGGACAAGGCAATGGACTGTCGCATCCGATCCCGATAGCAAATCATGCACCAAATGCGCCCCTAAGTAGCCGGTCGCACCGGTGATAAATACGTCGCGCAGCCCAGGCAATTCGGTTTCGGTGTCGATCCCGAAAGCCGTCGGCAGTTCTTCAAGCGCAATCGGGGTAGAGCCTTGCTTCATGGTACCTTCCTTGATAGTACGTACGGGTGCAACGTGTTCGTCTGCGAGACCCTCTATGCGCTCTGCCAACGTACGAATGGTTGGGCACTCATAAAAGTCGACAATCCTGACCCCTGGAAATCTAGGTTTCAACTTCACCAGGACATCGATAATTTTTAAGGAAGTGCCACCAATCTCAAAGAAGTTTTCATCTACGCCGATAGCGTGGAGCCCCAATGTCGCTTGCCAAGCGCTAGCGATCAATTGTTCTGTCTCTGTCGCCGGCAAGACCACTTCCCCCGTCACCGTCGATTGTGGCGTATAGTCCACCACGGCAAGCGACTTGCGGTCAATCTTCCCCGTCGGAGAAATCGGGAGTTCCTGCAAGTGCACAAAGTGCGTCGGGATAAAGTAACTCGGCACTCTCGCGGCTAAGAATTCTTTCATGTCTTGCGTCGAGATCGAATGACCCGATTTCGTCGAATAAAAGGCGACGAGGATTTTTTCATTGGTCGTGTCCTTGCGCGCCACCACTGCGATATCCTGCATATCCTCAAGGCTCGCGAGCTTATCTTCAATTTCCCCGATTTCTACGCGATACCCACGAATTTTAACTTGGGAGTCCTTTCTTTCCACATACTCGATGTTCCCGTTGCGCAACAGCCGTACGATGTCGCCGGATCGATATGCGACTTTCCCCGCCTCAAATGGGTGTTCGATAAAGCTGCGCTGAGTGATTTCAGGTTGGTTCAGATAGCCGACCGATAGCCCCACCGTCGATATTAGCAGTTCACCTGGAACATACGGCGGACACAGTCTGTTTTTGCGGTTCACAATCTGAACCTGATAATTCATGATAGGCTTGCCAATCGGCACGTGAACCAGGTCGGCAGGTAGCTCATCGGTAATCTTAAAGGCTGTGGTACATACAGTCGCTTCCGTCGGCCCATATAGGTTTCCAACCACAACGTTTTTGGGGAATCGCTTTTGAAAACGCCGTACATTCTCGCCGTACATCGCGTCTCCGGCGACATTCAGGTGCCGAAGTTTAGACAAGTCGCAATCGGCCAAACCGTCATACTGTGCCAGTTGATTGAAGAACACAGTCGGTATGCTCGGTACAATTGTCGTCTTCGTCCGGCTGAGCGCTTGTAGAAACGCCTCTGACGACAGACGCTCTTCAAACGAGAGAAGGTACAGCTTGGCCCCCCAAAAGAGCGCGCCAAATGTATCCCACACCGCTGCGTCAAAGCTAAAGGTGGAGAATTGTGTCACCACATCCGATGGTGTCACGGAAAAGAGTTGCTGAAATGCCACGCCAAGGTTCACGGCACCTGCGTGTTTGAGCAGAGCGCCTTTGGGCCTTCCGGTCGATCCCGACGTATAAATCACATACGCCAAATCACTCGGCGATACCGACACCTCTGGCTTTGCAGTGGGGAAGTAAACTTCGTCCTGTCGAATCATCACAACATCTTGAAGCGTTGGCAAATCCGCACGAAGCCGATTGACGTACGGACGGAATTCCTCGTTCGTCACCACAAAGGGCGCGGCCGTATCTTGAAGGATGTAGACGTTTCTGTCCTCTGGATGTGCCGGATCGATGGGCACATACACGCCACCCGCCTTCAGGATAGCCAACAGACTGATAATCATCTCAATACTTCTTCCAAGTACAATCGCGACAAAAGTCCCTTTTTGGACACCCTTCGCACACAACAGGTTCGCCAATTGGTTCGCCTGTTCATCCAACGACTGATAGGTCAGCTGAACCCCGTTAAACTCCAGCGCTACATGGGTCGGGTACATCTTGGCAGCCTGTTCAATCATCGCGTGAATCGTCTTGTCCGTCGGATAAGGTCCATCGGTTTCATTTAACGCCAAATACAGCCGTTTGTCGGTCTCTGAGACAATATCGAAATCATCCGGCGCAACCGTGGGGTTTTCCGAGACTTCATCGAGAATTCGGATGAAATACCCAATGAAGTCATCCATCGTCGACGATTTGTACAGAGACTCGTCATACGATACACGTAATACATACGCCTCGTCTGACTGAACGAGATTCCAACTCATCAACGGCCGTTCGGAATCTATCTCACGATTGACACAGACCACAGTCTCCATCTCAGCGTCCGTCGCGCACACTTCTGCGGACAATTGAGTGCGTACCTTATCGCAGAGTTCGCGGAAGGAAGAGACAGCCTCAAAGTCTATCGCAACCTTTTTTAACCCGCCCGATACATGTGCAATCGTGTGAACTTCTGTTTCGTTCGTCATTCGATGCAACCACGTCAAGTACACACTCACAAAAAATTCATCGGGATGGGAGATTCGCGAGACAGGGACACCAAGCGTCACAAAAGGGGCCTGAGTGTGCCGATATGTCCTCGTCTGTAGCGGATAGTCTGTATGTAATTTCATCGAGGTTCCACTCTGTGCATGGTTCACTTGAACATCCTCCTATCCTCAAAGTGGGTGCCCCCTCGCTTGCTTTGAGGGGACACCCACATAGGCGGTTTACGGATTATTGAATCACGAATTTCTCAATCGCTGCCTGTAGCGCTTCCGCCATTTCATTCAACTTGCTCGACGATTCCGCCAGAACATCCATCGATTTCTTTTGTGCGTTCACCGCATCCGCGATATTTGTCACATTTTCCGACGAACGTTCGGAGATAGTGGACAGGTCGGTCACCGCCGCCGTCACTTCTTCCGTGTTCGCCGAAATTTCCTCGGCCGCACTGGACACATTCGTAATCTGATTGGCTACAGTGCGCGAAGACTGCATAATCTCTTCAAATATCTTGCCAGTGTGTTCGACCATATTCGCACCGGTCTCTACTTGCTTCGTCCCCTTCTCAATGGCTTCAACGGCCACGTTCACCGCGCTTTGCGTGGATTCAATGAGATCATTTATCTGACTGGACGCTTCACGAGACTGTTCTGCCAGTTTGCGTACCTCACCTGCAACAACCGAGAACCCTCGCCCGTTCTCCCCTGCCCTCGCCGCTTCAATCGCCGCATTGAGCGCGAGCAAGTTGGTCTGTTCGGAAATCGACCGAATGACACTCGTAATCGTGCCAATTTCATTGGAGTACTTCTCTAACAATTGAATTGCATCTTTGGTTTGCTCAACTTCTGAAGTCGCGAGCTTCATTTGCTCCACTGCATTCTGAATTGCCTCTTCACCCTGATGCGACTTCTGATCCATTTGATAAGCCACTTCAGACACGTCTGACGCGCTAGCGGCAATCAACTGAATCCCACTAGCCACTTCACTCATTGCCCGCGCACTCTCAAATGTAGATTCATTTTGCGTTTTGACGTTTGCCTCAACTTCCTGAATGTGACGGGCAATCCCCTCAAATATCTGGCTGTTTTGCTGGTTCACCTGATTTAATTCTTTCGCCGAAGCTGTCACAGAATGCGACGTTTCTTTCACCTTTACCAGCATGTTCCTGATATTTGAAATCATTTCGTTGAACTGCTCGTTCACTTTGCCCAAGTCGTCATTTCGCGTCTTAATTTGAATATCTAAGTTCCCGTCACTGACCTCGCGAATTCCTGTCACCAAATCCTTAATCGGAGCCAGCGTCCTTCGAGACACGATATATTGGACAGCAATAATGATGATCAAGAAGATAATCAATAAGATAATCCCATTCGTGAGCAACTTATGAAGCCCTTGTGGCAACATGCTGGCGTCTGCATCAACGCCAAAGTACGCGAAAATGTGCCCTGATGAATCGGTGATTGGATAAACAATGGTTTCCCATGTGCCGAATCCGTCGCTATATACCGAAGTAAATTCCGGCTGCCTCGTCTGCAGCATGTGTTGAATGGCTACGACCACGTTTTGAGGCTGTTGATACATATCCCCGACGTTCATCTTCGCTTGAGCCAATTGCTTTGTTAGTTTGGTCGGGGCGGAGATAATCGAGGTTTCATCCCCATTTTTCAGTTCTGTACCAAACAAATATGCTTGTGCGATATTCGGATTGTACTGAGAGATTTCATTAAAATACTTCTGGAGTTTTTGGTTCACCGGACCATTAAAACTCTTCTCAGCCATGGCTTGTTCAACTTCGTTTGCCGTGACGCCCTTCTCCCAAGTATCCGTAACCGTGGTAATTTGTTTGTGCAATGTAGCGGTGAGAATGTTCCGCTCTATCACGTAACTGGAGATGATTAACGCGGCGCCAATCGCAATAATATTTATGCTTGTAAATAGTATATTTTTTGTAAAGAACGATAAATTCAATTTAAGTGACCTACGCCCCAACTTCACTTTGTCAATTCCTCCTCATTGATACACCCCAGAAATGCAAAAAAAGACACATCCTTACCCGGATGCGCGATTTCAATGTGCAACCCGGCGATCATAGACAAAACATCTTTAGACCCGTAGCTTTGCGTCCCAGATTTTCATCTGGTTTGCCAACTATTCATTTCATGAAACTCAAAGAGGGGTGAATACGACGGCTTCTTACAGTTCTCTCTCACAATATGTTTGGTGGGTGGGTTACCTCATTTCTACAATTGAGTATTTAAACCTACTTATCCAATATATAATCGCATTGTCCATATTAATCCATTCTACATGATTCGACAACGTCAAGAAACGGGAGAAATACCGATAATAGCTACAATGACGAATAATAACAGCCATTTGATCCTCTGCCGCTGTCGACAAAAAGCGACAAAATTCACTATTGTTCATATAATTCCGCATTTCCTTTTAAGAGGAATTCAGATATGATGTATGTGCAGCAAAGATATCTACACTTATCCACAGACCAATGATTTCACAGAGTTACACACACACTGCTGCTTTGGGGCCTGATAAGTTATGCACAGAATAATTGTGGACAAGTGGATAACTTATCCCCAGAATCCACAATGCATTTATTGCCTTCACCTCAACGTCTGAATCGCTTCGCACAAATAATCAACAGCTCGCTCAAAGTCATCATACTTGCAGGTCATGGACATTCGGATAAACCCTTCTCCTGTATCTCCAAAGCCGATGCCTGGGGCAACCAGTAAGCCGTACTTTTTTGTAAGCATTTCGGCAAACTCCTCACACGTCATGCGTTTGGGGATAGGTACCCACAAATAAATCGCGCCTGCCGGCTTATCCACAGGCCAGTTGATTTGTGCAAACTTATGCAATGCATAATCCCTTTTTCGCTGATAATCCTTTCGCTGCTCCGCCAAGAAACCCGTTGGCCAAACATCCTTTAACGCGGTGATGCCCGCCAATTGGATTGCTGGGAACATTCCGGTATGCGCCTCCGCGTGGCATTCGATGAGAGACCCAATGAGATGGCGGTTACCCACCGCAAACGCGAGCCGCCACCCAGACATATTGAACGCTTTGGAGAAAGTAAACAGTTCAATTCCGACGTCTTTCGCACCAGCATATTCAAGGAAACTCGGTGCTATTTTTCCGTCAAAGGTAAGTTCGGAAAACGCATTGTCGTAACAAATGATCATCTTGTGCTCTTTCGCGAACGCGATAGCTTCCTTGATAAACTCAGGTGGCGCCATAGCACCTGTGGGATTGTGTGGATAGTTTAAGAATAAAATTCGGGAGCGCTTCAATATAAACTGCGGAATGCTATCCAAATCCGGTAAGTACCCATTCTCCTTACGCAAAGGCAAGCGATAAATATCAGCCCCCGCCATATACGCACCGTCGTGATAGGTCGGGAATGATGGATCAGGAATCAGCGCCACATCCCGATGCCCTAAATAGGCCAGTGAGATATTAAACAGCCCCTCTTTGGAGCCAAGCAGCGTGTGCACTTCTGATTCTGAGTCGATTTCAACGTCGAACCGCACTCGGTACCAGTTTGCGATTGCTTCGCGAAATTCCCTGGTTCCGTGACTTGGCGCATAGTGGCTGTTTTCGGTAACTTCGACAGCCTTTTGCAGCGTCCGTACCACTTCTGCAGGAGGTGCGCCACTTGGATTGGCCGTGCCACAGTCGATCACGTATTTTCCATCCTGCCTGGCTTTGTTTTTTCGCTCCTCTAGCCGGCGAAACACATTCGGTGGTAAATATTCAATCTTCGTTGACTTAAACATGTAAAGCAGCCCCCCGCTGATGAACACCACCAGCTAGTTTCTCTAAAAAGCTTTCTCTTATACCAAGCGATGAAGTATCCCATGCCATGCGACCATGTGTGAATTCCGGGCATGCGCGTATCGTAAAGAGGGGTGAATGGACAAGGTAATCTAAAGCATGCATGTTGACACTCAAAATTAAGTTGTGTACAATCAAATTGTAAGCAATGAAATTGAGGGCTGCAAACGATGAAGAAAGACGACTTGCTCAAGTTAGACAACCAACTTTGTTTCAGCGTCTATGCCTTGTCGCGGGAGATCACAAAGTTATATCGCCCGCTACTCGACGAATTGGGGGTGACGTACCCACAGTACTTGGTATTGCTGGTGTTATGGGAAGAGGAAAGTAGTACGGTCAAACACCTTGGCGAACGGCTCTACCTCGACTCTGGCACACTGACGCCAATGCTGAAGCGAATGGAAACCGCCGGTTTATTGCGACGGGATAGAGACAAGGAAGACGAGCGAACAGTGCGGATTTCGCTGACGGAAAAAGGGCAAAAGTTGCGAGCCAACGCCTATTGCATTCCGGAATCGCTCCTGAAACGTCTCGGTTCTGACGAACAAGAAGTTGAGCGCCTGCTGGCGACCCTTCGGGGAATGATTCAACAAGTCCAACAACAGATACCAAATTGAGGAGAGATGAAACATGCAAAACTTATACACAGCGACAGCAACGGTTCAAGGTGGCGGACGAAACGGACACGTCACATCGTCTGATGGCATGTTGGATTTAGATGTTCGGATGCCCAAAGAACTAGGTGGCGCAGGCGGCGCGACCAATCCTGAGCAGTTGTTTGCGGCTGGTTATGCAGCTTGCTTCGACAGTGCGGTGAATCTCGTCGCGCGGAGCAAAAAAATTGCTGTCAAGGATACGTCAGTCACGGCTCATACGACCATTGGCAAAGAGGACGATGGCACCTTCGCGCTGTCTGTCCGTCTGGATGTCAAAATTCCAGGCGTATCACAAGAAACGGCTCAAGAGATTGTCGAGGCAGCTCACCAAGTTTGCCCCTACTCGAAAGCAACGCGTGGCAACATCGAAGTCCAATTGAATGTCCTGTAATACGGGCAATCGCTAACATACAGGCTCTTCCACTTGCCGCGGAAGAGCCTGTATTCCCATTTCACTGCAAACGCACCTCCTCCCCGAACAACTGCAGCCATCACAACCAATAGGCGGTCCAAACTCGACATGTTGATATAACATCATATCAATGTTGACAAAACCACTCGGATTAAAGAGACTGGGGATAACTTTACAGAGATGACCCTTGTGACAGGAGAGTGGCATCGTGCAGCAACGACTGAACAGGACACTGGGCTTGATTGCGATTGTCGCGTTCGGGTTGACCAATGAGATTGCATCCGGTTTGTTTTTTGTGTCGACGCAGATTCAAAAGACGGCACCAGGGGTCGGAAGCTTGGTACCTCTATTGATGATTGTCGGAGGACTGATTACGTTCATCACTGTGATAGCATATCGCTACTTCTTTGCTTCAGGGTTAATTGGTGCCGGTGGCGAATATGTCATGCTATCGAAATCTGTGAGTCAACCGATTGGCTTTGTTTCAACCTTTCTCGCGTGGTTTGGATTAACTGGGTCACTCGGATCTTTGTCCTACACCGCGCCGACATTTCTTGCGACGGCCGCCTCGTCCATCGGTCTGCAAGGAGCTGCCCAGTTTCTTTCGTCGAATATTGGCATTCTTATCGGGGGACTCGTCATTATTTGGGCCTTTTGGCTCATTCACGTTCGGGGTGTGCGTTTAGCGGGCATACTGGCCGTGATCGCCATGTGTATCGTCTTGTTTGTGGCTATCCTGTTAATGGTGGTCGGGTTCTCAACCAATCAAAACACGCTTGCATCCGCTGTAGCGACACACCTACATATTCCACTTAACCACATCCTGAATGCGTCACCCGCCCATCATGTAAGTCCCGGCGTAGCCTTTGGTTCCGCCCTTCCGGTACTCTTTTTTGGCTATCTTGGTTTATCGACAGCGACACAAACAGGTGGCGAGGCTGTGAATGCTCAACACACCTTGCCACGAGGGGTTCTGTTCACCGTAAGTGTCGTCACCGTAGTCTATACTGTATTTGCTTTCGCCATATACCACGCGGTTCCCTGGCGCATTATCGGTGGGCTATCCAGTATGAATTACACCGACTACACCACATCATCTGGCCTCTTGCAATTCGTTATGCCACATTGGTTGTCGGCGGTGATCAACGTGCTCGTCGCACTAATTGTCATCAAGACACTTCTCCCCATCTTTTTGGCCCAGTCCCGATGGGTATTTGCATGGAGCGAAGATGGTATTTTACCCAGTGTTTTCGGCAGGACGCATGCGCGCTACCATACCCCCGTCCTGGCGCTTACCATTAGCGCCATCTTCGGCAGTATCAGCCTGATAGAATCTATTGATCTCGGCTACGTCTTCGGCGTCAACTTACGCGTGCTCTCGGTGATGATTGTGTTCTTCTTTATGGGGGTTGGGATGATTGTCTTTCCAAAGAGGTCGCCAGAACGGTATCGTCAGAATCGCTCTAAGCTTGCTTCCCTTCGATGGTTACAGGTGCTTTTGGGCGTCGTTTTAATGCTGGTGTCTATCTGGTTTATCGTGTCCATCACCATCTCATCCTGGACCGATTCGTTGATTCTTCAACCATTTGTACAGGCCGCTATTGTAGCCGTCATCGCCATTGTGATTTACGTTGTCAGGCCAAAGAACAAAGTCAAAAAGCAACATACGATGAATCATTAAGTTCACGACAACGGCGTGTACCTATTGACAGGCAACCATGATAGAAACTATAGAAACTGGAAAAATTCATTCACCAGAGTCAAAGAGACCGCCTCGATAACTCGAAATGCGGTCTCTTTTATACACATTTATTGGTTTATGTGGTGGAGCGGGTGATGGGAATCGAACCCACGCTACCAGCTTGGAAGGCTGGAGTTCTACCATTGAACTACACCCGCATGATGTGGACACCCCATAATATACCACATTCACACAAATTCTGCACTTCCACGCTGTACAGTGCCTCTTTACTACATGATTTGTTTTTATTTCGCTATTGCACCGCAACTTTCCGGTTGATATTTTGTTACACTAGATTCGCTAGTTCTTTGAGGAGGAATTATTGTGTTCAGTCAATACAGCGATGTCGAAGCAGCCATCAACCAGGTGGTTGAAGAGGAATTTTTAAACGGTGTGTTTCTCAGCACATTGAGAGACGGGGGCTACACCATTCCTCAAATTCAGTACTTTGCTGTTCAATATTCGTATTACAGCCGCCACTTCCCACGCGTTCTGGGTGCAGCTATCTCGGCCATGGAACCACTGGATACATGGTGGGTACCGCTCGCCGACAACCTCTGGGACGAGGCTGGACGCGGTGAAGAAGGCAAATCACACGAACAGTTGTACAAGAGTTTTCTCTTGTCCGTATATCCCGACGTCCATCTCGATCATCGTGGCGTTCCGACACAACCAATGTCTGCTGCAGTCCGCAACGCCATCGACACCTTCATCGAATTTTTCCGTGGTGCCACGCCGCTTGAAGCCATGGCGGCCGTAGGATTGGGATCCGAGATGTTTGCAGGTACTGTCATGGGGGACATCGCGAACGGACTCAGACATCCGAACTATGGTGCGCCCAACTTGTTATTCTGGGACGTGCATGCGGACGAGCACGAACCGCGGCACTATCAGTTGTGCAAAGATATACTCGTGCAGTTCAAAGAGCCAAAAGATCTCGATGTGATGTTCCAGGTCGGATCGAAAATTGCAAAGTCTGAAGCGCTGATGTATGCACAACTGCACGAGGAAATGATTCAACGCGCCTAAACACCGCGCCTTGTAGCCCTGATTCACATAGGTACAAGCAAAAAGGCACTTGCACCTGCAGGTGCCTTTTTTGCGCTATATCAATAGTAACTGCCCAATTCCTACATCATCTAAGACTGTGATCGCACTGTCGTTTAAAAATAGGCGATTCGTTCATGCTATAAGGTAACACGCTTGCCTGGAGGTTATTGAATGAACCGTGATATTCACCTAGTTCCTAATTCCTACTACCCTGTAGAAAATCTTGAATACCCTATGGTCGGCGACCTAACTATTATTACGCCGAATGACTTGTTTTATGTACGGAACCATTTTGAATACCCTAAGGTTGATTTGGACAATTGGGCACTCCAAATTGAGGGCTTAGTCAATCGTCCACTAAGCTTTACCTATACGGATATTAAGAAAGAGCGTTTTGCAGAATGGTCGTTTTGGGTGGAGGTGAAAAAGGAACAACACCTAGGGTAAGCAGACAATATTCCATATATCGGTATTCTTGCGCCGTGTCTCATCAGGTCAACTTGTTATGATTTATGCAGTTTTCTTGTGTCGTTCGATATGGTTCACAGCTAGTGCCGATGCAAGTAACACGATCGCGTTGAGGAACATGTACGCCTTTACTTTTCGGATGCCTCGGACATGGACGTCGTTTGCCGTCAAATTTGTCTTAAGCCTTGCGTTGCAACGCTCTACAGCAGTTCGCTCGTTGTATAACAACTTCCAATTCTGCGTGCCTCGGTGTGGTGTGCAGTACCGCCGAATATCTTCTGTGATCCGCTTTTTGACCACCATACCGTAGTTGGATTCGGAACATGCCGCGATTCCAAGCGGACAATCCACCTTCCCAACCGCGTGCGGACAGCGAAACTTTAGTCGGTCACCGTCCGCACCCCAATACACCATGTTATATCCCATCGTGCAACGCGGCGTCCCGTCCGATGCGATTCCTTCAGGCGGTTCTTTTTCACCGCGCTTGTTCATCGCGATAATCGCCTGTGCACCATATTGACGAACCGTTTCATAGTTTTTGACTTGATCATATCCAGCATCCATCATGACAAAGTCGATTTTCCAACCGTGCGTCGTCACGACGTGTTCCAGCAATGGCGCCGCCATCTCACCATCAAAGACGTTCGCTGGTGTGACATCCAAAGCAACTGGCAGTTCACTCGCGGTGTCCACAGCCAAGTGGAATTTGTATCCGAACCAAGCAAGCTTGTTGCCAAAGGTATCGTATTTTGCGCCCCAGTTGGCATTGCCCGTTTCCTGGCTCTTGGACTTAGGTTGTTTTTTCTCGTAGGACTTCACGGCGGCACTGTCCACAGCCAAATGGCGTCCGTTGATGATGCTCGCTTCTTTACATTGACTAACCAGGTCAATGAAGAGCTTCTCAGCGAGACCCAACTCAACAACGGCTGAAAACACGCGACTCAGTGTGGAGACCGACGGGGCTGCTTCGTCGATTCGAAACCCACACTGGTAGCGAAAGCATATATCTAGCGCCAACCGTTCATGAAGCCTTGTGAACGTTGAGATTCCTTCAAGCGGAGCAGCCAGCAATGCACGCAGAATCGCTTCACGATTCATAGGTTTCGCGCCTTGGGGTGACTGTTTTCTCAATTTTGAAGCATAGGGTTGTAAATCCAAGACAGCAAAGAACAAGGGCAGACGATCGCTGGAGTCAATTTCTAACCAGTCTTCAAAGGAAAAGAGCGATGGTTGGAGAATATACATAGTGGGACTTCCCTCCTCGAAAATTTCTGGTTTGGGTTACTTGAAATTTTCTCGAAGGTTGGGGTGAAGTCCTTTTTCATGCCCTCAGAACCCTTGCCCTGCGGGAGTTTATAAATCTGCAAAACGCTCAAGAAAATGAAAAAAACAACTGTGCAAGCTACGTTGGAATGTGCAGGTAACAAACGATCCCTATTTAAAAAGAAAGCACAAGGCAACCAATTCGGATTAGGTGCCATTAGCCACGCAGTCTGGGGCGGCGTGCGATTGCGGGATCTATTAAACGAAGCGGGCATTGCGGAAGAAGCAAAAGAAGTTATTTTTCAAGGTATGGATGCCGGATCGCGAAATGATATGCCCGGCCAACTACACTTTGCACGAAGTTTACCTGTCGCACAAGCACTGGCTCCAGATACGCTGCTGGCATACGAAATGAATGGCTCTCCGCTTCCGGATAAACACGGATTTCCCTTACGACTCATCGTGCCTGGGTGGTACGGAATTGCGTCTGTGAAATGGCTCCACAAAATTACGGTCACGGATGAGCCTTTTACAGGGCCGTTTCAAGTCGTCGACTACGTCGTTCTCAAAAAACCCAATAACTTTGCCCACGCAACCCCTGTGACGACCGTGTTCGTCAACTCGACCATCGCAAATCCGACTGACCAGCAAGAACTGGCGCTAGGAACGCATCGGATTGCGGGCTACGCCTGGAACGGGCCGCACGCTCTGAAGAAAGTCGAAGTGAGCACGG
Organism: Alicyclobacillus acidoterrestris; assembly: GCF_022674245.1. GTDB lineage: Bacteria > Bacillota > Bacilli > Alicyclobacillales > Alicyclobacillaceae > Alicyclobacillus > Alicyclobacillus acidoterrestris. The sequence continues at coordinate 3,936,571 of NZ_CP080467.1, forward strand.
ACGGCGGGAAGCATTGGCGTGAGGCCTCATTCCTGGACCCGGACATCCCGTACTCGTGGAGGCGTTGGACATACGAGTGGACGGTGCAAAAACCAGGTCAATACGCCATCATGAGTAAAGCAACCAATGAATTGGGTGAGTCTCAACCCATGGAAGCCCCTTGGAACGTTAAGGGATACTTGAATCATTCGATTCATTGCGTTCAAGTACACGTCGTCAAGCTGGATCCGAAATTCTTTCATTAATCATCGGACCCGTGTAAACCGATCCTTTCGTGGATCATCCGCGACCATTCCACTTCCATGTATCCATTGTTCGGCGTGGTGAATATACGTGTAAGATGCACCGCCTAAGTGGAAAAGGAGTCGAGGATGACGGATGTCCGGCAGAAAGTTCGCGATGAAAAAAACAAAATCGAGGAGAAAAAAGTGGGCGTCTTCACAACTTTTCTATGAATATAGCACCTTCTTTCGAAAAAATGCCGATAACGTCATTTTCCAAGTGACGTCCGACCAACTGCCAACACTGAATCGAATCGGATTAGACGACCTATTTATGAGCAAGGGGCACATCCGGGAGCCGCACTGGCATCCAAACGCCGCAGAGTTGGACTATGTCGTCACCGGTGAAGTCGTGATTGGCATGGTTGATCCCATTCGCCACCACCTACTGCAATTTCACGTGACCCCCAGTCAAGTCGTCTTCATTCCAATCAACTGGTGGCATTGGATCACGGCCGTATCCGACGACGTTCACGTCGTCCAGGTATTCAGCAGTGCAAAGCGCCAAATCATCGAGGGATCCAACGTGTTGCGAAAAACGCCGCCAAAAGTTTTTCAGCAATCGTATGACGTGAATGCGAAGCAATTCGCCAGTTTGGTATCCCCCATCAAGGAAACCGTCGTCATTGGCCCGCCGGATCGATACGCGCTGACGAATCTGTCAGACGAGCATCCGGAATCCGTGCCACGGGTCGTAAACCACACGCCTCCTGGCTCTCCCAATCTGTTTTTTGATTTAAAGCGAAACCTTGCGGTGCGGCGAGATCACAGTTATCTGTACGAGGTGACCAGTACCCAAATCCCCATGATGAATGTCTTATCCTTAGGCGATCTCTACCTCACCATGGGACACGTACGAGAACCGCACTGGCATCCCAATGCAGATGAATTGGATTATGTCATCTCCGGCGAAGTCACCGTGTCCATCCTCGACCCGAACACACTCGCTGTCTGCAATTACCGTTTAAAACCCGGTCAGGTGACACTGATACCGAAAGGCTGGTTGCACTGGATTATCCCCTACACGGAGGACGCGCACATGCTGGTCTATTTTAACGATGGCAAAATCGAGTCTGTCGAAGGGTCAGACATTCTTCGCCTGACACCAGCAGATGTCTTCCAACGCGCATATGACATTCACGCTCGAGAATTCACGAGGGAAATTTCCTCCATCACGGGGACGTTAATGATTGGCCCACCGGATAGGCCACGAAGATAGTCGTACCGTGGCCTATTCGAAGCCCCCGCTCCGTGTGCGGCAAACGAATTTGTAAATGAGGATTGATCCGTTGAATGTAAGTCCTTATAATATAAACCGTGGTTCATCGGACGCCGCAACTTGACGACACACCAAGTTGGTACGAGAGGACCATTCTTGCATCCGTCAATCTACATTCCTCGATAGCTCAGCGGTAGAGCATCCGACTGTTAATCGGAGGGTCGTAGGTTCGAATCCTACTCGGGGAGCCAAATTAATGCCGAATGGTGTAATGGTAGCACGACTGACTCTGACTCAGTTAGTCTAGGTTCGAGTCCTAGTTCGGCAGCCAGTCTATTCGAACCGCCCCATCACTCGGGGCGGTTTTGTTTTATCGCCTTTTACCAATCACCTTGTACCGATATAGGAGGCAACCCCGTGTCTTTTCGTGCTGATTTTATCAACAAGATTAACGAGCGTTACGCGGATGATGCGGCCAAACGCCGATCTATTGAGTCGGACTGGGGCAAGATACGCGGGTATTTCACGATGTTTATGGAGGATATTTCGGACGTTATCGACTTTGCGCTGGCAAGCGTAGAGGAGAACGAAAAGGAACTAGCACTCCTGGTGGAGGGCCATGAGTTGTCGTTTCGTAAAAGCGACGCTGGCATCCGTGTAAAGATAGACGGCGACTACGTCGATCATTTCACGCCGACGACAGAAGGGTATTGCGTCAACTTCCGGGGGAACAAGTTGTTAGACGATATTGACCGCTACATGGCCCTGACGTTTGCAGACGTGCGAGATAAGCTGTGATACATCTACGCGAGCGCCCTCTGCTGTTGCCCATTGGGCGAACTATCAACTAGGTTCTTTTAACCGTTCTTCGGCAAAGTGAATAAAGGCCCTTGCGGCATGGCTGAGATATTTATCGGCGCGATAGATAATGCTCATCTCTCTAACTGGCGCATCATCGTGTATCGGGATGAACCGCAGATTGAGGTGATCAATAGATTCGACGAGCGAATGGGTTTGAACGGCCACTCCGATATTTTCCCTCACAAAATGAAAGAGTGAAGGGTTCGATGTCGTTTCGACCACCACATTCAAATTGAATCCATGCTGTTGACACTGATGTTCCACCGCTTCCCTGCCCCAAAGTCCCCTTGGATACGCCACAACAGGTAAGTGTTTGAGCTCCATCAGCGAAATCGAGTCTCTCTGAGCCAGCTCGTGTTCATTCGAGACGACTACCCCATATGCCTCCCGGGTCAACGGACGGACGACCAAGCGAGCATCGAATGCTGGTTTTACGGAAATGCCAATATCAATTTCCGTACTCAACACCAATGCCGCCAAATCGACCTCCGAGACAATTTTGAGCCGAATGTTAGGGTACTTTTGAAAAAATTGAACGAACATCGGCGTCAATCGGAAATCGAGTTCAGACGGCAACGCGCCAACATTCAGCGTTCCCCCAGGTTGGTGACGGAGTTCATCTATCTCGTGACGTGCATTTTGGACATTTTGAAACACCGTTCGCGTATATTTCAGCAAAATCGATCCCGCTTCCGTAAGCGCAATGCGTTTCCCAATGCGATCAAACAAGGGCACCCCCATCTCCTCTTCGAGCGCCTTGATTTGTAGACTCAGATTCGGTTGCGAAACACCGATTTTGTTCGCCGCCTTGGTGAAATGCAGTTCGTCGCAAACAGCGAGAAAGTACTCCAATTGCCTAAGTTCCATACAGCGCTCCTCTTTCACGGCACTTATCATTTTTAAAGTAAATCATAATGATTACTCCAATATAATTGATAAATCATTGTTCTCCAAGTACATTTGTTCCACGTACGCGCAACCAACAATCGGCCAATACGGATGCGCATACCTATCAATTTTTTAAAGGGGGGAGTTCGACCATATGAAGAAACGTGCAGTCTTCATTATCATCGCATTATTTGTGACCTCATTGAATCTGCGCCCTGCGATTAACTCCATCTCCCCGCTACTCGGAACCTTGGACGCGCAGCTTGGCATGAATGCGGCAATTGCCAGCCTGCTCACTTCCATCCCCGTACTTTGCATGGGGATTTTTTCTCCAGTCGCCGCAAAGATGAGCAGCAAATGGGGCGTTGAGCGGGTGATTGGCTTGTCCTTGATTGTCATTGGGGTCGGTACCCTGATTCGATTATTCACGCACTCCGTCGACCTATTGCTCATCACAGCGTTCATTGCCGGCGTCGGAATCGCCATGGTTGGGCCTCTGTTGTCTGGATTTATCAAATTGCACTTTCCGCAACACGTCCCAGCCATGATTGCGGTCTATACCGTCGCCCTGACGCTCGGCGCGGCCATGAGTACATCGTTTTCCATCCCATTGGAGGATGCTTTTCACTCCTGGCAGGATTCTCTCGGATTCTGGGCTATGATTGCTTTTGTCGCCGCAATCATCTGGTGGTGCTTCGTCAATCTGCAGTTAAAGTCTCAAGTAGTGGTGTAAATTCTTCAGGAGGCTGAATCTTGACGAAAAAGCCATCGAGTGCAATCTACTAAAAGTGTGCAGCAATCAGTAGAGGAGGCACTTCGATGGCTTATACGGATAAGATCGCACTTTTGGAGTTAATTCGCAAGATCGGATTAGAAGATGGTGATGTGGATTTCTTGAAAGAAGGGCTGAGGGTTCTCACCCAAGCAGTGATGGAGGCTGAGGTGAGCTCCCTGATTGGCGCTGAGCGATATGAGCGTAGTGAGAAGCGTAGCAACAGCCGTAATGGGTATAGAGAACGAGAATGGGATACTCGTGTCGGAACGATCGATTTGCAGATTCCCAAGCTTCGTAAAGGGAGTTACTTCCCAAGTATCCTAGAACCTCGGCGGAAGGCTGAAAAAGCCCTTCTGTCCGTTGTTCAAGAAGCGTATGTGCATGGTGTGAGCACTCGTAAAGTGGATGAGTTGGTCGAATCTATGGGGATTCAAGGAATCAGCAAAAGCGAAGTGTCTCGAATCTGTAAAGAACTCGACGATGTAGTGCAGGACTTCAAAAACCGCCCGCTGGAGGGGACGTATCCATATCTTTGGCTAGATGCCACTTTCCCGAAAGTGCGAGAAGGCGGACGGGTGCAGAGCATGGCGTTTGTGATTGCCATTGGTGTGCGAAACACCGGTGAGCGTGAAGTATTGGGATTTGACATTGGCACCAGCGAGGACGGCGCGTTTTGGCTCACATTCATCCGCAGTCTGATTGCACGTGGATTGCGTGGCGTACAGTTAGTAATTAGCGACGCGCACGAAGGACTGCGTAGTGCCATTGCTTCTGCGCTGACTGGAGCGACCTGGCAGCGCTGTCGTGTCCACACAATGCGCAATATTCTCAGCCAGGTGCCTAGAGCGTCACAAGCGATGGTCTCATCCATTGTCCGGACCATCTTTGCGCAGCCGACGCAGGAAGCCGCCAAACAGCAATTATCTGTCGTTGTGAAACAACTTCAAGGAAAGTTTCCAAAAGCGATGGGTGTTCTGGAACGTGCAGAGGAAGACGTATTAGCATACATGGGATTCCCGAAGGAGCACTGGAAGCAGATTTGCTCGACAAACCCACTTGAGCGCTTAAATCGTGAACTAAGGCGGCGCTTTGATGTGGTTGGCATATTCCCCAACCGAGAGTCTGTATTGCGCCTTGGAGGATCGATTCTCCAAGAGCAGAACGATGAATGGATAGTTGCAAGGCGCTACTTCAGCCGAGAGTCTATGGCAAAACTCATTGGCACTGATGAACAGCAGTTACTAGCTCCAACGTCAGTTTTGCATAAATAGCTAACACTAGGGGTTGCACTCAATTTACACCACTTGACGGGACACTACCGAACACCGCAAATCGCGGTCCCTGCTATCTGCTGCTTTCACCCCTCGAAGTCTTAAAGCTTGGGAACCACGAATTCAACAGGTAGTGAACGATTTGATTCGCGAAATCGACAACAAGCCCGAAATAGATATTGCAAAGGATTTTACCAGTGCGAAATACGAGGATACTTGTTATCAGAGCACCCAGAAATCCAAATTAAGGATGCCATCCATCACTATAACATGGATGTATTTAATCGCTGTGAAGTGAACGGTGCCGTTCTCCTGACGTTGGACGGATGGGAGGATGTTCACCCGTCTCTAGTGACGATTCCTGTAGATTGGGCATATGCGATTCCATATGGGGCACAGTATTTCGCCGAGTCCTCAAACAACGTTCAACGATTCTTAAAAGCCTGCCAAGAAGCAGATATCCATGTACCATAAAATTTATGGTATCCCTTAATTTGTTAAGCATCATTCCATTATGATGGCTATTTTTTGTTAATTTATAAATTTAATATTTGTTTACTTGTTGAGAATCAATGAATTTCGACATATAATACAGATTATTCGGTGGCTCGATGATCAGTCTGTGTGTCAAATTCGAGCGATTATAAAAAATGGGGGAAGTTGTGTGAAAGAGATTTGGAAACGGGGTATGGCCACGGTTGCAGGTGTCGGTATGATTTCTGTATTACTTGCAGGTTGTGGCACGAACAGTACGTCCGGCTCAACAGGTAGTGCTCCTTCTGCTGGGGGAACATCCTCTAGTGAGAAACCGGTTGAGGGTGGCTCAATTACAGTTGATATGGCTCAAGCAGTTCCAGATCTAGATCCGGCAATTGAATTTGACACCGTATCAACAGAAGTTGTCTCTCAGGTTTATCAACAATTGGTCACCTATTCAGGAAGTACAAATAATATTACGGGTGAATTGGCACAAAGTTGGGATGTTTCGAATGATGGGAAGACATATACTTTCCATTTGCGTAAAGGTGTAACGTTCTCCAATGGTGATCCGCTCACATCACAAGATTTCGTATATGAGATTGAGCGCGTCTTGGATAAAAATCTGAAGCCAAAACCGTCGCCAGGTAATCAATTCTTCATGGATATCACCGGTGCGCAGGCGTACTACAATGGTCAAGCAAAAACCATTAGTGGTATCAGCACACCGGACAATGACACGTTGGTCATTCATCTGGATAAGCCAGAGCAGTTCTTCTTGAAGATTATGGCGATGCCATTTGCCTCCGCAGTTGACCCTGCCTTTGAAAAGAAGGTCGGCAATGCAGCGTTGGATACCACGCAAGCAATGGGGACAGGGCCGTTTGAGGTACAAAAGAATACGCAAAGCCAGGTAGTCCTGGTGAAGAACCCACATTACTGGCAGAAGGACTCGTCTGGGAATCAACTACCATACTTGAATAAGGTAACTATCAACATTAACAACAATGGTCAATTGGCTGCACTGCACTGGGAGCAAGGTCAGACAGCCCTTATGAGCCCATGGTTGATAGGTGGCGATGGTATTCCTTCAGCTGCTTATCCTACCATCATGAATTCGCCGAAGTACAAGAGCGATGTAGTGACACAGCCTATGAGCTCTATTGAATATGTCGGTTTGAACATGAAGCCAACGCTCAACGGCCAGCCAAACCCATTGAGTAATATCAAGGTTCGGCAAGCAATTGAGTATGCTTTCCAGGACAGCCAAATTGTAAAAATCAACAACGGCGCTGTTAAGCCGCTAAACCAACCTCTGCCGAACACGTTAGAGGGATATGTCTCCAAATTAGATCCGAGCGCTCAGTACTCGTACAATCTAACGAAGGCGAAACAACTCCTGAAGGAAGCTGGGTATCCGAATGGCTTGACACTCGATATGTGGAATGAAAACACGGACAATGCCAAGAAGCAGGACCAAGCTTTCCAAGCAATGATGAAACAAATTGGGATTACTGTGAAGATCCACGAAGTGACCTGGAAGGACTTCCTGACGAAGGCCATGTCGGGCACAGCGCAGGTATATGAGAGTGGTTGGCAACAGGATTTTCCGGATGCATCTGACTTCTTGAACACGCTCTTCAACTCGAATCAGATTGCAGCAGGCAACAATATGAACAACTACTCCAATGCTCAGGTCGATGAATGGTTGAATCAAGCTGAATACTCAACCGACCAACAGCAAAGAGACGAACTTTATGGCAAAGTGATAAACAAGGTCATGTCTGATGCGGCATGGGTTCCGTATTACCAAAACGTTGGATATTTCAGCATTCAACCTTGGCTACACGGTGTCGTTCCAAGTGACATTGTGGAAGATCAATTCGGGAAAATGTGGGTTGATCCAGGTCACGGAAGTAACTAACTCTCGGTATTCCAAACGAGTCCCTCTTACAGGGACTCGTTTTGTATTTCAACTTCGTCTTCGAGCGCTTCGATTTCAGCCAGCAAATCCGTCTCCAATTCAGGAATGTCAAACGTCGCATCCGTCACTGGGCGCACATTCAACGCCTTCACATAGCCGTTACCTTTGACGGAGAAAAAGTCGTGATGCTTTGTCTCAGTGCTGAGCCCTTGCTCCACCACGGGATTTATCTCCTCGTCCGGAAACAGGTGGTCAAAACCAAGGTTGTCAAATGCCTTGTTGGCGTTATACCGCAGGAACGCTTTCACTTCGTCCACCAACTGCAGTTCCCCGTATATCGCTTCCGTGTACACCAACTCATTCTCGTACAATTCCAGCAGCAATTTGTTCGCAAAGGCTTGCAGCCTATCTCTCGTCGGTGCATCCATAGCGTCAAACCGCTCCTGTGCCAACAGTCCGACGTATTGTCCGTGCACGGATTCATCGCGAATGATGAGATTGATAATCTCACCGCTCGCTACCATTTTCCCCTGACCAGCGAGGTATAGTGGGTAAAAAAATCCGGAATAAAAGAGAAACGACTCCAGCAATACGCTCGCCACCATCGCCTGATACAGCGCCTCGTCAGTGACCGTTGGCTGGAACAGCGATTCGTAGAAACAGCTGACGCGTTGCGCCTTGTATTGCAAGTTCGGCTGTGTCTGCACCCATTCAAACAATTGGTCAATGCGCATGGGGGAACACACCGTCGAAAAAATGGAAGAATACGATTTGGCGTGAATGTGCTCCATCGCCCCCATAAACGACAAAACTGCGCCCCGTTGCTCGTCATCTATATGTAGTGCAATCAAGGGCATGCCGCGCTGCGCCTGTTTCGTGTCCAATAGCGTGAGCCCTGCCAAAACTTCTTCATAAGTGCGTTTTTCGGCTTCCGACATCCGATTCCACACAGGTACGTCCATGCTTAAATCGATTTCTTTCTCCAGCCAGAATTGCGACGTGTTCATATCCCAGAATTCCAAGGTGTATTCGTCGGTCAACCGATTCCAGTTGACCGCGCGGTGCACCGCGTTGCTCGCCATACGGCTTTCTCCTCCTCATTTCGCCTAGATCTGCCTGTTCAGATGGCGCAAGACTCACAAATATCATTCTCATTCGGCTTAGTGCGGTTGCGAACGTAGTACAAGCTCTTCAAGCCGCGCTTGTGCGCATACGCAAAGTACTGAACCAACTCGTCAGTAGGAATGTCCTTTTTGACAAACAGTGTCGTCGAGATGCCCTGGTCGACGTGTTGTTGAATCACCGCGACCATGTCGATGATCTTCTTCTGATCCATGTCGAACGCCGACTTGTACAGCCACTGCGTGGTCGGACTGAGAAACGGCATCGGATAATACGTGCTGGCATTGCCATACGTCCGGTTCTCTATCCGACGCACCACCGGCATCACCGACTGCGTAGAATTTTGGATATAACTGATAGACTGAGTCGGCGCAATCGCTAGCCGGTACGCATGGAACACGCCATAACGCATGACATCGTCACGAAGGCGCGCCCAGTCACGCCGCGTGGGCACGTCGATGCCGGCGAACAACGCCTTGACCTTCTCGCTGCGCGGCACAAAATCCCGTGTCAAATACGGTTGGAAGTATTGACCGTTGGCGTACTCGGACCGTTCAAATCCTTCGAAGCACTGCCCACGTTCTTTGGCAATGAGCATACTCTTCTCCAAGCTGTAGTAGTTGACCATCGCAAAAAACACGTTGGCAAAATCGCGCGCTACTGCACTCTCATAAGGAATGCCATGCTTGGCCAAAAACCCGTGCAAGTTCATGGCCCCGAGCCCCACTGAGTGGAAGCGTCGATTGGCGCTGCGAATGGAAGGCGCGTTCCGGACGTCACTCATGTCTGAAACCGTGGTCAACGCCTCCATCGCGGTGTGTACCGTCTCGCGGATGTTCTGGTGCTCCATCACGTTGACAATATTGAGAGAGCCCAAGTTGCAACTGATACCTAGCTGAATCTCATCGGCTTCCCCGTAGTCATGAATAACCGAGTGTCGACTCAGCTGCATGATTTCTGTACACAGGTTGGAAAATTTGATACTGCCCAACGCTTTCAGCGCATGATCGCGGTTGGCATTGCTCTTGAAGAACAAGTATGGATAGCCAGACTCTAACTGCGTAATGGCAATCTGCGTCATCAACTCCCGTGCGGATAACTCGCACAGTTCCTTGTTCACCTTCGGGTTGCCGACGAGTTCGTCGTACATTTGGTCGAGATCCATCTCGTCCAAGTGCACCCCATACGCCTGATGGACACTGTAAGGCGAGAATACGTAAAACGGTTCGTCATTCTCCAAGATTTGCATGAATCGATCCGGCACAATAATCCCCGTCGCCAGGGTCTTCATTCGCGTCTTCTCATCTGCGTTGACTTTTTTGGTACTGAGAAAGCGTACGATGTCGCCGTGAAAAATGTTCAGGTACACTGCCCCGGCACCTTTGCGCTGGCCCATTTGATCCGCGTAGGTAAAACCATCTTCAAGCAGCTTCATCACCGGAATGACGCCTTTGGCTGCCTGTTCCACGCCACGAATGGGGTCCCCGAGCATCCGCAGTTTCGATAGATTCGTAGAAACGCCCCCGCCAATCTTGGACAGTTGCATACACTGGTTAATGATGTGTCCAATGGAATTGAGGGAGTCGTCCATCTCGTCCAAAAAGCAGGAGACTAATTCTCCACGCCGGGCTTTCCCCGCATTCAAGTAGGTCGGCGTCGCGGGTTGGTAACGCTGCTCCATGAGCGCTTTCGCCAATCTGCATGCCATGTCCACGTTCCCTTGCGCGAGGAAGAGCGCCACAATGGCATTGCGATCTTGGTAGCGCTCAAGGTAATAGGCCCCGTCGTTCGTCTTCAGAGCGTAGTCGCGATAAAACTTGGAAATAGCCATGAACGACTGAAAGGCAAATGGAACACTTTCCACCACCGCGTACACAGCCTCAATCTCCGTCATGCTGTACTGCTCAAATAGGTTGTAATAATAGTTGTGGTCTACCAAATGGCGAAGCCGTTCCTCCAGGGAGGAAAATTTCAACGACTGCGCCTCCACCTCCTTGGCGAATTCCGCAATGGCCAGTTCGTCCTTTTCCAGTTGCCAAAAACCATTTTCACCGCGCCGATTGATCTCAGCATTGTACTTGAGATATGCCTTCATCCAGTGCTGCCACCCTTTCCAGGAATCGTTCCCTATCTTTCTCCGTACCTCGCTTCTCGAACTTGAGCAGGAGTTCAGCCTGCGGATACATAGCACAGACGGCGTCCGCGCACTTGGCGAAGTTCTCCCGCCCCCAGTTCCGCTCGCCGCTGGCAGCGACACCGTGGAGATAGCGATGATTTTTTTCGAGAAAGGCCTGCGTCTTGCGCGGAACCTGACCGCGACCAGTCGTATATGTAACCAGCACAAACGGTTCGTCCACAGTCATCTCTTCCGTAATCGGCGCTGCGTCGAGCCCGCAGTCTTTGAGAAACCTTCGCACGTTGCCAGTGCGGCTATCGTAGAAAATACGCACGTCTCATTTCTCTCCCATGCTCTGTGAATCTAGCGGACACAAAAAAACCCATTCCGCACAAGGGAATGGGGTGCTATGCGCAATCATGAATCCACGATAAAAGATCACCATTACGAAACGCCCCTCCCAACCCCCCGTGAGAGTGTACAGCCATCGAGCTAGGCAGGTCTTCGGACTTAGACGTCATCCGCAGAAACCACCTTCCCTGACTTACGTCAAGTGGTTGGTGCAAAAGCACCACTGTTTCTACGTCGTTCTTCACCGCAGCGAGGACTGTTCCGGATTCTCACCGGATTCCCTTTTCACTCACGCGAACGTGAGCACCTGGCTCGCAAATTGAAATTGTGTCTATGTTATACCACTGTATCTAGTGATAATCAATAGATTGAATTCTTCTGTGCACTAGATATGGTGCAAACAGCACGGATGCATTCCACTCATCCAAACTGCCACACACTGTGACTCAAGTTTCCGTACCGATAACTTCTGTGTAACAATGTGGCTTTGCGAACATCATCCGCAGCCCCCATCGCGTAAAATATCGGGATAAAGTGTTCATTCCCATAAGGTGGAACCGCAAGGCTTGCATGGGGTGCTAGCGTAGCATACCGAAATAATGCGTTCAAATTCCACTCTTTGAGTTGCGTCTCCAACCACTCGTCAAATTGCAGTGCCCAGTCGCTCACCTGATTTTCTTGCCACTGTACAGCCCGTAAATTGTGAACGGTGCCACCACTAGCAATAATCAAGGCATCGTTTGCGCGTAACCATGCTAACGATTGCCCGATTTTGTACTGTTGCTCCGCTGAAAGCCGAGGGTTGACGGACATGGAGATAACGGGAACGTCCGCGTCGGGATAAAGTAGGCGTAATATGATCCAGGCGCCGTGATCGAGTCCACGTGTTGTGTCGACCTCAAACGGAATGCCATCTTTCATCAACAACGCTGCAATCCGGTGAACAATTTGTCGATCTCCTTTGGCCGGATACCGAATCTGATAGAGTTCATCCGGGAAGCCACCAAAATCGTAAATCGTGTCGTATTCGGTAACCCCACTGACCTGTTGTACACCTGTCACCCAGTGTGCGGAAAATAGGATCACGGCACTTGGCCGCGGCAGCGCTTGCCCCAAGCCGCTTAAAAACCGCGTGTAATCGTTGTCCTCAATCGCTAAAAGTGGTGCACCATGTGCAATAAATAGCGCTGGAATCATATTCGTCCCCCCTTGTCGGCGTACACAAAAACAGCCGCCCCTGATACCGAGAGCGGCTGTTTTGTAACGTGTTACGCCTGACCTTTTTTCACCCAACTAGCGACAGTCACCACGCGGTTCGCTTGGTGCTTGATAGCCGCAGTCGTTGCTTCGTCTATGGAGCCATCCTCGACCGCTGTCGCACTCGTACCATATGGGTTACCACCAGCGCCAAACACAACTTGATCCGTGTAACCCGGCGCAACAACGATTGCCCCCCAGTGATACATGCTTGTGTAGATGGAAAGGATGGTTGCTTCCTGGCCGCCATGCGGGTTTTGAGCGCTGGTCATCGCACTGACGACCTTATTGACGGTCTTGCCTTGTGCCCAAAGTCCACCCATCGTATCGAGAAACTGTTTCATCTGCGAAGGAACATTGCCGAAACGGGTCGGTACACTAAAGATAATGGCATCCGCCCACTCAATGTCAGCCGCTGTAGCCGTAGGAACGTTCCGCGTTTCTTCAACATGTGCCTTCCAGCTTGGATTCGAAGCGATGGCTTCCTCAGGAGCCAACTCCGGCACCTTGAGAACCTTCACTTCAGCCCCTGCTTCCCTCGCTGCCTGAGCAGCGGCATTCGCCATCTTGTAGTTTGTTCCTGTTGAACTATAGTAAATCACCGCTAATTTTACGTTCGACATTTGTATCGTCCCCTCTTTGGCTTGCTTGCCGAAAATTTTGGCGAACAATCCCATACGTTCACCTCATTACGTTGTTAACAGAATGTGCACAGCCCAAACATCCATTTCATAATCAACTTCCATTTGATTAGTCATGCCTGTGGCTCAACAATAAGTTATACACTTACCTTTTGTCAATACATTAATTTAAGTTAGATTGGGAGAAAATAAGGTGGGCGCATGGGTTGAGGGCGACATATGGGTAAACAAAGAATGTTTACCCCAGTGCTGTCGGGATTTGCGGGATTTGCGATATGTAAATCAAGGCCAAGGGACATTGCCATCCGATATCCGAACACTTTTGTATCCACCCAGCGGTGCAGACACCAGTCCAGTCACTACAAGGGTATCCAAAACCGAAGTACCACATTTCCATTCTCTTCAACGCAGTTCGTATCCGGAATTCCTCCATGATTTCGTATAGTCTTTTTTGGAGGCTACGTTAGATTCGTCACAGACGAGCAAGACTCGATCTATCCCAAGTTCCCGCGCCTTGTCCAATGATAGGGCCAACAGTTTGGTGGCGTATCCTTGGCGTCTTCGAGAAGGCCGAATGCCGTATCCGATGTGTCCGCCAGACTGAGCTAACTGCTCCGTCAACCAGTGCCGAATATTGACCACCCCGATGACGGTTGGTTCATCATCCACCAGCCAATATGTCGATCCCGGCACCCACCCCTCTGGAAGACTCTCGCCGCGCTCACTCTCGAGCAAAAATTGAACCATGCCCTCGAAATCTGACGGATCCTTGGTAATCACCCACGGTATCATCGGCTCTCCGCTGCGACTCCATTCCTCATAGAAGGACAAATATGCATTGCGATACGCTATCGATGGTTTGACCAAATAAACCGGTTTCATCAATCATTCCACCCATTCGAATTTTGTGTGGCGCTCCATCCGTTTCAGTTCGATCACTACATCATGCGATGCACTGTACCGCAAATGGAACTATCTACTTGATAATGACTCCCCGTGAAATTGAGTAGAAATACATGATCTCCATGCTCTCTCAACGTCCTTGCGACAAGCCCTTCCCCGACTGGAGAGCAGAAGATAATGTATATATTATCATCAAGTGGAATTCGCACACAGTAGGCGGAAATGTCTGTCTGAATCCAACACTCGGTCGGACGTCGTCTCAATAAAGTCGCCCACGTTTCCGCAGCAGCCGATACATCCCGAGTTGCAATCGCAATGCTCCGCAAATTCAAGATGGCGTCTGGCGATATCACCGAATGATGCTTTTGCATATACGAGATCTCTGTCCCGCCCCGCTCAATGAAAATAGGCAGTGGGATGCCAGATGGGGATTTGATTCTAGGAATCAATACGAGCGATTCGACGACTTCACCCGTGGGCAACTGTACGCTTTGGTATCGCGGCCCCTCCATCATGTACCCCTGTTCCCATAGTGACGCTGCACAAGCGTGTATATCATCGACGCGTATCGCTACCCAAGTACGACTTGGCTCCCCTTCCTTTCGCGCGGTTCGATGGGGTGCAAGTGTACGCCACGGATTCGTAAAGGGCGTACAATATTCCACATACGTGTTGGTACATTGATGTAACACGGCCATAGCACTCCTGTCGTTCTGGAAAACGACCGTCCGAATATCTAGCGCATCAAATGCCCGTGAAACCTGCTGTAGGTCGTCGACTTCTTGAACAATATGGTCAACCGCAAAATTCATGTGAAGGCTCCTTCCGCTTGTCACCATCATGCGTGTTGGTCTCTCCTTTTAAATACAATCACTAACTCGTTTCTTGAACTGCGCGTGACGTTCAACACTTTTATCTCATTCTGTTGAATTTGGGATTTAATCTTTTCCATTTGCACCATCATTTCAGGCAAATGGTCCTTGGACAAAACCACCATCTCGAAGTCATCGGCAATCTCCAACTCGCGCTCACCTCGTTTGCTGCAACACTCGCCGCCCAAAGACAAAAGGCGACGGAAACAAGTTCCGTCGCCTCTTCGTGTAAAGTCGGCTACTCAATTTTATTCCGATTTCCCCGCTGGATATTCTAAGTTTATTTTGCGAAGCTCATTTTGTCAACTGAACACTACACCTGCGGGCAAAAAAATGCCCCTGCATCTCTGCAGGGGCCAAATAGGGGGTAATGCGACGAAAACCATCATGGCGTCGTCTTAACGATAGTCAGTGTAACCCGCCAACGTTGAAATATGATTGAAAGTTCACACGAAACTGAATCCGCCCATCTATACACAAAAACGTGCAGTGAGTAATTCATTACGGTTAAAAAAGAGACAGTCCAAAATCCTGGGCTGTCCAAAGGGAAGATGTCTTTTCAGTGGCTTACACATGCCACAAAAGCATTATCACAAATGAATGTGAAAAAGAAGTGGAAAGCACGTGGCGTTTTTATGGTCTCACATTGGACTTTATGTGACTAATGACAAGTGGATTTCACTTCAACCACTTTCCATGCCAAATCTATCTCTAATCAGCCTCTGAAACATCGTGCTGTCGATCTCTTTTTTCTGCACGTTCCCGTCAATTTTTTCGGTAAACGATGTATCCGTTAAAATCATGTTGCCTCGTTCTGTTAGTTTCGTAACTAACGGTCTTTTGTTAAACGGAGATTCTGGATGCTCTAAGATTATTTTTTGTACTTCATTCAGTTCAGAAAGATTCTCAACGACTCTTGTAGAATCAAAAGCATAACCAAGTTTCCAGTCATCATCCTTATGCTTTAATTTCATGTACAAAAGGTAATTACCGTACTCACTATTCGCCTTTTCTATTCGGAACTCTCCGTTGCCTGATTTCACGATTTCTCCGTTTAATGGCACCGGCTTTAAAGGTAAGTTCCCTCCAAATCCAGTATCCACCACATATTGTTGATTATCGTGCGTGATGATGATGGTTACATGTGTTCTTCCCGTTTTACTCCACTGTTGAACGGTAGGATCGAATATAATGCCTCGAACGAGGTTCGCATTGAATCCATTTTCAATTAAGAACAGATAGAAAATCGTATTTAGCTCATAACACAGTCCGCCCTCGTTTCGTTTAAGTATTTTGTCTATTAAATTGTCTGGTGTAATGTCGGTTGTCCGATTCTCCATAATGCACAAATTTTCAAATGGGATGGTTCTAGCAGTCTTTTCAAGAATCATGTCCAGGTTTTCAAAAGTGACATTCTCGCTCTCCGGGACTCCTATTCTATTGAGAAACAGCGTTCTTAAACTGTGCATGTTCTTATCCCCTAAATATCTTCTAAAGTAACTACCGCGAAACTCGCCCTGTACAAGTTCGCCCAAATATCTTTCTGCGTTCAGGCGATATCTCAATTTTCCGCATCGATAGTGAGCGTTTGAACAAACATCGAAACTAACGTATCAACCATCTCCGAGGACTCATTTTGCAAGGATACGACATCATCGCAAAAACTACACATCATCAAAATGTGATGAAATAATTGACCGTAAAACGAATCAAGGACAGGCGCTGTAGTCACCTAGATTTACAGAGCCTGTCCTTTTTTGTCACTTTTTTGTCACGAACTGTGACGATATATATTTCGTCACTAAAATAATCAGCTATGTCGGTCACGAGTTTGGATTCCATGATCTTCGCCATACACATGCCACCTGGTTATTGGGAAGCAACGTTGATTTGAAGACAGTCCGTCAAACATTGGGACAGAAGAGAGAACAAACTAGGACTTGTAGATCATTTTTAGACGGCATCAGAAAACCCCTTGATAAATCAAGGGGTTTTCTGTGTTCATATGGGCCCACTAGGACTCGAACCTAGGACCAACCGGTTATGAGCCGGCCGCTCTAACCAACTGAGCTATGGGCCCTTGTAAAACTTGGAGCGGAAGACGGGATTCGAACCCGCGACCCTCGCCTTGGCAAGGCGATGCTCTACCCCTGAGCCACTTCCGCATACAGGGAACAGGCTATATTATACGAAAGATGACTAGCTATGTAAAGGGGCCTTTCACATGAACTGGCTGTCGTCAACAGCCACCTTACGGCGCCAAAGCCGGCGCAAGGCGGCTATGGCGACATCATATCAGCCTCTAGGTACTTGAGCTAGTGTGCTGGCAAAGCGCCGAACTGCTGCTGCGGTGCCTTCTCGTTGTTCAAAAGTTACAAACACACCGGTAACCAGAATATCTGCCCCCCGCCGAACACAAGCCTCTGCCGAGCTGTAATCAATGCCGCCATCAATCTCAATCAATGGCTGATTTTCGGTTTCCATCCGCAATGCGTTCAGTGCTTCCAGTCGTTCCAGAGAACCGCTAAGGAATCGCTGTCCTGCAAAGCCTGGCTCGACCGTCATTAATACCACGTAGTCTAACGCCGAAATATACGGAGACACCACGTCCATTGGCTGTGATGGGTTGATGACCACGCCTGCTTTCATTCCATGACGTTGTATTTCCGTGATTAACCGGCGGGCAAATCGAGTGCTGTCAGCATGAAAGCTAACATAGTCTGCGCCGTACTCTGCGAGTATTGGAATATAGCGTTCCGGCTCCGAGACCATTAAATGAACATCTGCCGTACAATTCGGATATGCCTTCTTCAACTCTGACACAAATTTTGTTGGAAAGGCGAGATTGGGAACATAATGGCCGTCCATGAGATCAATGTGGAAAAAGTCCACTCCGGCTCCGACGAGTTCATCCAGTTGCGCCGGTAGATCTCGAAAATCGCAGTTGAATAAGGACGGCGCATTCACGATAGATGGATATTGGTTACTTCGTGTCCTAGGCACTTCCTAGTCCCCTTTCCATGCTCACATCAGGTTCTGATCCATGTCTCCACTTATTCAATCGCTGCCGCTTCCTCCCCTGCCGGTTGTACAGGCGATTCTCTCACCACCTGACCGCGTCTGAGCGCCCACACATAAATCACGACACTCAGTGCACAAACGAACGCGCCCATACGTAAGAAACAACCACAATTCCCCTGCTTGCTGTGCTGCAATAAGCAAATACGATGCTGTCCCACCAAATGCCGTAGCCAACCGCTACGCCAGTGGTGGAAGAGCCAAAGTGATCGGCTAAATATCCCGACAGCGGACCGACCGCCACCATAATGAGCATTAATAGGGTTGTCACGCCGAAAACGGCCGTGGCGTTCTCGTGGAAGGGAATTCGCCAACCCCAACTTTGCATTGCACTCGTTCCAAAGGCCATACTGGCAAGAAAGCAGATGAGGGAAGCCATCAAGTTTCCCCCCTGGTTAAACGCCACATTCACGACTCCAGAAAAGAGCCCTTGCCGCCCGGGCCGGGCAATTTCCATCGCTGCGGCATTTGCTGCGGGTTGCTCAATACCAGTAGACACCCCCTGAATCAGCCGAGCGACAAGGACCAACGCGCCGCGCCTCAGCGGGCGCGGCGCGGGTCGTCGATATGCAGTTGGCGGGGATACGTGATGCGCGCGGCGATGAAGTAAATCACCATGAACGCGAGATATGCGAGTAACACCGCGAGACTCACTGGCCACAGGCGGCCAGGCAAGGCAAGCACGTGGCGGAAGTCGATAATGGCAGCGATGGAATGCATGGCCGCCAGCACGAAGGGAAAGAAGAACAAGACGCTGAACTCCGCGGTCAGCACGCGGCCCAGTTCGCGGTGGGTGGTGCCAATGCGGCGGAGGGATCGAAACTGAATACCATCCTCCGCCCGGTTGTTCAGGAGTCGGAAATACAACGTATTGCCGCAGGCGAGCAACATCATCAGCGAGATGAACATGCCTGAGAAAATCATCGTCGAAAACACGCCGACGAGCGACTGATCAGTTGGTTCCGCCACATTCACCTGCGACGATGGGAACTGTTGCTTCATGGTGGCAGGTACCTTCGCCAGATTGGCGACCGTAAACGCATGTGCTGTCCAGGTCGACGCAGACGGCGTGATGGCTTTCAGGTGGCGGAAATCGGCGTCTGATACGACGAGTAGATTGTCGTTGATAGCGGTCGTACCGAAATTGAACGTGCGCTCGCTGATTTGCTTATCGACGACAACCGATGTCGCGTTGTCGTGGCCGACGGTTAGCTTTGCTTGTGTGTCGTGAAATTCATTCGGCACCGTCACGGGAAAACTAGCGACGTACAGGGCATGACCCGCTGTGAGCGTCAGTGCGTCCGGGTACATGTAGGCGACCTGTTTGTGGGCGGATTTGATAGCCGTCACAAAGCGTTGAAAGGTCGATCTCGACACCACACTCACCGGATACACCCCGCGCTGTCCTGCACCTTTTTGCAGTGTGCCAGCGAGCGCGGTTGCGTCCAGTTCCTGTGTCACCTTGGCACCTGACGCATTGAGTTGATGCGCGAGGTCAGCGGGTGTGCGTGACAATGGATGATTGGCGTTGGTCCAGGTGATCACCGCGAACGGCTGGCGAACGACATCCCCCTGCTTGAACACCGACAGAAACCCTAACATCGTGCCTGCCCCGGTCATCACCACAGCCGACAATGTGGCGATGACGGTGAGGGCCCGGGCGTGGTCTTTCATGCGATAGGCGAGTCGGCTGACCGTCAACAGCGCGACGCCGGTGCGTACGCGCCCACGCAAACGCATGAGTACCCATACCAAGACCTGCGTGTAGATGAGGTACGTCCCGATGACCACCAGGGTGATAATGACCACCAGTCCAATAGCGTTTCGAGTGTCCGCACGCTCTGTGCGATGGCCAAGTAGTAACCGGCGGCGACACAGACGACACCCAAGCCCGCGAGAAGAAGCGAGGGGTGTGGGGGTTTTTGGCGGGATCGTCTGCTGAATAGCAGATGCTTCGGACCACGACGCCGAATGCGAAACGCCATCAAGGCACCCTCGAGCGCGAAGATGAGGATGAACACGATACATGTGACCAACCACGACTTGGCGGGCGCAGCGAACGGGATTTCCATGGGCAGTACCAATAAATCGCCGACGGCCAAGAGAAACAGTTTTGTGAACAGGAGCCCGAAGAGAAGACCAAGGCCAAGCGCGACACCATCAATCATCGCGCTCTCCCGAATCACCATGCGGCCCATCTGCTTTGGCGTCATGCCTAGTACCTGCAGGAGGCCAAACTCCTGACCTCGCAACCGCAGCATCGCGGTGTGGAAGTAAAAGATGAAAAACACAGAGAATAAAGCGACGAGCCAACCACTCACCAGCATCACCATTCGGGCGCCTGCGGGCATGTAACCTCCGACGACCGCCGGGTTATACACGAAATTCATAAACATAAACAAAATCATCACGGACACGCTGCTCGACGCGATATACCCGATGTAAAGGCGCTTTTGGCGCACGACATTTTTACGGACGAGTTGGCCGAATGTCATGGCCTTTCACCTCCAACACCGACAACGTGTGCAGAATCTCCTGAAAGAACGATTCGCGTGGCCCGTCTCTGTCGAGGCGGCTAGCGTCAGCGTGTCGAGAAGGTTGAAGTCCTGAAAGACGAACCCAAGTTTGCGCCGGCGAAACAACGCCAGTGCATCCCCTGACAGCGTTTCGACAGATTGTCCGTCAACCACCAGTTGACCACCCGTCGGCTTGTCGAGCCCTGCCAAAATATTGAGCAGCGTCGTCTTGCCACTGCCGGACGGACCCATGATGGCGACAAATTCCCCCGGCTCAATGGCGAAATCCACACCGTCGAGCGCTCGAACTTGCGCGCCCGGCTCACCTCCGTATACCTTCACCAGCCGATTGGCTGTAAGAATCGGCATATCACTCACTCCTTGTCCTTTTGCCCCCACTCCTACATAGCGACACGGGGACGTGAATGTTGTTGTCCCCATTGTCACACGCGAAGAGCAATTGGCGCCTCGTGCCAACCTTACAGACCGTCGCTTATACCTTACAATTTTGTCACCTCACGACTGGATTCAACGTAAGGCGCGATAAAGGAGGATTTGGGAATGACGACCGACACCGTTGTCCCTTCGTGAAGAACCGATTCCGCGGACAACGTGATACCAAGGCGCTGTGCCGCCTCCGCAGCGAGATAGAGACCCATTCCTGTGGCGCGCGAGTGAGTTCTACCGTTTTCCCCAGTATAAAAAGGCTCAAACATCCGCCGCAGATCTCGCGGATGCATACCAA
This sequence comes from Alicyclobacillus acidoterrestris, assembly GCF_022674245.1. GTDB lineage: Bacteria > Bacillota > Bacilli > Alicyclobacillales > Alicyclobacillaceae > Alicyclobacillus > Alicyclobacillus acidoterrestris. The sequence goes on from NZ_CP080467.1 coordinate 3,957,868, forward strand.
TGCCCTCGTCGCAAAACGTCACACGGATCCATTCGTCGTCTTCCGTTGCAGCAATGACAAATGTGGCCGGCTCGTTCGTAGCGCGCCCAGATGTGTCGACTTTGTACCCATACTGCAAGGCGTTGCGGACGATTTGGTCACAGATGAATCGCAGCCATTTCTCATCGGATGTCACTTCCAGGTGCCCAGGTACGTCGAGGCGGGGATAGATTTTCTGGCGGATCCACGAAGTTTTATGTTCGTTGATAACTTGGCGCAATAACGGCGCCAACGGCAGCCGAACCATGCGCACGTCGAAGGAAAAGGATTGCAACCGCGCCGTGTATAGCATCGTATCTAAAGCCGTTTCCAACTTGGTAAGTTCCGCTTGCATCTCGTCGATAGTGGGTGAGAGCGCCTGCGCGGGCTCAGTGTCCCGCTGTACCGCGTCCGCCAAAAGTTCTTTTGTAAGGAGTCGCAAAACCGTGAGCGGGGTTTTCATCTGATGGGCAAAACGCGTCGTGAAATGCTCATAAAACCGGCGTTTTGATTCCGCCTGCTGCAAATCTTCACGGTATGCAGCCAGATAGGATTCTAGCAACTGGGTGATGTACAGATGTTCGGCAGTTGTCGCGTAGCGCCGCAAACTATCAGCGGCATCCAAAGGTAGATTCGATTGCACAAGTTGCCGCGTCACAACGGAAAGCAAACGCCGCCTGCGAAGATAATGAAAAGCAAAACCCATGATAGAGATGAAAAGTGCGAGCAAAAATCCGTAAAGCGCGTCCGAGACGCTGGCGCGTTGGTGGTGACCTCTGCTCACGCCCGCGAGCCACACCGTGCCGATACCGACGACGAGGCCTAGCACGACGCACATCACCGGTACCCAAATGTCGCGCGCATAGATTCGAATGGGCGATATTCGCATACGTCCTTCCCCACCCGTCGTCATCCCAGAGATTCCTCTACCACCAACTGATAGCCGACACCGCGAACCGTGCGAATCACATCTGTCGCACCAAGCTCTGTCAGACGTTTGCGCAACCGCGTCACGTTGACCGTGAGCGTATTGTCGTCCACAAACGTCGTATCATCCCAAAGTGCCATGAGCAACAAGTCGCGCGACACAACAGCACCCTTTGCTTCCATGAGCGTTCGGAGCAATTCAAACTCTGTCTTCGTCAGGGCTGTCCAATGCCCCTGAAACCCAACCTGCATCTTTCGAACATTTAGTTCAAACGGTCCAAAGGCCAACGACTCTACGGCGTCACGAACAACATCTGGCGCATTGGCGTACGAGCCATAAGCTCTGCGAATTTGAGCGCGCAGTTTAGCGACTAGCACGTCCATATCAAAGGGTTTGACGATATAATCGTCGCCGCCGTTTTCCAAAGCAAAGACCTGGTCCATGCCTGCGTTGCGTGCCGACACGAAGATGATGGGTGCGACACTCGATTCGCGAATGCGTCGACACCAGTAGAAACCGTCGTACTTCGGCAAGTTGATATCGAGCAAAACAATGTGTGGAGAAATGTCATCTACAGCGCGCGCAATATCCTGCCGGCAATCGAGAAGGACCGGTTCAAACTCGTAACGCGCCAATTGGCGAGCTAATGTGCTCGCCAATTGGTGGTCATCTTCTACAACCGCCACCAAGAAGGGCGGGTGCGTGCGTTCAGTCAAGAAAGCCAACGCCCTCAAACAGCATCACGCGCGCCGGTGCGGCGTCAATGCCCGTCAATTTGAGCGGAGCGGCCACCATGAAGTACTCGCCAGCTGGCACGTTCTTCAACCGCAGGCCCTCAATGATGACAATATCCTTGCTCAAGAGCGCAGTGTGCGTCTCATGGCCTGGTTGGGCGCGTTCCACACCCAACCCGTCAATGCCGACGCCAGTAATGCCGATATCAGCCAAATACTCCGCGCCGTCCTGTGCCAAGTAGATAAACTCGTAGTTGAACTCCTCATCCCACGAGTTTTTCGTCTTGAACAACAAAAACTCGCCTGGTTGCGGTTTGTGCGGTTCAAGATCCGCCCGGCCAATGCCACCCTCGACATCGGTGAGGTCTAACACGCGGCAGTTGCCGACCAACTGCTTCAACTTGACCGTTTCAATCGTCTTACCGTCTGGAATCATGTGCAGGGGCGCATCAATGTGCGTCCCCGTATGTGCGTCCAAGTGAATGCGCGTTTCGTGACTCGATCCCGTCGAGAAATCGGAGGTCGTCTCGAACCGCGGCCGTTTTTCGTCCTTGTTCTTATAGACCTGCACGCCCTCGTGGATGAGCATGCTCACATCATAAATCGTGCGAGCCATCTTAGTACTTCACCTCCACGGCGTTCGCGCGTTCACGGCTCACCACAGTTTCCACGGACGGGGTTTGATCCCCATACACTGGCCACCACAGCCCTGGGTTCTCCTTGACCAAGTCGTGTGCCGCCTGTGGACCCCATTCGCCAGCCGCATAGGTGTGCAGCGGTGCCGCGCCGGTGCGGAACGCTTCTGCAATCGGATCAACAAACTTCCAAGCGAGGGACACTTCATCCCAGCGCGTAAAGAACGTGGAATCACCAATCATCGCATCGTGCAACAGGCGCTCGTAAGCTTCTGGAGACTTGTCTGCCGATTGGCTGAACTCCATCGCAATTGGCACCACGACGTTGTCGGTGCCCGGGCGCTTCACGTTCAACTGCATGTACATGCCTTCGACCGGGTTGATGCGGATGACCAACAAGTTCGGCCCGAGGTTGCCCGCTTGGTTGAAGTACAGGTGTTTCGGCATGTTGCGGAACTGCACCACAATCTCCGTGGATTTGACCGGCATGCGTTTCCCTGTACGGATGTAGAACGGAACGCCAGCCCAGCGGAAGTTGTCGATAAACAGCTTCGCCGCAACGAACGTGTCGGTTTGCGAGTTTGGCGCAACATTTGGCTCTTCCAAGTAACCTGGCACAGCCTTGCCGTTCATCTGACCCGCGGTGTACTGACCGCGTACGACGTAGTTCTTCACTTCATCGACGCTGTAGCGACGCAACGAGCGAAGCACCTTCACCTTCTCGTCGCGAATCGCTTCCGTGCGCAGACGGCTTGGTGGCTCCATTGCCGTCATCATGACCATTTGCAACATGTGGTTTTGAATCATGTCGCGCAGTGCGCCAGACGTCTCGTAGTACGATGCGCGGTCCTCGACACCCACCGTCTCACTTGAAGTGATTTGCACCGAGGCAATCGAACGGTTGTCCCAGAGTGGTTCGAACATGGAGTTCGCAAAGCGAATGACCTCGATGTTTTGAACCATTTCCTTGCCGAGATAGTGGTCAATTCGGTAAATCTCTTCCTCTGCGAACGCCGTTGCCAGTTGGTCGTTCAACTCAGCCGCAGACGCGTAGTCGTGACCGAACGGCTTCTCGATGATCAGTCGGCGCCAGCCCTTCGTGTCAGCCAGACCGCTCTGCTTCAGATACAGCGCGGTCTCGCCGAAGAAGCGCGGAGCCATGGACAGGTAGAACATGCGGTTGCCGCCGTGATCGGCCTTTTGCTCCAGTTCGAGCACAAAGTCGCGAAGGCGTTCGAAGTCCTCCAGACGATCCACATTGCCTTGCACATAGTGGATTCGCTTCGCGAACGATTGCCATACCGCGTCCTCGATGTCTTCCTTCACAAATTCCTTCAGTGCTTTATGTACTTCATCGCGGAATGCCTCGTGCGTGTACTCCGAGCGAGCGGTACCGACGATGCTGATACCATCGGCCAACGAGCCCTTACGATGCAATTGATACAAAGCCGGGAAAAGTTTACGGCGTGCAAGATCGCCTGTCGCCCCGAACAATACAAATACATGTGGAGGCAATTGATGGGTTGTCTGATTCTCCACTCCAAATCACGTCCTGTTCTTTGTATATATTTCTGTTTATCATTGTACAACAAGCCAATTTAAACATGCAGAGAAACGGAAAAAGTTTGGTAAGGGCATTAAAAATATAAAGGATTAGAACGACGAAAACAAGTTCGCCACGCTTCTCTAACCGCGCCAAAGACCGCCCGGACGTCTTGCCAAGCGGTCATCGCGCAGTCTTCGTTGCCTCTACCTTAACCCTGGTTCGCCTGTTCGCGCGCTTGCTCACGCGCCAGTTGCCAGCGCAGATACGCGTTGATAAACGGATCTAACAGCCCATCGACCACCGCGTGAACGTTGCCGATTTCCTCGTTCGTCCGGTGGTCTTTCACCATCGAATACGGGTGGAACACGTACGAGCGGATTTGGCTGCCCCAGCCGATATCCTTTTGCTCGCCGCGCAGTTCCGCCAACTCCGCTTCGCGCTCTTCCCGCCGCTTCTCGGCGAGTCGGGCCTTCAACAAGTTCATCGCGACGGCGCGGTTCTGAATCTGTGACCGCTCACTTTGACAACTGACCACAATCCCAGTCGGCAAGTGCGTAATGCGCACCGCGGAGTCGGTGGTGTTGACGTGCTGTCCACCTGCACCCGTGGAGCGGTACGTGTCAATGCGCAATTCCTCTGGCCGCACCTCGATGTCCGAATTGTCTTCGGTGATTTCGGGAATGACATCGACCGACGCAAACGACGTGTGTCGGCGCCCAGACGAGTCAAACGGCGAGATGCGGACGAGACGGTGCACGCCCTTCTCAGCTTTTAGATACCCGTATGCGTTATGCCCCTTAATCAACAAGGTGACACTCTTGACGCCTGCCTCGTCACCCGGCAGGTAATCGAGGACGTCCACTTTATAGCCGTGATCTTCCGCCCAGCGCGTGTACATGCGCAGCAAAATCGACGCCCAGTCCTGCGACTCGGTGCCACCTGCCCCTGGGTGCAATTCGAGAATGGCGTTGTTCGCGTCATACTCGCCGGAGAGCATCAACTCTAATTCAAACGAATCCATGCCGGCCTTGAGTTTCGCTGCCAACTCGTTCGCTTCGGCGAACAAGTCCATATCGTTTTCCTCTTGCGCCAATTCCAACGCAACCTCTGCATCGCTATGCAGTTGCGTCATTTCGTTCATCTTTTCCACGACCGACTTCAGCGCGTTGACTTCGGAAATCACCTTCTGCGCTTTCGCTTGGTCATCCCAGAAGTCCGCCGCCGTCATCTGATCTTCTAATGTTGCAATGCGGGTCTCTTTGGCAGCGACGTCAAAGAGACCTCCCGAAGTCCGCTAAACGAGTAGCCATAGTCTTTAAATCTTGGCGAAGCTCGCCAAATGTCTCTGCCACAACTGTCACTCCTTCAAAATCGGCGTTCGGACACAGTTTCGGAGGCGACACCAAACTGGCGCGCCTCCGGTCGGCAACCGAACTGCCTGCAAAACGTTGCGTGTGTAGTTCATTGTATCAAATCCGGCAAGATGATGTGCCGCGCACGCCATCCGCACGGCGCACGATAGAAGGTCACGTCTGGTTTGACCGATTAACCGCCGACCGAATCGTGCATCTCAATAGGTTGTGGTGCCTGTTGGACCGTCGCCTTGAATACGTAGAGGACAACTTCCTCTTCGATGCTGTGAATCATAGCCTCGAACATCTCAAAGCCCTCGCGTTGGTAAATGACGAGCGGGTCAGCCTGGCCATACGAACGCAGGTGGACGCCTTGGCGGAATTGATCCATCGCGTCGATGTGATCCATCCACTTGGAATCGACCGTCCGCAACAACACAAGCCGCTCCAACTGCCGCAAGAAGTCGCCCAGTTCCTCCTCGCGCGCGTCGTAATTCTCGACGAACAGTGCCTGAAGCTTCTCTTGGAGCTCGTCCCGTTCCAGTTTGCGAAGATCTTCTTCTTGCACCTGCCCCGGTGTCAGGAAGTGGCGCTCTGCGTACTGAAGCAGCCCTTTGATATCCCAATCCTCTGGAATCTGCTCCTCGGAGCAATACACATCCAGCATGTGGCTAATGAGATCTTTGCCCATTCCCTCGATAATGCCCCGCAGGTTTTCCGTCTCGAGAATCTGGCGGCGCTGCTTGTAAATCACTTCACGCTGCTTGTTCATCACGTCGTCGTAACGGAGGACGTGTTTGCGCGTGTCGTAGTTGTTGCCTTCGACTTTCTTCTGCGCCCGCTCCATCGCGCTCGTCAACATGCGGTGCTCAATTGGCTGATCTTCCTCAAGCCCAAGCCTGTCCATCATCCGCTTGATGTTCTCCGAGCCAAACAGACGCAGCAAATCGTCTTCGAGCGACAAGAAGAATTGCGACGAACCCGGGTCTCCCTGGCGCCCAGCGCGACCGCGCAACTGATTGTCAATACGTCGACTCTCATGTCGCTCGGTCCCAATGATGTGCAAGCCGCCTACTTCTGCGACGCCTTCACCGAGCAGGATGTCCGTACCGCGCCCAGCCATATTCGTCGCAATGGTGACCATCCCAGGTTGGCCTGCGAGCGACACAATTTCCGCCTCGCGCGCGTGGTGCTTCGCATTTAACACCTGGTGTGGTACGCCCTTGGCGTGTAACATCTGCGACAGTCGCTCCGACTTGTCCACAGACGTCGTACCCACGAGCACCGGCTGACCCTTCTCGTGCCGTGCCGCGATCTCGTTGACCACCGCATTAAACTTGGCCGCCTCGGTCTTATAAATGACGTCTCCGAGGTCTTGGCGGCGAAGCGGTCGGTTCGTCGGGATGGTTACGACATCCATGCCGTAAATCTCGATGAACTCCTTCTCCTCCGTCTTGGCTGTACCCGTCATACCAGACAGCTTGTTGTACATGCGGAAGTAGTTTTGCAGCGTGATAGTCGCCAGCGTCTTCGATTCGTTTTGGACGCGGACGCCTTCCTTCGCCTCAATCGCCTGATGCAGACCCTCGCTGTAACGGCGCCCTTCCATCAAACGGCCCGTAAACTCGTCGACGATGCAAATCTCATCGCCCATCACGACGTAGTCCTTGTCGCGGTGCATCAGACCATGCGCCTTCAACGCCTGCGTGATGTGGTGCATCAGCGTGACGTTGTCGGGATCGAACAAGTTCTCGACCTTAAAGTACTGCTCGGCCTTATGCACACCCGAGTCAGTCAAGTTCGCCGTGCGCATCTTCTCGTCGATTTCGTAATCCTCGTCCCTGCGCAAACGGCGGACAAACAAATCGGCGCGGAAATACAAATCCGCCGATTTCTCCGCAGGACCCGAGATAATGAGCGGCGTCCGCGCCTCGTCGATAAGAATCGAGTCGACTTCGTCGACGATGGCGAAATGGAGCGGCCGCTGTACCATATCTTCGAGCGACATCACCATGTTGTCGCGCAGGTAGTCAAAGCCGAACTCATTATTTGTCCCGTACGTCACGTCGGCAGCATACGCTTCGCGCTTTTGCTGCGGTGTCATGTCGTGGCCATTGTAGCCAACGGTTAAACCGAGAAATCTGTGTACCTGTCCCGTGATTTCCGCGTCGCGCTTGGCCAAGTAATCGTTGACCGTCACGACGTGCACGCCTTTGCCCGTCAGTCCGTTCAAATACGACGGAAGCGAAGCGACCAAGGTTTTCCCTTCACCAGTCTTCATCTCCGCCACACGGCCTTCGTGCAGAACAATGCCGCCCATCAGCTGTACGTCATAATGACGTTGCCCCAAGACGCGCTTGGCCGCCTCCCGCACAACTGCAAATGCCTCAGGAAGCAGGTCGTCAAGCTTTTCTCCGTTCTCCAGTCGCTGACGGAACGCAGGCGTCATCGCCTGAAGTTCCTCGTCCGACATATGTTCAAACTGCGCTTCCAGGCCATTGATCTTCTCAATTTTCCGGCGCAAACGTGCAATATCGCGTTCGTTGGAGTTAAATACTTGCTTGAGGAGTCCCACCGAACGGTTACACCCCCATAAAGATTCCTAGATGCCGTCGATCCCCCATCTACGCCCCCACAACCGCATCAATCCGTCAAGTTTCGACAGACAGACGAAGGGACGAGGTGAATCGCGATCAACCTCTAATAACAGATTGTACCGTAGGGGGAGGCAATATCACAACAGAAAGGTGTCACTGGGTATAAAAGTACAGGTTAACTTAATATAACCAGATCATTTCCAGCAGCCAAAGTTCCTACCCTACCGCGTTTTACCGCAACCGACATTTAAAAGCGAATAGTCTTGTCCCAAGTGACTTCCGCGCGCGACAAACGATGCTTGATGTGCTTCAGCGACGCGCGAACGAGCAAATAAATCCACATCTGCGCATACGAAAAATACATCAGGGATACGCCAATGACGTTTCGAATGGTTACATTTGAATCGGTCATCAGCGCGCTAAAAATTTGGAGGGAGTACAACAACCAAGATTCGGCCCAAATCAACAACAAAGGGGTTCGAATGTACTCCGTATGTACCACACCAAACAAACCGAGAACAAACCAGACATCAGAAACCAGCAAAAAGAACACAAAGCACACGTAGACCAGAAGGGTCTGAAGCGTGTGGATGAGCGTTCTGCCCCGAATCCAGCTCGGCGTTCTCATCGTCTTCTCAATGAGATACAGATTGCCTTGCATCCACCGCGTACGCTGCCGCAACCACACCCGCAGAGTTTCCGGCTCTTGCTCCCAAGTGCGGGACTCCGGCACAACCGGCAACAATTTGCCTTTTGCAGTCAACTGCAGCGTCAATTCTGCATCTTCGGCGAGTGCATAGGGATCCCATCCCCCTACGTCCAATAAGTCTGACCGCTTGACGAGCATATTGGTTCCCGTAAGAGATCCCAGTTTAAAAAACAACCATCTCCCCGACTGCATCAAAAGTTGAAATGTGGAGAACTCAAGAGAAATCATCCGCGTCAACCAGTTGCGCTGCTCATTGAGCGTCTTCACATACCCCACCGCACCTGCGGCACCGGGTGTCCGAACCGCCGCCTCGACCAACAATTTCAAGGCCTGCGGTTCAGGCTGATTGTCGGCATCGTAGACCGCCACATAGTCTGACTTGGCGAGAGAGAGTCCATAGTTGAGCACCCTGGACTTCCCTTTAGGACTGCCTGAAGGCACTCGAACATGTTGAATCCTGGTGAACACTTCCGCGTACGCATCAGCCACTTCCCCTGTTTCGTCCTGAGAATTGTCATTTAACACGTACACAGTCAAGTCGCCCGGATACACCAACTGAACCATCGATCTCAACGTCTTTCCTAAAACTTTCCCTTCGTTATGAGCCGGTATCAAAACGCTCACACTCGGATAGCTTTCGAGCGCCGGAGAAGACTTCGTCGACGCTTTGACTCGAAATATTGCACCCCCAACAGTCAACACTGTGTAATACACCAACAACACCCAAAAGGCGATTGCAATCGCGAGTAACGTAACGGTCATTACAGCGCGCTCCGATCTACAAATGTGCCCCGCGGATAATACGCCTCTAGCAAACGGACAATTTCTCCCCACTGATCAATCAGATGATACGGAGAGATCTCTAGCATCTCTGTTGCCTTTGCATTCAACTGCTCACTCAGCAAATGAAAAAATCGATCCGTTACAATGGAAACACCGCGCGCATCCGTGTTCTGAAGCACGAGACCAATCGTGTCATCAGCCAGTTTCCCCACAATATCAAACTTACTTCGGACAGATTGCAAAGCAGCTCTTTCCAACTGAGCGACAAGCGTATCCACCAACTGAAAGCTTCTCTTATCTTTGATCACGTGCAAGAAAAGAACATAAGCCCCTTCCCCACGCCGCCTCGCGCCAGTATATACATCATCAAGCCGATATTGAAACTCATTCACCGTTAGGACACCCTGAGTCAGGGTATACTTCTCCAACTGCTCGACCCTCTCGATAGCCTGGCGATACTGCAAGACCATTCTTCGCGTAAACGTCGCAGTCAACCACGTCGTCGTGTACAACACCGTGATGACCATATGCTTCGCAATGAAAATTGCCTGGTGCTCAAGTCCCGTTGGTGCAATCCAAGAAATCAATACAAATGAAAAACCGACACATGCGATGCCAGCCGTTAAAACAATGAATCCATACATCGGTTTTGCATAGTACGACACCACAGCAAAAGCGACTGCAATGAGTCCCAAGAGTACAAAAACCCTCGCTGGGTAAAGCACTGCCAACAGCGAGATTACCGCTAGCTGAATCGCATAGAGCCCGATAAAAGATACTCGATTCATCATAATGTTCCCCTACCGCGCCGCTAAATTTTGTAGCAGCGTACGACTCCCGCACATTCATACGCCTCTACGATGACATTACTAGTATAAGTCGGATTTTGTCGAAACAGAAAGTAAATTTGTGCTTTTCGTCGTCAATTATGTGAAGGATGCAGTGAGGTTCGATGGGGAGACGTAAATATAAAACAGACGCCTGCGAGTCGCAGGCGTCTGTAGAATCTTGTATGGATGTCCTTTGCTCATAGCCATAACCACCAGGGACAATCAACCCTGCGGCTCAATCAAGCCATAGTCCCCGTTTTTCCGGCGATAAACGACGTTCACCTCATCCGTTTCGGCATTGGTGAAGACGAAAAAGTCGTGGTCTAGCAGGTCCATCTGCAAAGTGGCCTCTTCCACGCTCATCGGTTTAATTGGGAAACGTTTGACACGCACCACTTTGGGCTCGTCCACTTCGTCTGCTGTATCTGAAAGTCTGCCGTGAAGAGCGGTCTGCCGAATCTGCGTCCGCAACCCTTTCTCGCGAAAACGGCGGTTGACCTTTTCCTTGTAACGCTGCACCTGCAATTCAAGCTTATCCGTAACCAAATCAATGGAGGCATACATGTCTTGCGACTTCTCTTCCGCCCGGAAGATCACGCCATGCACGTACACTGTCATTTCCACGCGATGGAACGTTCCTTCAACGGACATGGTTACATGGATGTCCTTGTCGGCTTCGCCCTCAAACAGTCGCGTAAGCCGTCCAATCTTCTTATCCACATAATCCTGGAGCGCCGAGGTGACAGAAATGTTGTCGCCATGAACTTGAATTTTCATAGACAACTCCTCCTTCGTGTGGATATATTATACCGCAGTCGGGGGAGTTAGAGTAGTCATTGATGTTTGAATTTACAGATATCAATTCTAAATCCACACTTCCATGCCAAAGATAAAGTGAAGCGCGGATTCACCGAATAACACAAGCAATCACGTGCGTACGTCCGTAACAAGGCCGTTCGCCTGTTTATGCTCTTTCAGCATACGCATCGCCTCAGGCGGGAACTTGTACACGACCTGTCCAGTCGAATTGTCTACGAGATTCATCCATATTTCGTTTGTAGGTGCATCTCTCGCGAATTGCACGCTCAAATTCGGTTGAATGGCGTGCTGTTTCCAATCATCAAGCAATTTATCAAAGGCTGAGGTTGTTTCAGACTTTGCCTTCCCACCGTTCACTGAACTGGACGCTTCCTCAGGCTGTTCCACCGAAACTGTCGGCTGAGAACCGGCAAGTAATCCGTTCTGAATGGGTTCTACTTGATTCGGAATGATATTTGATACGGAGTTTACGTTGAAAATCGATTGAATGGTCACTTTGTTCCCACCTTAGCGACTTGCGCGTAGAAGGAACCCATCTTGGGTGTATATATCGTTGAAGGTCTTGGGCCGCACCGTGCGCGCGTCAAGTCAATTAGACTTATTTTAGACCGTCGAAACGCCCAATTGTTTGATGGCCTGTTCCCAAGTATCCCGCAATCCCTTCACGATGGGATATTGCTCCACAATCGGCTGAACACTCTTTTGTACATTCGCCTCGACCAACTGCCGTAGGAAAAACTCGTATAATTGACGAAGTTGCTTTGACACTTCATACTGCATGTCCAAAGTATTGTTCAACTCGTTCACGATATTTTGGGCTTTAACTAACTGTGTATGAGCTCGCGCCAAGTCACCAGCCTCAATTGCATCTTTCGCAATCTCCAGTGCTGATAGCCAGCCGTCATACAACATCACAACCAACTTCTCGTTACTTGTTTGCACCGCAGTTGATTTGTACGCCATTGATGCACGACTCGCGTAACTCACAACAATCATCCTTTCTCTTAAAGTTCGATGTCCAGCATACGTCCCTGTACCGTAGGCAAAGACGATTTTGCAAAACGCTGCGAAGCAGAGACTTTCGCCATGGCTTGCCGGACACCTTCTCGACGTTGAGAAATCCCAAGAGAAATCTGCTCATTTTGCTGCAGTATTCGCCGAAGCTCGTCCGAACAGCTGAATAATTCCCGCTTATCCAGTAGCGCCTCAACAGCCTTCTGGAATTTTTCAAACGCGGCCTCACGCTCACTCAAGCCACGTTCGATAGATTCAAACGAGACGCTGGCGTCCTCCAACTGGGCAAGGATACGTTCACCAATGGACTTCATATTCTCAATTTGGCTCATCAATTCTTGCTGACCCATTCAGCGTCTCACCTCAAGTTGTTTAACTGCTGGACCCGCCCATCATCGACACAAGGTACGATGATTGAGAGTTCACTGCCTCAATTGCAGATTCCATGTTTGCATACTCCGTTTGATACCGCTGTTGCAACTGCTGCAATTGTTGGTTCATCGACGTGGCTTGGGAATCCATCGTTGACACCTGTTCTCCTAAGAAACTTGTATTCATAGGATCCAAGCTGAATAAAGTCGTGAAGTCGGCATTCGGGTCAATCAACGTATACGCGAGCAGACTACTGTCGTCCGTTGTAGAGGACGAAGACGAAGAGGTCGTGGTCGCGTTCGGCCCCGTAGGGTCATACGTATCTCCCGTACCCGCCTGCTGTTGAATTTGAGTGATGCTGTTTGACGTAGTGGTATACAACTGTTTCGCAATCCCCGTACCGGACGCAGTAAATAAATTCATCACTGCAGTCGGATCCGCCTCGACCGCCGCCTGCAGTTGCGCCGTGTTGATTTGCAACAACCCGTACGTATTGTATCCGGAGGTCGTAACACCTGGAGCAGTTGCTCCGCTGCTGACGCCATTCATCACGTCAATCGGTGAAATACCGATCGATGCGAGCGAATTGAGCGTCGTCTGCTGCCCATTGATATTGACCGTAGGCTGCCCAGGAACAGTGGAGCTAACGACGTTCTTAAGGTTATTCATGACGCTGCCAAGCAGCTGATCATTCTCCAACATTCCTGCTTGAGCCTTTTGATTCCACTCAGTAATCTGAGTATCTGTCATTTGCGATGCCTGCGCTTGCGTTAATGGCGCGTAATCGTAGTTTCTCTTTGTGTTGTATTGTCCCTGCATATATTGCAAGGTCTCGTTATATTGCTGCACGAAACTGGTGATGGCCTGAACGATGGCGTCCGTATTGCTCGAAACCGTAACGTTCACTGAAGAACTCGGTCCCGTTACCCCATTTAAATTAAATGTGATATTGTTGTAGGTCGCCTGATTTGTCTGACTCGACGTGACATACCCGTTGACAGAATAGTACGCATCCGATCCCGTTTGTACACTCGCCGGCAATCCCGTGGACTCAATGGTTCCCAACATCGTGTCGGTCACTGAAGTCTTCGTCGGATCAACCGTCGGGTCTGTCACCGCGATGCCAGAATACAACTGCGTATCCTGAACATTCGTCGCGCCAGTACCAGATACCGGAGCAGAGGCATACTCGTACGTGATATCCAACGATTGCGAGCCATTCGACGTCGCGGTAGCCGTCACGACATTCCCGTTCGCAGTACCGGTGGCGCCACCGGAGAGCGCCTCGGCCACAGCCGTTGCAATTCCAGACGGGGTCTGATTATTCACATCAATCGCCGTAACGCCCGTACCGGTCGGCGCAGATTCAGTGGAACTATCATAAAATTGAATCGTCTGTCCCGCAATGGTCATCGAATCCCCGGCTGCCGGAACACTCGAAAATGTGATATTTTGCGTCGTCGGTGTACCAGAGGTGCCCGAAGTGCCGAGTGTCTCTGCACCGAATGTCACGGTTGCATTGCTTGGCGTATACTGCGTCGTAAAATTACCACTACTACCGTACGACTTAGCATTCAGAATGACACTCGTTCCATTTGCGACGGTAGCACTCAACTCGTTCTCCAACGTCGTATCGCTACCGATATCACTCGCCACAGCGGAAGCAACATCCTCGGGCGTTGTGACCGAACTCAGATCAATTGTGTAATCTGCCGTGGGTTTCGTCCCTGTCGTACTATCGTAAAACGCAATCGTCTTCCCATCTACATTCAGGACGTCACCTGCGGACGGCATTTGACTGAAATTCAGCGTCTGACTTGCTGTCGTAGCACCAAACAAATCCAACTGATGATTTGTCGCATCGTATGTAGCGGAAACACCTGTTTGTGACGACTGTGCGGTAATCAGACTCGCAATCTCACTGAACGACTGACCAGCCGTGAACGCGAACTTCGTTCCATTGATATCGACGGTCCCATCTTGGGTAGAAACGTCCTCTCCATTTTGTGTGGTGTAAGATGCGTCAATCACCATCGGTTGTGATGCTGATCCCGCCGCGTTCGTCTGCGCCAGCCCAAACACATTTGAAAAGAGTCCCGCAGTATCATTCGAGACCTCAATCTTTGCGCCAGTTCCGGTCGACGTCGTCTGTAAGACAACTTTACCCGTATTGGTATCATAGAATCCCGACACGCCAGCCGACGGCTCAGAATTGATTTGTTGCAAAATCGTATTAATCGTGGCTGTTTGGGGATTAAACGTGAACGTTTGACCATTCAACGTAAAACTTTCACTCGTGGACTGTCCAAAACTCGAAGACAGTTGTGCCAACGGTGTATCGGCGTATGAACTACTGGTCGACAGCGTTTTCGAGGACGAAACGGTTGCACCGGACGCTAATTGATACGTCTTTACACTGTACGATCCACTAGGAGACTGTATGTTCGACGTCGCCGACACGAGCGAACTATTGCTAGATGACGTGGTGGTTTGCAAGAATGTGGATTGCAGTTGCAACGACGACAAATTACTCTTCAAATCGTTGAGCGTATTATCCACCCGCTGATAACTAGCTTGTTTCCACTGAGTAATTTGGCGCTGTTGCAACAGTTGAATCAAAGGCTCCTGCGCTGACTCCATCAGCCCTTGGATAATGCTATCCGTATCAATACCAGATGCGAGCCCTGAAATACCGCCCGTAAAATCGATTGCACTGGAAGAACTGCTGCTAGACGAGGAACTTCCACCTGATAAAGCACCAATGTATGTCAAGCAAGTCGCCACCCTTCAAAAAAATTCAAATATCGTAACCATGATGAGCCGGACGCAACGAATGCGCCCGGCCTCTGTTGATGATACGAAGCAATCAACCCAAAAGTTTGAGGACCAACTGAGGTTGTTGGTTTGCTTGCGCCAACATCGAAACCGCAGCCTGTTGGAGCACGTTATCCTGCGTAAATTCAGCCATGGTCGAAGCCATGTCCGTATCCGTAATGCCAGACTCAGCTGTAGTGAGGTTTTGCGATGTATTGTCGAGATTACTAATGCTACTTTGCAAACGATTTTGAACAGCACCCAATTGCGCCTGCTGGGTCGTGACTGTCTGAATCGCATTGTCAATCACATTGATGTTTTGGTCAGCTTTTGAAGTATCAGTGATGTCAAGAGCCGCCTCGACGTTCGTATTGTTCGTTCCGTCAGTTACGTCGTTGGCAGAACCAAAATTACCGGTACCAGCCTGCCCTGTGATTCCTAGCGCCTTCGCACGCATGTCTCCAATGGTCAAAGTCATCGTTTGACCAGTATTTGCGCCAATTTGGAAAACAGATTGGAACTGATAACCATCAGAATAAGTTATGTTGTTTCCACCTGTACCATTTTGAGTTGCCGTAATGTCGAGCTGAGTAGTAGTAGCGTCCTGAGTAAGAGTTACACCACTGATTTGATCCCCCACCTGCGCCGCAATCGCCGAAACGACTCCAGCACCATCAGTTACGCCATTCAAATCCACGGCAATCCCGCTACCGTTTGCCTCACCCTTGGATGAATCGTAAAACTGAATTGCTTGTCCATTTACCGTGAAACCTTTACCAACAAGACTTTCCACACCATTCGCATCGGTTATAGAGGAGAAGTCAATACTTGCTGTCGCCGGCGTGGTAGAATTTCCTCCAGCGAGAGTCCCAGGAGAAGCAATCAGGCCCGTTGCACCCATGCCACCTTGAAGTAGATTCTGGGTGTTAAACTGCGTTGTGTTACCAATGTTGTTAATTTGGTCAGCTAATTGGTTGAACTGTGATTGTAGGTCCTCACGGTCAGCCTGTGTCGTCGTGCTATTCGACGCCTGAACAGCCAATTGACGCATGTTCTGAAGAAGGCTAATCGTTTGGTTCAAAGCTCCCGAAGCGGTTTGAATCATAGAAATACCATCTTGAGCGTTCTGAGATGCTTGATTCAAACCACTGATCTGCGCTTGCATCTTCTGTGAGATTGCGTATCCAGAAGCATTGTCGGCTGCGCTGTTGATTTTCTTACCGGTCGACAGTTGTTGCAACGCGCTCTGCAGTGCATTGGAGTTGCTGTTCAATGCAGACAACGCGTTCATTGCGCCAAGATTGTGGCCAATGGTCATTGCCATATCGGTTCTCTCCCTTACGGTTTCAACTTCAGCCACCACTCTAGTAGCTGTTCAATTTAATACATCCGTAGATTCGGGTAAAACTTGCACACATCGACAACATTTTCTTGGCTTTATTTCAGAAAATTGACGAGCGTCTGAGGTAAAGCCTGCGCGCCTACTGCCAGGCTCGCCTGCTGAACGGCCATTGCCGAGTTCAATTGCGTCAACACAGTTGCCATATCGGCCTCTTGAACGTTGGACAGCTGTTTCGTCACACTGTCCGACAAGTTCGACATTCTGGTCTGCATCATCTCAGCTCGATTTATCAAGGAACCTACGTTGGCCTGTTGCTGATTCATATTGTCGAGAACGGAGTCGATACCGGAAACCAAGTTGCCTACTTGCGTGGTGTCACCGTTGTTCAGCGCCGTATACAGTTGACTCAACAGCGAAAACGCGTTCTGTGACGACCCGGAGGACGCCCCCGAGGAAAACGAGTCAGACGGTGCTGCTTGGAAAAAATCATTGCCCGATGCACTGACAGGCAAGGTTACGCCATTCCCCAAGCTCACATATACCTTGCCTGAATTCGTCACCTTCGTTGACGGATCTAAGTCTCCTGTCGCCTGATCAGGCGTGAGATTGGCCGCCTGCGGAGGATACGGAGGGGTACCCGTGTCCTGGCCATTGAAGATATATTGACCGTTGTACTGCGTATTGCCGATTGTAACCATTTGGTTGTAGAGTTGTCCGACCTCCGCAGCGATAGCTTGCATATCGCTTGGCGTTTCCGTGGAATTAGCGCCTTCGAGTGCCAAATCGCGGGCGTTACTGAGGACGTTTTGCGCTTCCGTCATAGTACTGCTAATAAAGTTGAGCTGAGCCTGTGCGTTTGTTGCATTCTGTCCGTACTGCGAGTCAAACGACGTCTCATTCGCCAACTGCATCACCTGTTGGACACCAATGGGATCGTCGGATGGGGTGTTGATCTTATGGCCCGTTGCCGACTCATTTTCAAGTGTACTCAATTGTTGGTAGTTGTTCTGTATATCAGACAGGATTTGACTACTCAGCATCCCCTGTGTTACACGCATCGAAATCCCCACTCCTCTTCGATGAAAGTCAGCATTTAGACATTCTGCATCAATGCGGTCAGCATGTCGTTAATCGTCGAAATGACTTCCGCAGAAGCGTTATAGGCCTGCTGGTAGCTAATCATGTTTGTCATTTCCTCGTCGGTCGACACGCCTGATACACTTTGTTGCTCATTGCTCAATTGTTGAACCAAACTAGTCTGGGTCGACACAGTATTGTTCGCTTGTTGCCCCTGAAGGCCCAGTTGTCCTACCACCGAGGTCAGATAATCACTCAATGTACCGGTCAATTGAGTGGACGATGGCGTCACACCAGGAGCTGATGGACTCGGGAAGGACATGTTTGTATTCGCCATATTCGCAATCAACGTTGCGAGCGAGCCATCGCCAGAAACCGCAACCGGTGGATTTGCGCTGGAATCGGCGACCGTTGTTCCCGCAGCGAGATCAGACGCTTCCAACTGAACAGTGATGTTGGATGCTGAAATAGGTTGACCATCCGCAGTCACAGGTGTCGTAAACAAGGCTTTACCCGGGCCATTCTCGGAGTAACCCAGTTGCAAGAGTTGGTTGAGACCAACACCCACTATTGTCGTACCTTCCGGTAACTGCGACTGTCCATAATCGCCGATTGTACTCTTCGTTCCATCCGGCAATACAATTTGAAGATTGTCCAATGCGGACGGAGTGCTTGACGTGATGTCCATCGCACCGTCCAAAGTCACCGACATGCCTCCCAACGTCGTCGTAATGCTGGTTCCAGAAGGAATGGTGTAACTACCATCCGGATTTGGCGTTAACGTCTTTAAGTAGTCACTTAAGTTCTGATTGGAGGATCCTACTTCCATCGTGTTGTAAGGCGGACTGTTCACCGCATCACCAGGAATCGTCCAATCGCTTGTCAGCGTCGAAGTGCCTGGACCGGCCAAACTCTGAGCCAATACATCCAACTCGTTCTGATAGCTTTGGATGTCGGCCAAAGAATCTTGATACCCTTGAATCTCCCCGCTTTGCCCGGAGAGAACCGACGTCCCACTCAATGTGGAATTGTTCGTCGGGACAACCTCCAGTTCGCCTTTACTCGAAATGGCAAGGTTACCCTCAAGATTCGCCGGCGGCGTCGACTGGCTAAAATCCGTTTGACTACCATCAATAATTGGAGCAGACATCCCCGTCAGCGTCAGCGAAAACTGATCATAAGAAACGCCACCAGCCGATGTCGTCGTAGTCTGCGTTTGGAAACTGACATATTGAGAAAGTTGATTGAGCAGTGCATCACGTTGATCCAGTAGACTATTTGGCTGCGCACCAGACTGCTGAACCTTCGCAATTTCGTTGCTCACACTGGCAATTTGACTCAGCAGGCTATTGGCCTGAGTCACCGAATCAGACAAGGAAGACGAAACATTCGAGGACAGCGAACTTAATTGATTGGCCGTTTGATTGATAACCTGCGTCAGCGTCTGTGCCGCATCGACGACAGCTGTACGAGAGCTAAGATCTGACGCATCCCCGCTCAGCGTATCCCAAGCCTGGTAAAATTGTTCAAGTGCGTTAGAAATACCGGTACTGGACGGTTCATTGATGATCCCAGAAACCTGATTCAGGGTGGTTTGCTCCACGGTAGCTTGACTTAGCAAGGAGTTTTGTTGTTGGTACTGGGCGTTTAAAAATTGATTCGTCACGCGCTGAACTTGGGTAGCTTGAGCCCCCTGCCCCACCATCACATGATTTCCACCCGGTATCTCGAGTGAGGGCAATTCACCAATATCCACGATTTCACGCGCATAGCCAGGCGTGTTTTCATTACCGATATTATTAGAAACTGTATTAATCCCCGCCTGCGCCGTCTCAAGACCGCGTAGCGAAGTCTGTAATCCAAGGAATGTTCCGAGCACGAGGACCCTCTCCTCTCAAGTTCTGACACTAATAAATCGACTGTACGGCAAAGTAACTGAGCCATATGGCTTCGTCTGAGCGTTCTGTTGCAACACGGACAACACGAAGTCGGAATATGCCTTTGCATGAAGCGCCAAGGCTTCGATTTCGTCTCGCAACTGAACAATCCCCTTCACAACTTGACGTAGTCGCGTTGTGACCGAAGCCAATTCTTCACGTATAGAAAGAAGAGATGGCAACTCTAATAACTTGTTTGCGGTTAATTCCGTCGGGTCCAGGCCTTCGACCTCTGCAATCTCACGCACAACGGTTTCCCGCCTCGATTCAGAAGCGGAGACTGAGGAGCACAGTTGTTGAATCTCGTCCAATATCGATTCCGCCGTTACCTCACGGCCCGCAATCAACAGTTTCTTATGTTGTTCCATCAAACAACAAATGCGTTCCTCGCATTCGAGCGTCTCTTTCAATACGTCAAGAAGGCGCGCGCTTAATTCCGGCATGATGTCCCTCCGGTCTATCCAATCAATCTAGTGGTACCTTCAAACAGCGCAAGGTGCGCTATCATACAGCCCGTGCGTCATTCCCACTCCCGGGCGCAACAAGCACAAACTCACGCCTGTACGTCAATAAATGCGCCCTTTTTCAACATGCTGTCTGCCAACGCGTTCAGATTCACAGGATCGCCCGACTGCATCTTCGCCTTCAGTGCATCGAGGCGCGCTTGGTTGGACACCGGTTGCCCTGTTGTCTTCGTGCTCGCCTTGTTGTCAGCGCGCACATTTTGATTTTGCGCCGCATACGGCACTTGCCCGCTACGCGACTGTATCGAATCGGATATGTTCATCCGCTTCACCCCCATCATGAGTTCATCCACAAGTATCTACGTCATTACATCGGAAGCCGAAGCAAAAACTTGCACCGGCATCAATCGTCTTCGGCAAGCAGCTTTTGCAATGAGGACAACGCCTTTTTATGTGTGCGAGAAACCTGCGACTCGCTGAGGTCGAGCACGTAGCCAATCTCTTTGAGTGTCAGTTCCTCTTGGTAGTACAGATAGAGCAATTGTTGTTCGCGCTGTGGTAACTTGGCGAGCGCTGCAACCAACAATTGCTTCGATTCGCGCTTGAGAAAGTGGAGTTCCGGTTGGCGGTCGGTGGTGGTGTCGGCGTGATCGAACGAGGAGCGCTCAGCGAGGTCTTCGAGCGACGCCCTGTCGCGCATACCGATGTCAATCAACCAATGGTTCAACATCTTCATCTCGATGCCGATCTCAGCAGCCAGTTCCGCATCTGTCGGTTCACGCATCAATTCGCGTACGAGCTTCTCCTCGGCGTCCCGTATCTTTCGGTACTTGTCCCGAACCGCTCGGGGCTCGTTCTTATGACGGGCGATTTCGTCCAGCATCGCACCGCGGACAAACGGTTTGGCGTACGCCCCGAACGTACTGCCGCGGCTCTCCTCGAAAGACGCGGCTGCCGTATAGAGGCCAAGGACGCCCGTGTGAACCAAATCCCCCATCTCCAGCCCGACGAGACCCGCTCGTGGTGCGAGACTCGACGCCAGGCTGTAGACGAGCGGCAGGTGCGCCTCAATGCGGTCGCTCTCCTGCTGCTTATCCCATGTTTGATATGCTTGATATGCCATACTCATGGCTTCATCAACCTCTATGTCTATTCAAAATTCTATATCCGAACAGGCAATTTTCTGGTGTTAAGCGATTAAAAAGCTGGTACGCGCTCAATTACCCGCACATCAATCCAGTCGTCCCACATCATTTCGGCTATAAAAACCTTTACCAGGCTTCGTCTGCGCATTTTTCTCCCGGAGTTCCGCACTCGCCGCACTTAGGCTACGCGCCAATTCCTGAGTACACCTCCCACAGAAGCGCCCTGATTGAGTCGGCTTGCCGCAGCGCTCACAAGCGTACGACATATTTGGATGATTTCTGAGAATCAACCGCCCATCACGAATCATATCGACAATAATCTCGTATTCGACATGTGTGCCTTCGGCCACCTCCGCGATATTGGCGAGCTTGTTTTTGCGCAAAAAATTCCGGATTTCCGTAAGCATCAAATCTTCCTCACGGACGCAATTGGGGCAAATGTCGCGGCCCACTCTGTTATACATCCGCCCACATCGTTTACAGTTTGTTATCGGCACTGTCCATTCCTCCCGCTGCCGCTATTATATCTGCAAAAAATGTCGGGAAACATCGAAGAATCGTAAATCGTTGTCGTTTCGTCACACAAATGGTGTCGACATGTCAGATCAATCTCTGAAAGAGATTAATTCGCCACCACCCTAGTCCAATCCCTGCTGGAAATGGCAACCTTAGAGAACTCGAGCTATCACGATGGCACACACAGATACTGCACCGGCGCGGTACAGTCGCTCGGCACAGGCGACGAGCGTCGCGCCCGTGGTGACGATGTCGTCCATCAGCAACACGCGGGCACCGCGAACAGAAATTTGCTTGTTGTGTTCGTAAACCCGCATCAGGCCGGACTGCCGATCATCTCGCGTCTTGGCCGTCTGCGACTGGGTGAAGCCTGAGCTACTTGTTTGGACGCGAACTAAAGCTGGAGTCGTGCGAAGCGCCAGGTGGCTCGTGGCGTGTTCAAGCAGGAGGCGTACGTGATCGTAACCGCGTTTGCGCGTTCGATCACGCGTGGAAGGAACGGGGACAGCGACATCAAACGCAAGCGAGTCCGTTTCCGTGATGTCGTCGAGCGTCTGGGCGACCATCTCGCTGAACCACTGGGTTAACTCGATGACACCGTCGTATTTCCAGGCGCGGATGAGATTTCGGATGAAGTGGTCATATGGAATGCAACTATAGACGTCGAGCAGGCGTTTCGGGTTTCGAAGCTGCAATTGTTGGTGTGCGGGCTGTGGCGCGCAACGCTGCGCGTCCTGTAGACAAAAGAGGCACATCTGACGCTTGTCCCGATGTGCCTTTGCCTGGTGATGTGCGTGTGCCGTCGTGACGACAGGTGCCTCGACGACGGGGCGCCCACAAAGGACACACAGCGTTTCATCGGTCGGAAACACCCAATTGAGCATGGCGTTGCTCAATTGACGCAAGCGGTACCGCCAAGCGATGCGCTCGTTCACCGTGCACGCACATCCTTTCGTCGCCGTAGAGACGCGACGGTTTCACAACACGCGTACCGCCGACGATGGGCCTTTATCACTTGATGCCAAACGGCAAGTTGACGATGTTCGTATCCAGGCGCGACAGGGTGAACCAGAAGTCGCTGCCTTCCCCCTCGACACTGTCGACGCCGACCTCGCCGCCAAGCGCCGATACAATGTGCTTGACGATGGCAAGTCCCAGCCCCGTACCGCCCGATGCGCGGCTGCGGTGCTTTTCGACGCGATAAAAACGCTCAAATACGCGGTTTAGAGATTCTTTCGGAATGCCGGATCCGTTATCGCGGACGTGGACTTTGACTCTGTCGATGAGAACGTCCCACGTCACCGTCACCATGCTGCCCTCCGGCGAATAATGGATGGCGTTGGCGAGAAGGTTCAGGAAGACTTGTAAGAGCATATCCGGATCAGCCCAGACATTCACACGCGGTACGTGCTCCAGGCGAAGTTCAATGTGACGAGCCGTAGCCGTGTGGCGCACGCGTTCGAAAGCCCTATCGACAATCGATTGCAAGTCGACAGAGATAGGTTCGACGCGACTGTCCGTCGCCTCCAACTTCGAGAGTTCCAGCAGATCTTGGACGAGATTGCCCATGCGTATCGACTCGTCGTAAATCGTGCGCAAGAACTTCTGGCGCATGGAGTTGTTCGCACCCTCCGCAGGGGCCGTTTCGCCGATTGCCTCCTCCTCTTCGTCAAGGAGCGTCTCCGCAAACCCGCGGATGGCCGCAATCGGCGTTTTCAACTCGTGTGAAACGTTGGCGACAAATTCACTGCGCATATGTTCCAGACGCCGCCACTCGGAGACGTCCGTCACGAGCATCAGCACGTCGTGTGCGTGATCTGGGCGGTTTTGCGTGCGCGTACTCGATAAGATAGGCACCAATCGGATGCGCACTGTCGTCCCCTCGCGAATCACCAACTCATCCGTCCACGGCGTGCCAAAGAGCAAAGCGTGATCTACCGCGGCGCCAAGGTGATAGTTGCGGAACACAGTCCAGTGATCTCTGTCGTGCCATTGCTCGACAGGCCGCCGAAACAAGCGCGCCGCCGCCTCGTTGACCATTTGCACCTCGCCGTCACTGCGCAAATAGATGACGCCCGTCGTCATGTTCTGCAGAATGTGACGCAATAAGTCGCGCTCCTGCGACATCTCCTCAAACGTTCGCTCGACGTGCTCACTCATGCGGTTAAATGCGTCGAACACCGGCATTTCTGCACCGGGACTG
This sequence comes from Alicyclobacillus acidoterrestris, assembly GCF_022674245.1. GTDB lineage: Bacteria > Bacillota > Bacilli > Alicyclobacillales > Alicyclobacillaceae > Alicyclobacillus > Alicyclobacillus acidoterrestris. The sequence continues at coordinate 3,981,703 of NZ_CP080467.1, forward strand.
CGATACGGGTACATGCGCACATCGTGACGACCCGCTCCAATCGCGTCGAGTGAGTCGATGAGATGCTGTCGCGTCGCTTTCGCCGAACGCGCGCGCAACCAGAACGGAATCAACATCACCAACAGTCCGACGAGTAAACCAATGAAAAACGTCGTCATGAGGTGGTCGCAGCCTCGGTAAATTTGTAGCCAATCCCCCGTACCGTACGGATGTACATCGGGTTTTTCGAGTTCTGCTCAATCTTCTCGCGTAGATGGGACACGTGAACATCGACAATGCGCGTGTCCGTCGCGCTGCTGTAGCCCCAAACGCGGTCGAGCAATTGGTCGCGAGAGAGGACATGCTCTGGGTTCTCCATAAAATACTGGAGCAACTCGAATTCCTTCGGCGTGAAATCCATCAGTTCGCCGCCGACGCGCACCTCGTGGCGAGACACATCGAGCGCGATGTTGCCCACCCGCAGAATCTTCTCCGGCTTCGCGGTCGTCTTCGCCGTCTGCTCCACTGCGGACGTCTCACTACGCCGCAGCACCGCGCGGGCGCGGGCGACCAGTTCACGCGGGCTAAAGGGCTTGGTCACATAGTCGTCAGCGCCCAGCTCGAGGCCGAGTACGAGGTCGACTTCCTCGTCGCGCGCAGTCAATAGGATAATTGGCACAGAAACTTGCTCCTGACGCAATTTGCGGCAGATTTCCATGCCGTCCATGCCTGGCAGCATCAAATCGAGCACAACTAAATCAAATCTGTCCGCTCTGGACCGCAGAATATCATAAGCGGTCTTCCCATCTCCGACGGCTTCTACGTCAAAGCCGGAGCGCTGAAAATTGTATTCAACCAATGTACGGATAGATTCTTCGTCGTCAACAATTAGGACGGTTGGCACTGGCGTTCCTCCATATCAGTGTTTCTACGCGTATTGTACCGAAGACACGCCTAGAGGTTCTAGTGTGGTTTTGTAAAGATTTTTTCCAAACCGCCGCAGATATACAGATAGATAATTGAAAAAACATAGAGTGACTAAAAATGGATGGATGGCTTGTCAAATGACGCGTGCTATGTGAACATAATTAATGAATTTGTCAGAATTGGGTGATGACCAATGACTATCGGAGAAAAAATTCGAGAGATTCGAATAAAACGGGGCCTCACGCAGTCTGACCTGGGCGGGGATCTCGTGACCCCGAGTATGATCAGCCAGATTGAAGCGGATAGAGCAAAACCTTCCTACCCACTACTGATGGAAATCGCCAATCGGTTGGGCATGCCCGTAGAGTATTTCATGAATGAAATGGATGATCAGTTTCTCTTCAACGCCCGACTCACCATCGCGACATATCAATCGGCTATCGGCGACGCACAAGCCGCGCGCGAGCAGCTAGAGTCGATTCAGTCGGCGCCAGAGCAGGGTTTGACGCACCAAGAGTACATCCTCACGCTGGCTCAAACCTACCGGAAACTCGGCCAGTATCACGAAGCGACAGGCCATCTCGAACACCTCCGCGAACTGGCGTACAGAACACAGGACCAGCGCCTGCTGTTTTTCGTCTGCAAGGAGTCGGGCTACGTCGAAGCAGGGCTCGCGAATGTCGACGGTGCGATGCACGAGTGGTCACGGGCGCTTGAAATCGGCCACACGCTCCGCCAGAGCAACGCGATGGCCAACATGGATTTGATTGTACTGATGACAGAAATTATGCTGCAACTGCAGCAGCTCATAGAAGATCATCCAGGCCACTTTCCGAACCCAGGGAACTATCTGCAACAGGCCCGCGCATTGACGGCGGAAACGCCTGATTTGCGTTCGGTCTGTGATCGCCTTGTGGCCGACGCATTGGACTGTATCACAAGTGATCCCGCCCGAGCCAAAATCCTGGCCGACAAAGCGAATACCCTGTTCACTTTCTCCCGACTAGTCGAGCACGTCGTCGTGATCCAAACGCGCCTGTCGGACATCGAAGGGGGCGGCATCGAGAGCGATCCATGGCAACAGGCCGCACTCGCCATGACATCTATCTACCCAGATGCGTTCCTCGTGACGGAGTGCGAACAAATTGAAAAGCTACTAGCGTCAGGCCAGTTCGATCACGCCGAACGCCGCACCAAACAAGCCCGCGAAGTGTTGCAAGCCTTGGCGAGCTATCATTCACAACGAGATTTGGCCGAAAACACCATCCGCCTGGAGATCATTGACGCCCAACTGGCCGTCATCCACGGCGATGTCCAAGGTGGCATCGCCCGACTCAAGCCACTCGTCGACGATTATCCGCCATCCGCCGAGGCAAAACACCGCATCCGCGCCTGCGCACTGCTCGTCCTCTGGTATGGCGAACTGGGCGAGACGAATTGGGTCATTCATTACTGCCGACAAATGGAGCGCCTGATGGCGCCACAAACGTCACAAACCCCGCTCTACCTCTGAGCGGGGCCGCATTTCTCGGTCGATTTGTCTCTTCAGCGGACGATAGTGGTCAACCCTTCGTCCCGTTTCACTTGATAAATGCAACGAATGGAACCCGCTGATTCTCCATACCCCCCCGCTATGGTTAGCGCTTCGTCGAGCGTTTGTGCACGCAAAATATCAAGCGGCAACCCCTTGCGCGCCATCCGCTCTGCGATGGCGACGGTTAAATCTGTGGACCCAGCGTCGACGAGGCACACGTACGTCGGATACTCGATGGATAGGCACTTGTGGTGAATCCGCCGAAGCACCATCTCAATATCCCGTTCCGCATTTTCGGTGACGATGATAAAGTACACAGATTTCCCTTGTTCATGGTTTTTCACGAGCCACCCCCACAACTGCCAGGCGATGACGAGAATCCCATATACGGCAAACGCCGCAACGACCATTAGTGCCCACACAAGCGTCACCCCCTGCCACAACATATGTGGTAAGGGGTGACGGCGGCACCGTCAGAGATTGACCCAACGGTGCCGCAGGGCGTGTAATGACGCCTGCGCCCTGTCGGGGACATTCAGTTTTGCGAGAATGTGCGACACGTGATTCTTCACCGTCTTCACGGAGATGTGTAAGTCCTCCGAGATTTGCTCGTTGGTCCTACCCTTTGCCATCTCGCGAAGCACGTCATATTCGCGAGCGGTCAAAATCTCCTTCCAAGACTCGTTGAGACGACTCATCTGGGCAACGGCGTTCAATAGAATGGGTGTCACTTGCGGATGGACCATCCCCCTGCCCGCCGCCACCTCTCGAATCGCCCGAACGATATCGTCTGCCGCGCCGTCCTTCACCAAGTATGCCGACGCACCATAGCGAAGACTTTGCATCACCACATCTTCGTCATCGTGCATCGTGAGCATGATGACTTTCGTATCGAGCGGTCGCTGATTCAAGGTCCGGACCGTCTCGATCCCGTCCATCACCGGCATATTGACATCGAGCAGCAAGATATCCGGCTTGATGTCGGCAATTTGCTCTATGACTTCACGGCCGTTTTTCCACAATGCGACGACAGCCATGTCTGGTTCATACTCGACGATATCCCGAAGCATCACCCGAAACGCTTCATTGTCCTCTGCAATCGCAATACCCCACACACGTTCCTGCACCAAGCCGACCACTCCTTTTATTTGTATTTCGGACCGGCTACGTTACAGGATAACAGGAATCGACAAATGATTCACGAGGACTTCTGGGAAAAGCGAGGCATTTTCGCGCAAAAAAAGGGCGCCAGCACCATTATGGCACTGACGCAAAACATGGGGTAAGGGTGATGCTATAGTGTTCGTCCTCCCCCACGACGATGTGGGGGTCATCCGAAAAAAGATTTTATATTTTTTATCTCCCTAAATTTACTGGGCAAAACCCTACGGTCGACCGCTCTCAGTTGAACGCCGCCGCACGCGCCGTCAGCGCGTCCACTTTGTCCGTGCGTTCCCATGGAAGCTCGACATCCAAACGTCCGAAATGACCATAAGCCGCGGTTTGACGGTAAATTGGGCGGCGCAGATCGAGATCGCGAATGATAGCTGCCGGGCGCAGATCGAATTCCTCACGAATCATCTTGACAATGGCCTCGTCCGAGATACGACCCGTACCGTATGTGTCGACCGCGATGGACACGGGTTGTGCGACGCCAATCGCATATGCGACTTGCACTTCACACTTGCGCGCCAAGCCAGCGGCCACGACGTTCTTCGCGACGTAGCGAGCGGCGTATGCACCACTGCGATCAACCTTCGTCGGATCCTTCCCAGAAAACGCCCCGCCACCGTGTCGCGCATAACCGCCGTAGGTGTCGACGATGATTTTGCGACCCGTGAGTCCAGCGTCGCCCTGCGGTCCGCCGATAACAAAACGTCCGGTCGGATTGATGAGGTACTTCGTATCCGCATCCAAGAACGCTTCTGGCACGATAGGATTGATGACGTGCTCCTTGATATCCCGCTCCACTTGCTCGAGAGACACTTGCTCGTCGTGCTGTGTCGAGACGACGATGGTGTCCACGCGCACAGGCTTGTCCCCATCATACTCAATGGTGACCTGGGTCTTACCGTCTGGGCGCAAGTAGCTGAGCACGCCGTCTTTGCGGACTTGCGACAGGCGATGTGACAGGCGGTGTGCCAAGGAAATCGGGAGCGGCATGAGTTCTGGTGTCTCGTCGCACGCAAAGCCAAACATCAGCCCTTGGTCGCCAGCGCCGATTTCATCGATATCCGAGTCACTCAATTGACGGATTTCCAAGGCTTTGTCCACGCCCTGCGCAATGTCCGGGCTCTGCTCGTCAATCGAGGTAATCACCGCACAAGTATCGGCGTCGAAGCCGTACTTCGCACGCGTATAGCCAATATCGCGAATCGTCTTGCGAACGATTTTTGGAATGTCGACGTAGCAACTCGTCGTAATCTCACCCGCCACCATAATCAGGCCGGTCGTCGTCGCCGTTTCGCAGGCGACGCGCGCGTTGGGATCATATGTTAAAATCTCATCTAGCACTGCATCCGAGATTTGGTCACAAATCTTGTCAGGGTGTCCTTCAGTTACGGATTCCGAGGTAAATAAACGTCTTTGCCCCAATCTGGTACCTCCTTTAGTTTCAAGCCGCCGATTCTCGCCTGCGGTTGTTTAAGGACAACCCTAAAACAGTCGCTGCTTCCTCCGACGCTTATCCGATTGCAAAACAAAGCTATCGTAGTATAAAGCCAAAGTTCAGTCAATCATTTTCGACATCTTGTCGAAAAATACCGAGGGTTCATTGGCGGTGCCAAAACTCCATGGATGACGATAGATAAAGCCGCCAGAGGCGATACGCTGCGCAGGTCGGTTCGCGAACGTTCGCCTGGGGACCCGAGCAGTGCGCGCCGGTTTGTCGTGGCGGCCGGAGGGCGCCTCGCCGAGGGCGCCTGAGCCCAACGCGCCAGCTTGAGATACCGGGCGCCCGGCAGGAGCAGGATGCCAGCTCGTCGTGGCGGCCGGAGGGCGCCTGGGCGGGACTTATGTCAACTCCGCCCGTCGCGCCCCCGCATGACCCGCAGCGCAAATCGCGGCAAGGCCATCTGCCTGCGAAGGCGGCTGGGCTGCGTCATCAATCGATAGAGCCACTCGACGTTCAATCTCCGAAACACTGCTGGCGCTCGCGCGACGGTGCCACCCCATACGTCGATGGAACCGCCGATGCCGATCGCCACGCATGGCTGCAGTCGCCCGAGCACACTGCGAATGAACTGCTCTTGTCTAGGCTGCCCCATTCCGACGAGAAACAGATTCGGCTCAAACGCCCGCACCTGCGCGACGACGTCGCCCACCTGCTCCGCGGTGAAGTATCCGTTTCTTCCTGCAAATTCAACGCCCGGAAACCGTTCCCGCAACACGCGCAGACACGCTTGCAGCGAGTCCTCCGACGCGCCCAGTAAAAACACTCGCAGTGCCTGTTTGCGCGCATGCGCCTCTTCAAGCAGCGCCAGCACCATTTCCACACCAGTCACGCGTTCCGGCACCGGCCGGCCGCTTCGCGCCGCCGCCCAGACCACACCAATGCCGTCCGCCGTCACAAGATCTGCCGAGTTGACGAGTTGTTTTAAGGACTCGTCTGCTAAGCAGTGCATGACAAACTCCGGCCCTGCTGTGACCACCATGTGATGGTGTCCGTCCTGCACCCAATACAGAATTTTTTCGATGGCTTGTCCCATGGTGACGCGGTGAAACCGCACGCCTAGCACGTCCACCATATCTTCTGCAAGCAACTGAGTCGACAAAGTCTTTGCCTCCGTTATCGGTTATCCGTTATGCCAATTGTTCGTCCTTCATCATATCACGATGACGCAAGGCGCGTCGCCATGGGGGGACGGCGCGGCGGGCGATGCTTTGCGCGTCCGGGATCGAGTGTGGGGGTGTGGGGGTGTGGGGGCTGCACGCGGGTGTGCGGCGGTGCACGGTGTGCGGCGGACATCCCCCCGCAAGGTATGCAGAAATTAAGGCAAATTTTCTACCCTATTTGGCCTTTTTCGGGCACATCGAACAAAATAGGGCACCAAAAGTGCCTTAATACACGAAATTCTCGGTCATCTGCCTCGTTCCCAGGAAAATAGAGCAGAAAATCGACCTTATTGTCCGCTCAACCCCGAGAATGAGCCGATTAGTGCACAAAAGATGCCTTATTTGCCGACCGGGACCGCCACCCGGGAACCGGAAGCCAGATCACGCGCCCCCCAGGCCCCGTCGATCCGCCCCACACCCGACTCCACCGGCCGCCCGCCCGCCTGCCCCAGCGGCTCCGTCGATCCGCCGCCCACCCGACTCCGCCGGCCGCACACCCCCGCCGCGACTACAGCAGCTTCACAATCGGATTCGCCGCATCCACTTCCGACTCGGAGGTGATGGTGACGCCAAAGAGCGTCGGCGTCGACTCGTAGAGGGTTTGGCCGCTGGCGAGGCTGACCCAAGTGTCTTCGAAGGAATAGAGGCCGTCGCGCACGTTGAAGGCGAATCCGCAATCGGTCACCTTTTCGCCTTGCCACGTGAGGGGCCCGCTTGGCATCAGGGAGATGTAGATGGTGTTGGTGTCGGCCGGATCGATATCTGGTGTCGGAGACACCGCAGGCAGCGACCCTTCGAGGCGACCGTCGCGCCCAACGGTGATTTGGTAGTGACCTGGCTTCGCGGTCACTCCCTGCCACTCGGTCTTTCCGTGCTGCAAAAAGTCAATTTTGCCGGTGAATTGCGACGTGATATTGAATCCGAGCGTCACACCGTCGTCCGCCGCCGCTGCCGACGTCCGGAGAAGTTTGGTCAGACTTGCGTCGAATGCCGACTCCGTTTGGCCAAAGGCGGTGCGAAAGGCGGTCGCTTCATCCATGTGATTTTGCAGTAGGGATAAATAGTGCTGAAGCGCAGGTAGCCCGTCCGTCGAGATGAGATCAGAGACCGCCAGCCAATCCTGTAGCTCGTAGTCGTAATCTGTTTGTCCAGACAAAATGACCGATTCGTCAGCCTCCAGGGGCTGCAATTGGTTTTGCTTGGCCACATCGACGATAGACTCCGCCAACTGGCGCTCGTACCCCGCATAGACCATCGCGTTTTCTACCGACTTCTGCCCCGTCATGCCCATGTACACCGCGATACCCTCGTTCATCCAGCTCGGCAGCGAGCTGATGTTTTGGTTAAAGATGGCGTGGGTGAGTTCGTGGGTGAGGGTGTTGGCGAGATCGGCATTGTCTTTATTTTGACCCAGCGGAATGAGAATCGTGCTGTTCTGCGTGAAGCCACCTGTATCCTTCGAGAGGCTCGACGCCTCCGAAGCATTCACACCAAGGGATGTGAGCGCGCCGTCATACGCCGACGTGTTACCAATCATCTCGATAGTCACCGGTTGCCGAAGTGGCATGCCCGTAGTCTTTTCAATGAGCAGAGGTGCGCCCACCTGTTCGAGAATGCGCTTCGCGTTGGCTACATCCTCTGCAGTGGCGCCTTTGCCCACCGCCTCGATATGAATGTCATTGAGCAGTGTTTGATTGGCAGGTTGTTTGGCGGGTTTATCGCTGACCGATCCGCCCCCCGACGCACGCCCTGCCGCCGAGACGACAGTTTGCGCGGTTCCCCCGAGCCATGGGGATTTCGCGTGCAGCGACGACCAAATATGCGTAAAGCTCAGCACCCGACCGACGGCGGGCGGCATCTGCTCGTAAATAATAGAAAGGACAGAAACAATTGTCACAAAAATAGCAATCACAGCGATGGAGAGATGAAAAACTCGGTCTGGATGCTTCTTCATACGCGCACACCTCTTCGCCGGGAACTTAACATGCAGTCATTCATACAGTCAGTGTTGCCATTCACGCGCCCGATCCAAACCTGACACGCAAGATTGAATACATACAATATTCTGCAAATAAAAGAGATGACCCGTACATCTTGCCGCTTTTGGCAGCATTGCAAATCCGTTTATCCCGCTTGTTACCCTCCATTATAATGCATTTCATGATGAGGAATTCCATTCTTGAGCAAAATTTGGAATCGTCCGGCGAGATACCCAGGTGCACATATAAAACGCCTAGAACAGTCACGCGCAAATGGCGGTCTATACGGAGACTAGATGACAACATATCTATGTCGCTCTGCGCCTTTCCATGCGCAACAGTTGAATGGGGTGAGGTTGAGTTAGCAAAGTAAGCGACATTAGATGTCGTTTGTAGGCGTGCGCAGGTTCGGCTGCTTGATTCACAATATAACAAATAGTAATGTGTTTCATAAAAGTAATAGATCGCTTAGACACCTATGCTAGGAGGATGTCCATGACTCGTCACGCAGATTATCCGATTGATAGCCTATACCTCAACCGTTGGTCCCCCCGCGCCTTTTCCGACAAGAAGGTGTCGCGTGAAACGCTTTACACGATTTTAGAAGCTGCACGATTCGCGCCTTCTGCATCCAATATACAGCCCTGGCGTTTTATTGTTGCTCAAACTGAAGAGGAGTTGGCTACGTTTTCTGAGTTCATCGCGCCGGGGAACCGTGTGTGGACGGACAACAACGTACCTGCGTTCATTCTGCTGCTTGCCGATAAATACCGTCCAAACGGAGAATTAAATCCATATTACGCCTTTGACGCTGGAGCAGCGTGGCAGAGCTTGGCGCTCCAAGCAAGTCAACTGGGTTTAGTGACGCACGCACTTGGGGGATTCTCCAAAGATAAAGCAAGAGAAGTGCTACAAATCCCGGATCAATACGAAGTATTGACGTTGATTGCATTAGGGTACCAAGGTGATAAAAATCGTTTACCAAAGGAACTCCAGGAACGTGAAGCGCCGAACGACCGTAGACCACTTTCCGAGAGTATCGTCTCCTTTAAATAAGATCGCGGAGAAGACCAGGACACGTTGCCTCACTTCGAGGCGACGTGTCCTACAGGTTCCGACTTCCCCAACTTGCGGTTCAACGCCACGACCGCCGCGTTGGCCAGGAGAAGGGAGAGTGTGATGTAAAAGACGGATCGGATACCATATGCGGCAGCCACACTTCCTCCGACAAGTGGCCCCACGAGGTTGCCAAGAAACATCGAACTCGAGTTCCAGCCGAAGGCAGTCGCTTGGATATTCACGGGTGCCAGTTTGCGGACGAGCACTTGCAGCGACGGAATCATGCCGCCGAGGAACAGGCCTAAACAAAAACGCCCCAAGAGAAGCATGCCCAGACTATGCGCGATAGCCTGCGGAATGAACGAAAGCGCAGCGAAGACGAGCGCGAACAAAAGCACTTTTCGCTGACCAATTTTGTCGCCAAGGCGTCCGAGTGTCGGCGTCCCGATGAGATTGGCGATACCAGACGTGGCGACGACCAATCCTGCGATGATCGACAAATTCGCACCGTGATAGATATCCCGTGTAAAGATGGTGACAATCGGCTCAATGGACATCATCGCGAGCTGTGTCATAAACGTAGCCAAAAAGACTGGCCAGAGCGGCACCAACTCGTGCCAACTCGCTTTCTGTTTTTGCCGTTCTTTTTGCGTCACCGGGTTCTCGTGCACAAACACGAGGACGATGAGACTCGCCACAATCAGCATCGCACCAGTGAAGAAAAAGACGCCGTGATACCCCAGGGCCTCCGCGAGGACACCGCCGACGAGCGGGCCAATGAGGCTGCCGGACACGCTGCCCGTCTGCAACATGCCGAGCGCGCGCCCCGTTTTCTCCGGAGGTGTGACAGAAGCCTGCAGCGAGACAGCCATCGAGATAAAACCCGAGAACACACCATTGACGAACCGTAGCAGCAGTAGTTCCCAAGGCGCGTGAACAAGCCCCATCAGGGTGGTCATGACGCCCATCCCAAATCCAGCGCGCAACAGCATCAGCTTGCGCCCACGCCTGTCTGCAAACGCACCCCAAACCGGTTGAAATACAAACGACGTGACAAACTGGGCGGCAAACACCCAACTTGACCAATGGGCGATATCCGTCTCCGAATGAACGCCTAAACTCTCGATGTACAAGGGGAGGAATGGAATAATCAGACTCGTGCCAGCGGCCACACAAAAATTCGCCAACCACAAAATGTATAGGGTCCGTTTCCACTTTTCGATGCACATCATCCCCTAACGATTGCTTTAACTAAGTAATGTTCCGCCTCACGTGATATCCTTACCCAGTTTAGCCAACCAGCCTAAACGCGTCAAAAAGAGCCGGACGGAACCGCCCATAAGGCAGCACGCCGGCTCTCTTCGTATTGGCAGATGGGTCGTCACATCAGAAACAGCTTCGCAGCCCCATCACGTCCATCAATCATCCTCGTCTAATCGAATTTCACGGATACCTTATCCCACGCTCAAAGCTGGACGCGTTTTTGAACGGCCTCCACCAACGAAGCAAGTCGCTGCTTCGCATCCGCGTGGCTTGCGCCGCGCACTGCAGCGTATACTTTCATCTTCGGCTCGGTGCCAGATGGACGAATCGCGACCCAATCGCCGCTCTCGTAGACGAACTTCTGCACGTCTGACTTCGGCAGCGTCAGTCGTTCATCTGACTTATCCGCATGGATGAAATGGCGAATTCCAGTCAAATAGTCCTCGACGTATAGAAGGTCCATCCCCTCGACTACAAGCGGCTGCTGCCGCAAATCCGCAAGCACCTTTTGCATGCGCGCCACACCGTCGTCGCCTTCCAGCGCGATGTTCAACAAATCCTCTTGAAAGTAGCCATAGGTTTTGTAGAGCGCCTCGATCCGGTCGACCAACGTCAATCCGTTTTGACGGTGGAATGCGGCCATCTCCGCAATCGCGAGACATGTTTGCACAGCGTCTTTGTCGCGGACGATAGGTGCCAGGAGATAACCGTAACTCTCCTCGTACCCAAGCAATAGTTGATGCGTGCCCGCCTGTTCATGCGCCGTGATTCTGTCTCCGATATACTTGAACCCGGTGAGCGTCTCCTCCACAGCAATGCCCGCACTCCGGGCTATCTCAGCGCCAAAGTCAGACGTCACAATCGTTTTAAAGACAATGGGGTTCGTGACATGCCGCTGCTCAGCCAGTTTCGTGCAAGCGTAGTCGACGAGCAGTGCTCCCACCTGATTGCCAGTGAGCAATTGCATCCGACCCGATTTGGTGCGCACCGCAATGCCGACTCTATCCGCATCCGGATCAGTCCCCATCACCAACTCCGCCCCGCGCGCCGTCGCGGCCTGAATCGCCATGTCCAAAGCCTCAGGCTCCTCAGGGTTCGGACTTTTAACTGTGGGGAAATCCCCGTTTTCCTCAGCCTGTGCTTCCAGCACGTGCACATCGCTGTAACCAGCGCGCTCTAAGGCCTCGCGCACAGGCACTAGACCCGTGCCGTGCAGCGGCGTATAGACAATGCCCAACTGATGCCGCGCATGCTGTCCCACGGAGATATCTTTCACGAGTTGGACGATTTCATCGAGGTAACGATGGCGGACGGCAATCGGCGTGGTCAGCAACAGTCCTTGTTCCACCGCGTCTGCTTCTTCCAACATGGGCACGTCAAAGATATTCCCAATCGCAATCATCCTGTCGCGAATATCGGCCGCATCGTCCTCCAGCACCTGCCCGCCGTGCTCGTTGTACACCTTATAGCCGTTGTACGCCGGTGGATTGTGACTGGCTGTAATCATTACGCCGGCAGCAGCGCGCAGTTGACGTACGGCAAACGACAATTCGGGCGTTGGGCAGAGAACTGGGGACACATATGCCTTCACGCCGGCAGCAGCCAGTGTCCGCCCCGCAATGTTCGCAAACAGCGCAGAGTTGTGACGACAGTCATAGCCAATCGCAACACCGCGATGTCTCGCGTCCGGTACCTTCGCCAACACGTGCTCGGCCAGCGCCCGCGTCGCCCGACGAATTGTATAAATGTTCAAACGGTTGAGTCCAGCGCCCATCACGCCGCGAAGGCCACCGGTTCCAAAATCGAGATTCGCGCCAAACCGAGCTGTAATCTCGGAGACGTTCCCCTCAATCGCCTGCAATTCGGCCTTCAAATTATCCGGTAGGTGCGGTTGATTGAGCCACTGTTCGTAGTGACTCATGGCATCTATGTTTTCTCTCAAGTCGTTGCCCTCCATCATTCGCAGGGTATCATGCACTTATGATAGCACATCGATACCCTGGAGAGGTTATGGCATAGTCCTGTCCAATCGCTAGCGCACCACTTCGTCTAACGTGTGACTTCGTCAAAAAATGAAAGGACTTCCGCAAACGCTGCACGAACCGCCCGCGGGTTGTACGAAGCACGTGTGTCATTGAAAAACGCGTGATGTGCATTTTCGTACACTTTGTACGAAAACGACTTTCCGTTTTCTTTCATCTTCTCTGCAAAACCGGGAACCTGACTCGTAATCCCATCGTCTAACGCCCCGTAAAAGCCGCGCACTGGGCAGGCAATGTTCGCAATCTGCTCTTCAGACGGTGCACGGCCATAGAAAATCGCTGCGCCCGCCAGCTTCTCATCCGTCGCCGCAAGAATGGCACTCAATGCGCCACCCATACAGAATCCAACCGAGACGATGGGTTGACCACTGGTTGTCGAGTAGTGATTGCGGAGAAAATCCGTCGTAGAAATCAGCTGATCACCGTAAGCGTCAAGATTAAGCCCGCCAAACAACGTGCCAAACGTCGTGCGAATCGTCGTCTGGTCAGGCTCAGGCAACTTGGACAACGCCGCTTCACGTGCCGAAGCATCGTGCCAAACCGCCGGTGACACTTCGTTCAGAAAACGTTTCACTGCCTCAACGCTTGGGACGTCGAGCCCCGGCCGACGTGCGCCGTGTTCTGCATACAAATCTGGTGCAAATGCGACATAACCCGCTTGTGCGAAACGCCGTGTGACGTCCTGAATGTGATCATCCACACCCCAAATTTCCTGCAATACGACAACAGCTGGTTGCCCATCCGCAGCCCGCTCTGGCTTTGCGAGATACCCAGAGTACACTTGTTCGCTTCCATACCGAATCCATTCTGTATGTAGTGACACAATGAACACCTCCTGATCCTTATTTTCGCACATTCGCCGCGACACCAAAAGAACGTCCTTCCTGTGTTATGCTTTTGCTGGTTAGAGAACAGGAGGGATACCTGTGACAAGGCACACAGCAGCTGTCATCACCTTGAGCGATGGCGCACATTACGGAACGCGGGAGGACAAGGGGGGGCCGCTGCTCGCCGCGAGATTGCGCGACGAGGCGTTTGATGTGATACGCACACAAATCCTCCCCGACGACAAAGCGGCTATCGTCCAATGCCTGACGCATCTCTGCGACACGCTGAAAGTCGACGTGATCGCAACCACTGGCGGCACAGGCCTGGGCCCGCGCGACGTGACGCCAGAGGCGACCAGCGAAGTCATCCAACGCACCATACCGGGGATGGCGGAAGCCATGCGCATGCGTACATTGGAGAAAACGCCGTTCGCGATGACCTCACGGCAGGTGGTGGGCGTGCGAAACCAAACGCTCATCATCAATTTTCCCGGCAACCCGAAAGGCGTTGACGAATGCTTCGAAGTCATCCAACCTGTCCTGCACCACGTGGTTCAGCTCCTCCACGGCCACACGGCGCACTGAGTCTCCGTCCAGCGTGGCACAACCACAGCGGCGGGCTTTTGGTCGCGTACAGTACGCAACATCGGCGGTGGGCTGTACCTTTGGACAACAAGTTCTACAGCCCGCTCACTCGACCGCGGTGTACTGTTCGCCCATTTCGCGTGACCGACCTTCCGCCTGGACTAAAGCCTGTGCAATCGCCTCGCGCATCCCTAAATTGCCAAGCACCGTTAGGCCAGCGTGCGTCGTGCCGTTGGGCGACGTCACCAATCGCCGCAGTTCAGCAGGACTCAAGCGCCACTCCTCTAGCACTTTCGCGGTGCCCACAACCGTTTGAATCAATAATTGCCGCGCCAACTCTGCAGAAAAGCCCAACTGGACCGCCGCATCCTCCATCGCCTCGAGGAAATAGCTGACAAACCCCGGTCCACTGCCAGAAAAGGCGGTCGCCGCATCCATCAAGTGCTCTTCCAACTCTACGACTATTCCGATTTTTCCAAGCAAGCGTTTGGCCACATCCACACTTTCGCGATTCACACTCGCACCCGTTGCCATCGCGATGGCGCCCTCCAATACCGCTACGGGCACATTCGGCATCGTGCGGATGATCTGTGCGCGCCCCTGCGTCACATTCTCCATGAATGCAATCGGAATACCAGCGGCAAACGAGATGACCAACTGTCCATGTAAATACGGCGACAACTCAACAAGCGCCAATCGCATATCGTACGGCTTCACCGCCAGGATAATCACACCGGCCTCCTTGGCGGCTTCCATCGATGCAGCCGGTGTCACACCATATGTTTCACTCAGTTCAGCCAGCCTGTCTGGCCGATGCCGATTGATGACATAAATCGACTTAGCATCCGCCACGTCCCCCTGCGTCACCCCTTTAATAAAGGACTCCGCCATCGCGCCTGCGCCCAGTACAAAAATCTTGTCCACCACAGTTCTCCTCTCCCTAGCACATCCGCTCAGTGAATCAAACAAGAGCCGCGACTCGCCGTCATTTGGCCGTTGCAAATGACACAACGCGGCGAATCACTTCCTGCTCCCACGGCCGGCTGTTAAAGGTGTGATCAGCCCCTTCAATCAGTTGCAACTCCGCGGCATCCCCATAGACATCGTCCTGGTATTTTACGGACACCTGGTACGGAACGACACTGTCCCCGGTACCGTGAACCAAGAGAACCGGACCCCGAAATGGCTTCGCGCGGGAAAATCCGTCAATCCGCATCACATCCTCGTACAGGCCGCGGCCGACGACGTCTCCGCCGTGATCGAACTCGCGCATATCGTCCTGCACACCGCTCTCTGCCGCGACCGCCTGCATGATATCCCGCAAGTTGCCAGCGGGTGCCAGCAGCATCAGCTTATGCACTGCATCGGGCAAATCTCCAGCCACGATCCCGGCCACATAGCCGCCCATGCTCAGCCCCAAGAGACTGACCTTATCCTGCAAAATCCGTTTGTCACGCCGCACCATCGCGAGAATTTCCTTGGCGTCCCGAATCTCCGTCGACGCAGTCATATCCTCAAAGTCGCCGTCGCTCTCGCCACTGCCCATGAAATCGAAGCGGAACGACGCAATCCCCTGTGCCTCCAGCGCACGGCTAATCTTCAAGAATAACCGGTGCGGTTCGAGTTTCGTTCCGGTGAACCCGTGAAACAAAATCACAGCCGGCACAGGGTTCTGTTCTGCGCCCCCCGGCACGTGCTCCATGCCGCGAAGCGTCATTCCCTCGACTTCCAATGTGATGGCACGCTGCATACATTTTCCGCCTCCCGTGCAGAATTTGTCGAACCACGTAAAGAAACCTCACAAAACTTATTGACGGCCGCCGTCAATAATTCTTATGATCGGTGCATGTTTTTGAAAGAGATACAGTCGATATCCTCGATGAAGGAGTGTAGTCCGTGAACACCCAGGAAATCTTAGATCTCATTCAATCTAAGCACATAGAGATGGTGGACTTCCGCATTGTCGATCCCGCCGGCCGCCAACACCACGTCACCATCCCGGCGGTCGAGGTGACAGATGAACTGCTTGAAGTCGGTGCGCCGTTCGACGGATCGAGTATTCAAGGGTTCAAAGGCATTGAAGAAAGCGACATGGTTATGCGTCCTGTATTAGACACCGCCTATGTCGATCCCTTCTTCAACGTCCCCACCCTCGCACTTCAATGTCAAGTATATGACCCATCTGGTGTACGGTACGACCGCGACCCTCGATATATCGCTGAAAAAGCGGAACAATACCTGATTGACAGCGGCATCGCCAACACAGCCTTCTTTGGTCCAGAACTCGAATTCTTCCTCTTCGACGACGTTCGCTTCCATTCTTCTCCTGAGTCTTCGTTCTATGCACTCGATTCCGAAGAAGCCGTCTGGAATACAGGCAGCGCACAGAATGGCCCGAACCTCGCATACAAAGTGAAGACGAAAGGCGGTTATTTCCCGGTCCCGCCGACAGACGCCCTGCACGACATCCGCACGGACATCGTCAAGGAATTGATGAACGCAGGAATTCGCGTCGAACGCCACCACCACGAAGTGGCGAGCGCTGGACAATCGGAAATCAACTTCCGCTTCGACACATTGACCAAAACGGCTGACAACACGATGCTTTACAAATACATTGTACGCCAGGTTGCACGCCGCAACGGCAAGGTTGCGACCTTCATGCCAAAGCCGCTCTTCGGCGACAACGGTTCAGGCATGCACGTCCACCAAAGCCTGTTCCAAGACGGACAGCCGTTGTTCTACGACGAAGCAGGCTACGGCAAGATGAGCGATATCGCGCGCCACTATATCGCGGGTATCCTGTATCACGCACCAAGCCTCCTCGCGTTCTCCAACCCGAGCACCAACTCCTATAAGCGCTTGGTTCCAGGATTCGAAGCACCGGTCAACTTGGTCTTCTCAAAGGGCAACCGCAGTGCCGCTATCCGCGTTCCTGTTGCTGCCATCTCACCAAAAGCGGCCCGTGTCGAGTTCCGCACGCCAGACGCTACGGCCAACCCATATCTCGCATTCGCCGCGATGCTCATGGCAGGGCTGGATGGCATCCGCCGCAAACTCGATCCGACCGAACTCGGCTTCGGCCCCTACGACAAGAACATCTACGACCTGCCTGCAGAAGAGAAGGAAAAAATTCAGGCTGTGCCTTCGTCCCTCGAGAGCGTTTTGGCTGCACTCGAAGAAGACCACGAATACCTGCTCGAAGGCGGCGTCTTCAGCAAGGACTTCATCCGCAGCTGGATTCACCTGAAGAAGACAACCGAGATCGAGCCGATGAGCCAACGTCCGCATCCATACGAGTTCCATCTCTATCTCGACCTGTAAAGAATCGCCTATACGCACAATAGCACCATGAGGACGGCTGTCCGGCCATACGCCCGGCAGCCGTCCTTTTCACTGCAGGTATCCCCACGTTAACTCCCCCAGGACCAGACCCGGGCCTCCACCCCAGCAAATAGAGAAGACTTGCAGATTACACGCAAAGAGGGCAAGCTAACAGCGAAGGTACAATCGTGCTTAGTGCGAGTGCTGATTGCGCTTGGGGTCCTTGCTTCACACGAGAGGCCCGAAACATGACATATGCAAAAACCCATGCCCAACTCTAGGGACAATGGAGGACTGATGAACACGAAGCCCAAGACGGAACTCCTGAAGCCCGGATTACGAATTTTGTTTATCGGCTTCAACCCATCACCAGCTTCCGCCCAAACCGGTTGGAATTACGCTGGGCCCAACAACCGATTTTATCGGATATTATATGAATCCGGACTCACCAACCGCCTGTTCACACCCAGCGAGAGCCGGATTCTATTCGACGAATACCAGTACGGTTTCACAAACCTCGTACAGCGTCCGACGCCCCGCGCAAGTGACGTCACCACACAAGAATATCGCGAGGGCGCTATGCGCCTGCGACAAACGCTCCAGGCATATGGACCAGCATTCGCTTGCTTCGTGGGAAAGGGGGTCTATCAACAGTATTCGCGCAAACAAAAAGTCGCTTGGGGCTTTCAACCAACAACCGACGTCACCTGCCACACGCAATTCTTCGTGGCGCCAGGTACGAGCGGCCTTGTCCGCATGAAACTCTCCGAACAAGTGGCCGTCTATCGCGATCTCGCCGAAGCCGTCCAACAAGACAATGCATAGGGAACCTCAATAGGTGATGGGTGATGTCGTCAATGCTCGATATGCCCTAGATCCTGCGTCCCTACCCAGCAACCGCAGGTCACATATTTGTGTACAGAAGGAAGATGATAATGATGATAAATCTTTTCGGTTTTTAGGAGGTATACACTTGACCCGTACCCAACCTCGGTCAGATCATACATTCATCAGAGCGTTTATTTTCGGCATGGGCCTCATCGGCATGTTAGACGGAATTGTCTTCCATCAACTCCTACAGTGGCACAACACCTATATGCTTACCAATCGCTTCAACCAGATTGTCAGTGATGGGCTACTTCATCTGGTTACCACAGGACTGATGGTTACAGGGACCATTTTATTGTGGACCGATACGGCAACTGACAAACGCTTGTCAAACCCAAAGTTCCTCGGCGGCTTACTCTTGGGTGCAGGAACATTCAACTTCTTGCGGCGTTATCGACCATCACCTACTACAAATTCACCACGTGCGTCACGGCCATCCGTATCAAATGCAGTATGATTTGGCTTTTGATTTGTTTGCAATTCTTCTGCTAGTCGTAGGGGGAGCCGTGTACAAAATAGCACAAAAGTCGGTTAGGTGGTGAACCATGCGTAACACCTGTTCTACTTGTTTCCTTTTTCGCCTCTTTGAATTGAGTCCTTAGGCGAATGAATCGCTCTTACTGAACCCCTTTCAATCAATTCCGGCTCATATACCTTTGATGTAACTGGTTGGTTGTTTATCAGATTGATAATCATTTTACCAGCGTCCAGGCCCATCACTTCTTGTGGATGCCGAATCGTTGTCAATCCGGGATTGATGAACTGCGAGAATTGATAATCATCAACACCGATAATGGAAAGATCGTCAGGGATTTTCAAACCGATTTCTTCCACGAATTTAATGATTTGAATGGCCAGTTGATCGTTGTAGCAAACGATTGCAGTTGGAGCAAACTTGGGCCGCGCCAGAATTGTGTACAGTTTTTTAAATAAGTTGATCTTATTCTCTTCAGTCTGGTACATCATAATTTCACCCATATTTGAGATCTCAGGGTGGTCCTGAAAGGCTTTAATGTAACCATTCATACGATGAATTCCCTGTTTATCATCCACCTTAAATATACCAACAATTTGTTTATGCCCCTGGGAAATCAAGGTGTTTGTAGCCATTTCTCCAACCTTGACATCATCCATTACTAAATAAGGAATATCCAAACCATCATAGATAGCATTAATGAACAGCATAGGGATACCCATCGATTTAATATTGTCGTAAATGCTTTTATTGTCGTTATTCAAAGCACTTCTGGTTGGCTCAATGATTAATCCCGACAACTTATTCGACAACAAGTTCGTTAAGCTTTTTCGCTCCTTCTCCGGATTGTTTTGTGTATTGGCAATCAAAACGGAGTACCCATAATTGGATATGTAGTTGTCAATTCCCGCGATAATATTAGGGAAAATATAATCTGCTATATGGGTTGTAATCAGACCAATTGTCTTATTTTGAATGTTCGGTCGAGGTTTGTCCTTCCAATCGTTTACGAACATCCCTCCACCTTGAATCCGGTAAACAAAATTCTCTTTCTCCAGTTCACCAATCGCATGTCTAACCGTGAATCGACTCACTTGATACATCTCCATGAGTTCCGATTCTGTCGGCAACTTCTCGTTCACTTTATATACTTCCGAAAGGATTTTCTCTGTAATATCTTGCTTAATTCGCTCGTACTTTTTGGTCATGTGATTTCCCTTAATTCGTTAGTTTAAGAAACAATGATTATTATAATAATAACGCGAGAATAACTCGAGCTTCATTCATCAACGGATTTTGATTGGACGTCCTATTAAATAACCATCCTCTGCAGATTCAAGGTTGATAATACTACAATTGTACCAGAAACCGCGGTTGCGGTAGGCCTTCACGTCTTATGAATAAAAGAGCCCTGTCCCGTGTCAACTTGCATTTATCCGACACGGGCTAGGCCCTTTTAATCCATTGTCACGTTGACTTTTTGTCTAATCTCGTTACGGTTTTATACTCGTAATCACAAGCTTCTGGTATTATGAAATGGACTTAATTGCCATAAACTCAATCGGCAAACCATCCTGGTATTTTTTTATAAACTGTTCATATCCCGAAACGCCTTCAGGATCTGGATTTAAGGTCAC
The DNA here is from genome assembly GCF_022674245.1 of Alicyclobacillus acidoterrestris. Lineage (GTDB taxonomy): Bacteria > Bacillota > Bacilli > Alicyclobacillales > Alicyclobacillaceae > Alicyclobacillus > Alicyclobacillus acidoterrestris. Next base: position 4,002,056 of record NZ_CP080467.1, read on the forward strand.
ACTACCCGGGTCAGTAAACACCTCTTGATCCAAAAAGTCCTCCAAACTGACACGCTCACTTCCGTATTTGGAATAGACAGCTAATACTGCCATGCCCCAAGCGCCACCTTCACCAGCTGTACTCATAACAGTAATCGGTGTATTTAATGCATTGGCCAAAATTTGCTGTCCAATCACTTGTGTCTTAAATAGACCACCTTGAGCAATCAACACATCTGTCTCAATCTGTTCCTCATTTTTCAAAATGTCCATTCCAATTTTAAGTGGAGCAAATGCAGCGTACAACTGTGTTTGAACAAAATTGCCTAATGTAAAGGAACTACTAGGATGTCTGACAAAAAGCGGGCGCCCAGCAGGCATTTTGGTAATGTTTTCGCCCGACAAATAGCTGTAATTGATTAATCCACCTGCATCAGGATCAGCTTTCATAGTAGATAAAAATAATGTTTCATATAAACGATCCGCTTTCAGATCTATACCCAGGCGCTCTGCAAATTCTTTGAATATATTTGCCCACGCATTGATATCAGATGAACAATTATTGATATGAACCATCGCCACAGGCGCACCGCTTGGGGTAGTGACAATATCAATATCTCTGTAGACTTTTTTCAATGGCTTATCAAGCACAACCATTGAAAAAGCAGAAGTTCCAACTGATATATTTCCAGTTCGTTTACGAACACAATTCGTACTAACCATACCCGTACCGGCGTCCCCTTCTGGGGGAGCCATTAAGCTGCCTTCTTGGAGAACGCCATGAACATCTAATAATTTAGCTCCTTCCCGAGTCAGCCTTCCTGCATATTCACCGGCTCGTAAAACTTTCGGCAAGATATCCCGAATACTCCATTGGTATTGCGCCACATTCTCCATACTTTCAAATTTGTCTAGAAAATCCGCAGCGTAAGTTCCAGTAACTTCGTCAATTGGGAAAACACCCGATGCATCTCCAATTCCTAAAACCCTTTGCCCAGATAATTTCCAATGTACATAACCAGCTAAAGTGGTGATAAAACCAATGTCATTTACATGCAATTCTTTATTTAAAATTGCCTGATACAGATGTGCAATACTCCATCTTTGTGGAATGTTAAAGTTAAACAGATCCGTCAACTCATCAGCAGCCTGTTCGGCAATATTATTGCGCCATGTTCTAAAAGGCGTTAACAAAGTACCATTCTTCGAAAATGCCAAATATCCATGCATCATAGCGCTTACACCAATGGCACTGATTTTTTTCAAACCCATGTGGTACTTGCCTTGAACATCAGCTGCAATTTGCGCATAACTTCTTTGAATTCCGCTCCAGACCTCATCTAATGAGTAAGTCCAAATCCCATTTTCAAATTTATTCTCCCAAACATAGCTTCCAGAAGCTATCATATGAAAGTCATCCGTTATCAATACGGCTTTAATGCGCGTTGATCCCAATTCGATGCCTAATGAAACATTCCCTTGTTGAATTGCCTTAGACGTTTCTATTAAGTTCATTTAATTTCCCCCCCGCGCTCTTTCCTCGAATTTTTTCAATTTCCTCCAAGGTATGTCCGCGAGTTTCAGGAACACATATGCGTATGAATAAAACTCCAAGCAAGCAAATAACTCCGAATATTGCAAAAACAAATTCTTGAGACATTGAAGCAGTCATAATTGGAAACAACAATCCGACCAAGAAAGAGCCAATCCAGTTAAATGATGAGGCTAATCCTGACGCACGTCCACGAATGACCAGTGGGAAAATTTCACCGACTATGACCCAAGTAATAGGAGCCCACGTGAATGAGTAAAGTGCTACGTAGATACACAAGAAAGCAACGATCATCATGGGATTCGCATTCGGAATTAATACATTCAATATTGCAGGCAAAATAAAGGATAACCCCATAATAGTGCCGCCTACCGTCAATAGAGTACGACGATTAAATTTATCAGCGATCATGATGAACACCAATGAACCTGCCACGAGAATAACCCCTTGAATAATTGGCCACATCAGCGCCGAACTCGCCGCGTGCCCTGTTGCTTTTTGCACAATTAAAGGAATGTAATAGAAAATTGCATTAGCACCTTGGAATTGTTGAAAGGCCGCTACACCCACTCCAGCAATTAATAAATAGCGATATTTACCACTGAGCAACGTGCCCCATGCTGTTTTTTGATTTGCTCTAGCCTCGGCTTTGGCGGCCTCTTGAATTTGTGTGATTTCCACATTAATTTCTTCGTTAGTGGAGCGAATGTAGCTTAACACCTTACGCGCTTCATCAAGTCTATTGTTTTTTATCAAAAAACGCGGCGATTCAGGTAACCGCAATACTCCAAAAAATAAAACCAAAGCAGGCACCGCTGCCAAACTAAGCATCAACCGCCACCCAGTTGTTTCAGGTAAATCTTTCAGTAAAAAGTCGACAATATACGAAAGCAGCATCCCAGAAACAATCATTGTTTGATTGATACCGGACAAACGTCCGCGCAAGCGTGCAGGTGCCATTTCTGACATGTAAGCTGGAACTAGCGCTGAAGCTGCACCAACGGCTAATCCTAATAAAATTCGAACTGCAATCAAATAGCCTTGCCCATCATGAGGGGCTATCCCTGATAGAACTGATCCAACGACGAAAATTAAGGCGGATATTAAAATTGTTTTGCGTCGCCCTAAGCGATCAGAAAGTTGCCCGGCCAAAGCCCCTCCAAAAATAGCCCCAAACATAACCGCGGAAGTAATCCACCCAATAACTCCAGCGCTGTTTTGGAGATTCCAATCACGTTCTAGAAAAGGCAAAGCACCCGTCATAACGCCTATGTCGTAGCCAAAAAGAATGCCGCCAAACGCCCCAAAAAAATAAATAAAGCCGCTCGGAATCTTCTTTTCATCAACCATTTCAGTTCCCTCCTCAACTTAACACTTTCTCTACATAGGAATTTCACACGCAAAAATATGAATGGCCTCGGCCGCCCCCTTTGTTCGCGCTTACACCAAACGGAATTAAAAGCGTTTTCAAAGCGAAATGTAACACATTTGTCCATATAAATCAATCACGAAAGATAGGTCGTCCGTATGATTTTAAATTCAAACCGCATACTCGATGGATTATAATGATTCACCTGTTCACACCCACAATCCATCGCCTTTCTTACCCATTTAGGCAACGTTTAGCGGCTTACAAACACGTACAACAAGGAGCAGCGACATTAAAAGCATATGAGCCTAATACCATCATATATTCAACAAAATAAACAACCCACTTTATTTATCCATATGACTTTAAATTATCATTGACTTATACGGATAAAAGTTATAGCATTCCTCCTGTAAGCGGTTAATACTTGAATATTAATACGTAAAATATCAATCCAATTAATTACTCTGCAGAATGACTTCATATCAAAGGAAGGATCCCGTGATGTTAGAAGATTTAAAAAGGCAAGTATACGAAGCAAACATGTTGTTGCCACAATATAATTTGGTGACCTTCACGTGGGGAAATGTAAGCGGAATCGATCGTGAAACTAACCTACTTGTAATTAAGCCAAGTGGTGTCGACTACGACACATTGTCCCCCGAGAAAATGGTGGTTGTCGATCTGGACGGAAATATCGTGGAGGGCGATTTGAATCCGTCAAGCGATACACCTACGCACTGTGTCCTCTACAAGCATTTTCTCAACATTCGAGGAATCGTTCATACGCATTCTCCTTGGGCTGTTGCATTTGCTCAGGCAGGCCTTGATATTCCTGCAGCAGGTACAACACATGCCGATACATTTTACGGTCCGATCCCCGTCTCGAGACTTATGAAAGCAGAGGAAATCATCCATGAGTATGAAAAACAAACCGGAAATGTCATAGTAGAGACCTTTGAGAAACGTCGAATTAACCCTGATCAGATTCCAGCCGTACTCGTTAATGACCATGGTCCTTTTACATGGGGAAAATCTGCCCATGAGGCCGTACACAATGCGGTCGTGTTAGAGGAAGTCGCAAAGATGGCCTATCACTCGCTGCAACTGAACCCACATCATATTGATATAGACCAAAGTCTTCTCGATAAGCACTTCCTGAGGAAGCATGGTAGCAACGCTTATTACGGACAGAAAAATATGAACTAATTGATCATTATCGCTTAAGGAGAATAGTAAATGCTAAAGATAAAAGATTACGAGTTCTGGTTTGTAGTTGGCAGTCAGCATCTATACGGCAAAGAAACACTGGACGCAGTCAAAGACAATACCGTGAAAATAATTGACGAATTGAATAAAAGCGGGCATTTACCTTATCCAATCATCTTTAAAGCAGTGGCTACAACCGCTGATAGCATTACCCAGATTATGAAAGAAGCAAACTATAACGATGACGTCGCGGGCGTAATCACCTGGATGCACACATTTTCTCCCGCAAAAAACTGGATCAGAGGAACGATACTATTACAAAAACCACTTCTCCATCTGACCACACAATTTCTTGACCATATTCCATGGGACACCATTGATATGGATTACATGAACCTGCACCAAAGCGCCCATGGTGACCGTGAGTATGGATTTATCAATGCGAGATTAAATAAAAATAATAAAATCGTTGTCGGTCACTGGAAAGATGAGAATGTCCACAGCCAAATCGGCAGATGGATGGATGTTGCAGTAGCCTACAACGAAAGTTTCAATATTAAAGTGGCGAGATTCGGGGATAACATGCGCAATGTCGCAGTAACGGACGGAGATAAAATTGCAGCACAGATCCAGTTCGGTTGGACCGTTGATTACTACGGCATTGGCGATCTTGTTGCTGAAATGAACCAAGTTACAAATCAAGAAATTGAAGCAACTTACGCAGAGTGCAAAGATCAATATGAGTTTGTAATTGGAAGAAACGATCCTCAGTATTTTGATGATCATGTTAAAGAACAGATTAAAATTGAAATTGCCTTGCGCAAGTTCCTCACGCGAGGCGGATATTCGGCCTTCACTACCAACTTTGAAGACCTTTGGGGCATGAAACAGCTCCCTGGCATGGCAGTTCAAAGGCTGAATGCAGAGGGATATGGTTTTGCCGGAGAAGGAGACTGGAAAACTGCAGCCCTCGACCGCTTGGTTAAAATTATGGCGCATAACAAAAAAACTGGCTTTATGGAAGATTACACGTACAACTTAAGCAAAGGCCGCGAGGAAATTCTAGGGGCACATATGCTTGAGGTTGATCCAACTTTGGCAAGCTCCAAAATCAGAGTGGAGGTTCACCCATTAGGCATAGGTGACCGTGAGGATCCGGCACGCCTTGTTTTTGACGGATCGGATGGAGATGCAATTAACTTAACTATTTCTGACTTTGGAGATCACTTCAAACTAATCATGTACGAGGTGGAGGGTAAAAGACCATCTGAACCAGCACCAAACCTTCCTGTAGCACGACAGATTTGGACACCAAAATCAGGATTTTACGAAGGGGTCCGCAAATGGATTGAAAACGGCGGCGGTCACCATACCGTGTTCTCCTTCGCCGTAACAGCCGAACAAATAGAGGATTTTGCGAAACTAACAAACCTTGAATTCGTTAATATTAAATAAGATTGAATAGTAACTTAGGCTGCAATACTTAAATTCCGTTGAACTATATTTCATCAACGGAATTTAAGTATGCCTATTCCTTACTCGTCCATCTTTCCGACTGCGGTGTTTTCCGCGGTTCTAATTTGCAGAAAAACGCGGCGGTCGTTTATACATTGACATTGTATATTCATACGCTGTCCATGTGCTACACTTATTGAACTAAGGGGCAGTTATGGTCAACAAGCGGTGGGTTGAAGTCTGCTGCCCAGGTCACAGAAAAGACCTTATTGGACTTGGAATGAGGTGAACATATACAGTGATACGAATTCGGCAAATAACCGAAGATGATTCAGATAATTATCTCGCTTTGTGTAAACAACTTGATCAGGAAACAAAATTCATGATGCTGGAGCCGGATGAACGTACAATCGATGATGACCAACAAAAGAATCGGATTCAGTCTCTGTTAGCCAGCGGAAACAGCATGATTTTTGTCGCAGAACATGAAAAGGAACTTGTAGGCCACTTGGGTGCATTTGGTGGAGAGTTCCGGAGAAATCGTCACAAGGTTCATATCGTCGTGGGCATTCTACAGAAATTCACTGGCAAGGGGATAGGAACGGCATTGTTCACCGAAGCAGACAGGTGGGCAAGACAGGTAGGCATCCACCGTCTTGAGTTAACGGTGATGACACATAATGAGAACGGTCTTGCCCTTTACAAGAAAATGGACTTTATTGTAGAGGGAACTGCCAAAGACTCCTTACTTGTGGACGGCACATATGTGGATGAATATTAAATGGCGAAAATACTGTCGTAGCACCATGCTACGGGAGGCTTAGTGATTTATTAGACTTGCCGTTCATGTTGCACTAACGGGCAGAAATATTCAATAAGCCCATAGAGTCTGTTACATTTTTAGTGGAACACCTAAACGAAAAGGATTGTAGATAAAAATGACAACACCTATATCTGTACCTGACATTTCGTCGCGACCATATCATCTAACGGTTGAGCGGCTAATGGAATCGTCTCCTGAAGTGCTTTTCCGAGCATGGACAGAGCAGTTTGACCGTTGGTTCGCTGCTCCTGGGTCGGTGATAATGCAAGGTAAAGTCAATACAGTTTTCTTCTTCGAGACGCAGTTTGAGGGAAAGCGGCATCCTCATTATGGACGATTTCTGAGACTCGAACGTGACCGTCTCGTTGAATTGACGTGGGTTACTGGGGCTGGAGGCACTAAGGGAGCGGAAACGGTTGTCACGGTTGAACTTAAACCCCACAGCAACGGCACCCACCTTCGTCTGACACACGCAGGTTTCCCAGATGAGGAGTCAAGGAATCAGCACGAACAGGCATGGCCTATTGTTCTTAAACAGCTTGACAATCGGATGATGGCAAGCAACGCATAATCAACATGGCAATGACACGCTCCATTTGCCGACAATCGTTGTGGTCAGCCATTGGAAATGACGGTGCCAACATTGCTTGTTGAATAAAAGGGTGCGTTAACGACATAAGGAAACGCTGACCAAATTGCATAAATATAAATAACGCGGTATATCGGAGCGCCGCGTTTTTCTGCATTTTTAAGTTGCGGAAAACACTGCGGTTATGGTTGGGTGTAACCACTATAAATCGTGCTTTTAAGGTATAAAACAAATTCAACGACTGAACGCTTTCAACATACCATTAGATAACGCTCCCTTCATTCACAGCACTTGTACCGTGAAAGCTACATGCTACACTGACAGTCTCGTTTAAGGCGTACATCCGTAAAATTGCGGTATAACTCGTTGGACCTCCATCGTGACACTAATTGTTGTAAATCTGCCCCTGCTTTAGATTTATTGAGTGATTATTTATGACAATAGACCTTCATGCCGCTGGGGCGGCACCATCAGAAGGATGAAAATAGCCTTGTGTTGAATGATTTTTCTGGTGGCTGGCGAAGGCAGGTCGTTCCACTCTGGTGCCTTGAGCCCGCTCAATAGACTGACTACGACGACCTAGTGCACCACAGAATGTCGCTCCCGACTCGGGAAGCACGCAGGATAGAATGATCAAGAATGGTCGTTGCACCAGCCCTTCAATATGACCAGTTGCCAGGAAGGATCTGCATGGATGTAGTCTATGAACGTTGTTGTGGTCTAGATGTTCACAAGAAGATGGTAGTCGCTTGTGCTTTAACGCCCAAGGGCAAAGATATCCGTACATTTTCGACCATGACGGAGGATCTGTTGGAGATGGTTGACTGGTTGGTGGAGCATGAGTGTACTCATGTAGCAATGGAAAGTACGGCTTCATTTTGGAAGCCAATCTATAATCTTCTCGAATCCGAGAATTTCGACGTGCTTGTGGTTAACGCCAAGCATATGAAGAACGTTCCAGGCCGCAAGACAGATGTCAAAGATGCTGAATGGATTGCCGGGCTCCTGCGGCATGGATTGCTACAAGCTAGCTATATCCCCAACCGTGAACAGCGTGAGTTACGAGAGTTAATTCGCTACCGCCGTAGCCTCATTGATGAGCGATCACGAGAGGTGAACCGAATTCAGAAGGTGCTGGAGGGAGCCAACATCAAGTTGTCTTCGGTTGCCAGTAACACACTGGGGAAATCCGGACGGGCAATACTGGAAGCCATGATTCATGGAGAAGAAGACCCCAAAGCATTGTCCGAGTTAGCGAAAGGTCGATTGAAATCTAAAAAGGCTGATCTGCAAAAAGCACTGCATGGGCTGGTAGGGGCTCATCAACGGATGATGCTGGCGGCACAATTGCGTCACATCGATTACCTAGATGAAGAGATTACCCGATTGGATGAAGAGGTTAAGGAACGTATGCTCCCTTTTGAGGAAGAGCTGGCGTTGGTTGACACCATCCCAGGTGTGGGGCGACGTACAGCAGAACAATTACTTGCTGAGATTGGGACAAATATGGCTCAATTTCCGTCCGCTGCCCATTTGTGCTCATGGGCGGGGTTGGCTCCAGGGAACAACGAGAGTGCAGGCAAACGAAAATCGGGGAAAACTCGCAAAGGGAACCAAAAACTAAGAACGGCATTGGTTGAGGCCGCTCGTGCAGCGGCAATCACGAAGCAAACCTATTTGTCTGCCCAGTATCACAGGATTGGAGCCCGTCGAGGGAAAATCGGGCAGCAATTGCAGTGGCACACAGTATCTTGACTATCGTGTACTACATCTTAAAACGGCGTCAGCCTTACGTTGAACTCGGCCCCACCTATTACGAAACACGCAAGAAAGATGCAGTCGTCAAGCAAGCAATTCGAAAGCTTAAGTCTCTTGGTCTGGAAATTGAGATAAAGCATTCAGCTTAGGAATTCATAAGAGGTATAGGTATAATTATCCATATAAACTCATCGCCGATGGGGTTAGTTCAGTGTGCCCTCCTACACGCCTTGGTGGCCATTGATTTTCAGGATAGTGGAATTGTTTCTCCATGTGATGTGATTTGGTGCTTCCTTTGTCCCCGCAGTATAAAATCTTCTTTTAACCCACAGGGGTCCATCAACATAGCCAATAGATATAGGCGAAACACCTGCCCCTGTATCTACCATGTAAAAGGAGATTGTGTAATTGTGATTAGGCGACTGTAGCGTTTGTACTCTTGTTACTCTCAAAAAAGTCATCGCGAGTAACAATGAGAAAATTAGTCCTAGCGACAACAGAATGGTGAATACACTTATCATTCTATTTCTGTGGCTTTTGAGACCCAATAAACCGGTAATGAACGCTATAACAGATAAAGAAACTAGAAAAAGGCGAGACGGCGAAACATTCCATATGTAGAAAAAGCGAAACGAACAATATGAATCAATCGATAACAAAAGACTACTTAATGCGAGTACCCAGCCCCAAGAATGAAACGCTTTCCACCGATTGGAGTTGTCCATTTCCACCTTCGACCATTTGGCTACGGGACGAATTCTCCGTTCACAGAGATGAATCAATGCCTTTTTCACCATTGCCCCTCCAAGGTTAGTGAATGATTGAAACCCACAGATACAAACCCGATAACGTTACAAACAGGGTTGGAATGGTAAGGATGATCCCCGTCTTGAAATATTGACCCCAACTAATTTTGACGCCCTTTTGTGACAAAACATGTAGCCACAGAAGCGTTGCTAGCGAGCCAATCGGTGTGATCTTCGGGCCAAGGTCACAGCCAATGACATTCGCGTAAATCATAGCTTCACGCATGACGCCTGTGGTACTCGCGGAGTGAATGGCTAGCGCACCGATCATAACCGTCGGCAAATTATTCATTACACTCGACAAAATCGCAGTAATAAACCCAGTGAACAACGTCCCACCATAAAGCCCACTATGCGTCGACCATTGGAGCAAGTGACCAAGCAAATTCGTCAGTCCTGCGTTTCGAAGCCCATAAACCACCACATACATACCAATCGAGAAGACAACAATAGCCCATGGTGCGGACTGAATGGTGATCCAAGGTGTGATGGTCTTCGTGCTAGACCCAGCAATTAGAAAAATCAGCGCAATCGCGAGCGCAACAACCGATACAGGGAAATGAAGAAGCTCCGTCAATATGTAACCAATCAGCAACACGACGAGAATGACCCACGACGCCTTAAACATTCCCGCATGCTTAATGGCTTGTGTCGGATTCGGCAAGTCACTCGGGTTATATTCACTGGGAATATCGTTTCGAAAGAACAAATAGAGCATTATAAGACCTGCTGCAAATGAGAACAAATCGGGTACTATCATATGCAGAGCGTATTGGATAAACCCCACACCGAAATAGTCGGCAGATACGATGTTCACCAAGTTACTCACGATGAGTGGCAACGATGTCGTGTCTGCAATGAACCCACTCGCCAAAACGAACGGAAGCATTTTCTTCTTATCAAAT